>CAJUAC010000314.1 GCA_910583885.1 uncultured Oscillospiraceae bacterium | reverse complement strand
ACCCACAAGTACATCTCCGAGGCCCTTGGGAAAGCCACAATCGATACGAAAACCCACGGTCAGACCAAGGGAAAATCCGGCTCGTACTCCACCAATTTTCAAATGAGTGGCCGCGAATTGTTGACCCCAGATGAAGTGCGGGGGCTGGACAACCGTTACGCCATCCTGTTCATCCGGGGAGCCAAGCCGGTAATGGACCTGAAGTATGAGCTGACCGAACACCCCGCCATCCGCTACACCATAGACGGCGGCGGGCCGCCCTACATCCACCATCAGGAGAAGCCTGAACTGAAATTCCAGGGGGAACCGCTGTTCGCCCTGGAAACCGAACCATCTGACGAAGAAAAGGAGATTGAAACCTATGAAGATTTTCCAGAAGTCCCAGAAGCCCCTGAACACCCTGGAGCGCCAGAAGAAGATTGAGCGCCGCGCCAAGCGGGCCTACGCCCTCTTCGCCTGTCTGGTGCTGTCCATGGCCGTCATGATCGTCCCCGCCTTCGCCGCGGACGATCCCCTCCAGATCGTGGAGAACCTGAGTGAGTTCATCTTTTCCCTGATCCGGGCCATCGGCCTGATCCTGCTGGGCTTCGGCATCCTCCAGCTGGGCCTGTCCCTCAAGAGCCACGACCCCTCCCAGCGGGCCAACGGTATGCTGACCATTGCGGGCGGCATTGTCATTACCTTTACCAAGGAGATCCTCACCCTCATCACTGGCGGTTGAGGAGTACGACAGTGGGAGGACGCGATTGCGCCCTCCCCACTCGTTTCCCGCAGGAGGTGATTTGATTGGGAAGCGGAAACTGGATCGTGGACAACCTCAACTCCGCCCTGGGGACCTGGAACGGGAAGCTGGCGGAGATCTGGCAGCTCCTCAGTACCACCCCGGAGGAGTTCAAGGGCGGCGGAGTCTGGACGGTCATCCAAGGTATCAACGGCGCGCTCCAAGCCATCGGCTGCGCCCTGCTGGTGCTGTTCTTCGTCATGGGCATCGTCAAGACCT
>CAJUAC010000313.1 GCA_910583885.1 uncultured Oscillospiraceae bacterium | reverse complement strand
GGGCCTCCATGATCTGCTCCATGCCCTGGGCGGAAAAGGTGATCTTCCCGTCCTCACCGATGCTCACGCCCTCCGGCAGGACGACCTTTGTGCCAAGGGTGACGCCATCGGGCAGGGCGGGGCTGTCGGTCTCCGTGGCATCCCCGTCCTCAGCGGCCCCGTCCGTTCCGGCGGGGGCAGTCTCCACGGTCTCCGTGGGAACGCCCCCGCTGGTGGGGGCCGGGGCGCCCTCCGCCGCAAAGCAGACGGCGGAGAGGTTGCCCATCATCAGAACGCCCGCCAGAAGGCCGGCGATCATGCTCTTAATCTTCATGCTCTTTATCCTCCTTGATCTCAGAAGTGTTGTTGTCACGGCCAGCCAGCGTATCCGGCGCGCCCGCCCCCGGCATGGCGGCCGGGGAGGGGAACAGCCCGCCTTGCAGGGCTTTCAGGACCTCCGCAAGCTGGTCCGGGGTCAGGTTCCGCGCCCGCACCATCTCGTGGATCTCCGTGTTCTCCTGCTGGGTGTACTTCTGGCAAAGCTCCTTGTAGCGGGCGTCCCACAGGTCGCGCTTCTCCTTTGCGCGGTCCCGGTCTGCTCCGATCTTATCCAGTTTTTCGCTCATTTTCGCTCCTTTTGGTTGTGCCTGAAACGCCCGGAACGGGGATGCGGGTGTCCCCGCTATCTCTCCATGCCGGGGGAGTGCCTCTCCTTTTTCATTTCAGGCGGTTTCTGTGTTGCCGCCGCCTTTCTCTCCGCAAGGTCCTTTATCACCGATGCCCGCTCTTTCTCAGGAGCAAAAGCCTCCCTCTCCTGGGCGTCGTTCAGCACCTGCAAACGGCCCTCAGCTGACGCCAGCATATCTTGCAGGATGGCTATCCGCTCCTCTATGCGGTCGGATGCGTCACTTGCCCCGCCGGTCTCCAGCATGAAGCGTTCCAGGCGGTCTTTCTCGCTGTCGATCTGCTGTGACAGTTCCTCGCACTCCGCCATAAGGCTCCCAATGGTATCGCCGGGATA
>CAJUAC010000312.1 GCA_910583885.1 uncultured Oscillospiraceae bacterium | reverse complement strand
AAAGCCTCCATCTGAAAGACGGCCAGCAAATGCCGCTGCATGAAGCCGAGGCCGTTTTCAAGGAGCTGGACAGCGCCAGACGCCATGAACGGGAGCAGCCGGGCTATACGGGCCATTGGTACGACAAGACCAAGTTCCGCATTGATTTTACCATGCAGGGCCAGCCGGACAGCTACGAGGGACGGCAGGACTTTGGCGACGGGGACGGTTCCCTGATCCAGCATATCCGGGGCTATCACGAATACTACGCACAGGATGAAAGCTGGAAAAACCATGTGCTGCACCATGAGGGGCCGGAGGCATGGGAGGCGGACAAGGCCCAGCGGGATATGCTGCTGCATGAGTTTGTCCCGTATATGGAGCTGCATTGCAATCTGGCAGCTATGGAGCAGGAGGCCCGGCGTCCCCTACGATCCGGGGAAACCCTGACGCCGGAACAGACCGCTTATTTCAACGCGGTTTTGGACTATGTAAAGGAGTGCCGCCCGCTTCTCAATCAGGGCCAGTACCACTTGCCGGAGCCGCCGCAGCTTGCCGATTTCGACCAGAGCTTGCAGGACTATAAAAAACAGATCGAGGCAGAGCTGGAACAGGAGGCCGCCGCTGCCGGGCTGACGGTGGAGGAATATGTTGCCTCTGACTATGAGGCCCCGGCGCAGCCCAACTTTTCCATCTACCAAGTGCCGCCCGGCCCGGAGGGACGCGACTTCCGCTACCGTTCCTATGAGGACTTGCAGGCAGATGGGCTTTCGGTGGACAGGAAGAATTACCAGCTTGTCTACACCGCGCCGCTGGACAAGGACACTACGCTGGACGAGATTTACCGCCGCTTCAACATAGAACATCCCGCCGATTACAAGGGACATTCCCTCTCTACGGGGGATATTGTGGTGTTCCGGCAGGATGGGAAACAGACCGCCTACTATGTGGACGAGGGGGCCGACTACCGGCAGGTGCCGGAGTTCTTCGCCCAGCCGGAAAAGCAGCTTACGCCAGACGAGT
>CAJUAC010000311.1 GCA_910583885.1 uncultured Oscillospiraceae bacterium | reverse complement strand
GCCGCCGCCAAGGTCTGCGTCACGGACGAGACGGGCGGCGGCTTTGCTTCGGCGGAGGTCCGTATTGACCGGGGCGGCAGTTGGCGGAACATCACCGCCAGCCTGGAACAGCGGGACAGCCGCTACTATGGCACGGTGGACATTACCGCCAACTGCACCATCTATGTCCGCGTCACCGGCCACGATGGGGAGGTCTACGAAAACTCCCGCTACATGGAGTGCTTTGACACCACCCCGCCCACCCTGCGGGCCAGTGTCAGCGGAGATGTGCTGCGGGTGGAGGCTGCGGATGATCTCTCCGGCGTGGCGCATATCACCGTAAATGGAACGTGCTATCCCAACCTGACCGGCAATGCGGTGGATGTGCCCCTGAAAGACCTGGGGACTTCTGAGCAGATCACTGTCCAGGCGGCGGACAAGGCTGGGAACTATTCGCGGACATATCAGGTGAAGAACCCCAACTACAAAGCCCCGGCCACCAGCCAGCCCAACCAGGACCAGAAGCCCACGGTTACACCTCCGGCAGCTACTACGCCGGTGAAGCCCCCGGCCACCAATACCACCACGCCGTCCAAGACGGAACCCTCCACGACTACGCCGCCCTCTGGTTCGGCCAGCGTGACCACGGACCCGGAGCAGACGGCCAAGCCCCTGACCCCGGACGGCCAGGGCACGGTGGTGGACAATGTGACAGACCAGGACAGCAAGGAGTTTTTCACCTTCACCACCCCCAGCGATAACACCTTTTATCTGGTGATCGACAAGCAGCGGGAGAGTGAGAACGTCTACTTCCTCAACGCCGTCACGGAATCCGACCTTCTGGCTCTGGCGGAGAAGGACAAGGAACCGGAGGACAGCAACGTGTCCGCTGTTCCTGACCCTGAGCCGGTCTGCGTCTGCAAGGACAAGTGCGCCCCAGGCGAGGTCAACACCGATTGCCCCGTCTGCGTCCTCTCTCTGAAAGACTGCACCGGCAAGGCCCCCGCCGTTGACCCGGATACCGA
>CAJUAC010000310.1 GCA_910583885.1 uncultured Oscillospiraceae bacterium | reverse complement strand
AAGTATTGCGCGCCGGTTGCCGGGGCTTTGGGGTTCACGGCGGAGGATACGGCGGAGGCTATCGGGCTGATGGCTAATGCGGGCATCAAGTCTTCCCAGGCGGGTACGGCTATGCGGACCATGCTGACGAGCCTGACGGGGGAAGTGACTTTTGTTGGGGATGCCTTTGGGGAGCTGACGGTGCAGACCACCAATGCAGATGGGAGTATGAGAAGCCTGGGGGATATCCTGACAGACTGCCGGGCGGCGTTTGCGCAGATGTCGGAATCTGAACGGGCGGCCAATGCGGAGGTCCTGGTGGGGAAGAATGCCATGAGCGGGTTCCTGGCGGTGATGAATGCGGCTCCTGGGGATATTGAGAAGCTGAACAGTGCTATCAATAACTGTGACGGTACGGCGGAGCGGATGGCCGAGACCATGCAGGACAATCTGGCGGGGCAGCTTACGATCTTGAAGAGCCAGTTGGAGGAGCTGGCAATTTCCATAGGGGAGATTCTGATGCCGTCTATCCGGCAGGTTGTCGGGTGGATTCAGGGGCTTGTGGACTGGCTGAATGGTTTGGACGAGGGGACGAAGAAGGTCATTGTGACGGTGGCTCTGGTGGCGGCGGCTCTGGGGCCGGTGCTGATTGTGGTCGGGAAAGTTGTCGGGGCTGTCGGGACGATCTTGACGGTGGTTCCGAAGGTTGCGGGGGCTGTTTCCGGGGTGATCGGGTTTGTGTCGGGGACGGTGGTTCCGGCGTTGTCGGCGGTGGTGGCGGCTATCGGGTGGGTTCCCATTGCTATTGCTGCGGTGATCGGGGCTGTGGTGCTGCTTTATAATAAGTGTGAGTGGTTCCGGGATGCGGTGGATGCGGTCTGGGCGCAGGTGAGGGACTTTTTTGTTTCTGCCTGGGAGGTTATCTGTTCGTTTTTTACGGAGACTATACCGGCGGCCTGGGAGGCGCTGGTTTCGTTTTTTGAGGGGATTCCGGCCTGGTGGTCGGGGCTTTGGCAGTCGGTGGGGGATTT
>CAJUAC010000309.1 GCA_910583885.1 uncultured Oscillospiraceae bacterium | reverse complement strand
GGTAGGCCAGGATATCAGCGATTTCATACCGTCCGCCCCTGTCTGTCTGCTTGGGAACGGCATAGGCCGACAGGTACACCCGGCCCCCAAACTCAATCATATCGGTGATGGTGTAATCGCAGTCCTCCCCTTCGTAAATGAAGGTGTCCAGTGTGCCTCCATCCCGGCTCAGCTTCACCAGTCGGGCAGTCTCGCCGTCCGTGGTGTTCCCCAGCTGTACCAAGTAGCCGTCCCCCAGGCACACCACGTTCCAGATGCCGAGGTTTCCCACCTCAGCGTCGTAGTTGAACAGCTCGTTCCCGTCCATGTCGTACTGGCTCAGGCAGAGGTGCCGGAAGTCCCCCCGGCTGAACACCGCCCAGGTGCCGTCCCCGTTGTCCACCACGGCGGCGATATATTCCCGCTCAAAGCCATGCTCCAACTGCTTTTGCCACAGAATGTTCCCGCTCTCGTCCACCCGGGCCACACAGGAGTACTTGGGCTGTTCGCTGGACCAGGTATCATTGTACCCCCACACCGCTGTTCCGGCGGAGGTGTGGACGCTGCCCTCCACATAGAGGTCAGGGAATTCCGCCGTCCACAGCAATTCGCTGTCCCGGTAACACGCCAGAATGCTCTTATCCAGCACGTCAAAGCCCAGGGTTTTGTCCAGCTTCTCCGCATAGTCCAGACGGTAGCTGATCCCGGTTTCCGGCCGGGTGCTGCGCCACACATTCCGATCCCACAGCGCCGCCAGTTCCTCCGGCGTGGGCTCCCGCTGGGAGATCTCCAGCCCCGGCACCGCCCGCTCAATCACCTCCGCCGTCTTGTCATAGGTGAAATGTTGGCTGGTAATATCCCGGTAGACAGCTTTCACGTCTGACCGGCTCAGGCCCTCGGTAGACAGCCCGTTTTCGTCAAAGAACGCTACCGCCGCGCCATACTCCCTGGCTTCGGCGGCAAAAGCTACCCCTACCAGGCTCACCGTCAGGGCCAGACAAGCGGCCAGTGCCAGCCATTTTCGGTAGGCCGGCG
>CAJUAC010000308.1 GCA_910583885.1 uncultured Oscillospiraceae bacterium | reverse complement strand
GGCTACCTGCTGGACACCACCCCCAAGTCCATCCAGATCAAGGTAGGAGACGCTCAGACTTTGAAATTCTACAACACGCCTGTGGGCGGGCTGGAGCTGATCAAGGTCAACGAGGCTGACAAGAGCCAGCGAATCCCCAACACCACCTTTGAGATCCGCCGCATGGACGGCGGCTTGGTGGACACCATTACCACCGACAAGCAGGGCCGCGCCCACCTGGATCTGGATGCCGGGGACTACTACGCGGTGGAGATTGAGGCCGGCAAGGGCTTCGAGCTGGACGCCACCCCCACCTATTTCACCGTCCGGGACGGCAAAGCCACCACAGTCACCGTCACCAATCGGGCAGTCAGCGGCATCCTGATTCACAAGGTCGACAGCGTTACCAAGCAGGGCATCTACGGGGTGACCTTCCTCCTCTATGACGCCAACAAGAATCCCATCGGGCAGTACAGCAGCGATGACAAGGGCTACGTCCATATCGACGACCTGCCCGGCTCTGGCCGCTACTACCTGCGGGAATTGGAGAATGACGGTTATCTGGTGGATACCCAGCTGAAGACGGTCTATGTCACTGATGGGACCACTACCGAGATCACCTGGGAGAACACCGCCATCACCGGGCAGATCCAGATCACCAAGACCTCTGAGGACTACAACTCCATGAACGGCTGGCCCGCCGGTACGCCTATCCCTGGTACCGAGTTCGAGATCTACCACTACCGCACCGGCAATCTGGTGGATACTATCCGCACCGATAAAAATGGCGTCGCTGTGTCAAAGCCTCTGCCGTTAGGGCGATACAAAATTGTGGAATCCAAGGCTGCCGATTTTTACGGGCTGGACAAAACCCCCATTGAGGTGGAGATCGAGCACGCCGGCCAGATCGTCAAGACGGCCATGACCAACAAGGCCCTGTACACCAACGTCAGCATTAAGAAAACCGGCTTCGTGGAGGTTATGCCCGGCCAGCAGATACGCTATGATTTCTCCGGCATCGCCAACAATTCCACCAC
>CAJUAC010000307.1 GCA_910583885.1 uncultured Oscillospiraceae bacterium | reverse complement strand
GGATATTGCCGCTCTCGTCCCAGCCGCCCACGATGCCAACGTGGGTGTCCTCCGGGTAGAAAACCAAATCGCCCGGCTGCGCCTCAGTCCAGGTAATTGCTGTGCAGTAAGTATGCTGGGCGTGAGCGCCCCCGCCGTGGCCTATGGTGTAGGCCCCATCGGAGATATTGTAAAATACCCAATCCACAAAACCGGAGCAGTCGAGGCCGTAGGGCCGGTAGGTTCCGGTTGTGCTGCTGCCGTCCGCCCATACCTTCTGAATGGTTCCCCAGCGGCTGTCCCAGCCGATCACCCGGCTTTTGCCGCCCCAGAAGTAATTGACTTTCCCCACCAGCTTACAGGCAGTCTCCACCACGGCCCGCCGTTCCGGGGAAAGACCGGCGGGGAGGTTCCGCAGGATGTTCCGGGCCTGCTCCTGGGACGCAGACAGGTCGGTAAGCAGCAGATCCATTGTGGCAAGCTCGGCCAGCAGCTCCGTCAACGCCTGGTTCTGATACTCGGTAAAGGCATACTCTGTCCGCATATCCTCGGCGGTTTTGGCCGTGATGGTGATATGCAGAATACGCTCCGTCCAGCTATCGTCCGTATCATCGTCCGGGTCGCTGTCCGGGTGGGATATTGTCTCCACCTCCGAGGAAATGGCGCACATATCCCAAAAGACGGCCTTCAGCCGGTCCACCCGGTCAGGGGTCAGGGCGGCAACGTCTGTTCCGTCGTCGGCCCCCGCCGTCCTCGCGGCAAACACGGCGACAACCTCCCGCCAGTCCGGGCCTTGGCCCTGGATGTCGATGCTGTCGTAGTCGCCGGTCTGCATCGTCTCCAGTGTGTTGGCCAGCTCCATGTTGAGCTGCCCCACGGCCACATTGAGGGGCATGGCCCCCGGCGTCGGTTCATTGGCAAAGAGGATGCCGAATGGTGAGGCGATAATCGCCGCAACTAAAACAATCAGGCAGATAATCGGGATCAGGAACGCGCCGCCCAAAAGTCCGGCGATGGCGCTGATCAGGGAGGACACGGCCTTGGCCGTCA
>CAJUAC010000306.1 GCA_910583885.1 uncultured Oscillospiraceae bacterium | reverse complement strand
GCTCGATCAGGCCGTAGGGAGTCAGAACGCCGCCGCACTTTTCGATCAGCGCCTGTCCGTACTGGTATAGATTCAGGTGTGGGGCGAGTGTCGCCGCGTCCGGCTCACAGAGGATAAGAGAAAGCTCCCCCTTCGCCACTTCGATGGGGGAGCTGTACTGGGGGGAGAAGACATAGTTGTCCAGCGAGTCCATGAGCGCCCCGGCGCTCAGGATGTCCTTGCAATCTGTGGCTTCCAGCAGGGCCTTGTAAGCGGTCAGTGCCTTCGGCTCCAGCCCTGCCAGTCTGCGGGCCAGCAGGTCCACAGTTTCCATTCCACTGGTCAGACCGATGAGTGACGGCGCGGTGCAGTCCACACAGCGCACCGGCTCCGTCCCCATGGGAGCGTTGGCCGGGTATGGGAACTCCACCCGGTTTCCGTCATATGTCTCAGCCAGGATGGTGTACGCGGGCTTTTTCGGCGTAAGATCCAGGGTTTTGTAAACCTGACGCGGTTCGCTGTGCCGCTCCACATAGCCGAAGCCGGTAAATGTACTGCCCTCCGCCTCCCGATGGTTCTTCCCAATCTGCGCGTAGTCCAGCAGCTCAAGCGTGGCGTCCGGAATGGCGTCTGTTTCCGGGATAAACCCGTTCTCCACAAGGAACCTGCCCAGTTCCTCATCGGTCACGGCATCCTCCAACACATGGCAGCATTCCCCGCTGTAGGCGTAGTCGATCAGGCTGCCAATGGGGATCGTTTCCACGCCTTTCTGAATATCCATGCAGACCAGCCCCTCGAAGACGGCCATACCTCGCGTGTCCAGCTCTGCCAGCCGCTTGGCCAGGGCATTGAGCGGGAAGATGTCTGTCTCCTGAATGCGCTCGTTCAAGTAGTCGTATTCCTCGACAGCATGGAACTCCAGATACGGGTGCTTTCCGTCCTCCAGCCGGAGCTGTTCCATCGCGTCGAGAAGTTCGTAATCCGTGGCTGGCAGATCCAGCTCCACTTCCTGACAGGCTCCGTTGGGGCTGCTGAATGTGCGGATATGGAATACCTTATCCAAG
>CAJUAC010000305.1 GCA_910583885.1 uncultured Oscillospiraceae bacterium | reverse complement strand
GCACTCCCCGCCCATGATCCGCTCCCGCATCTCGTCCGCCTGCTCCTCCAGTCCATGCTGGCGCAGGGTGCGGGAAGCGGTGCCCATCAGGTTGAAAATGTTCCCGTTCTCACCGATCAGGACGCAGTCCGGTTTCCTCATCAGCTGATGCCCCCCATCGTCATGTCCTGTCTGGCTTCCGGCTCAGGCTCCCGCGCCTGACGCATCTCCTGCTCCTGGAGATCGAAACAGGACAGGTACGCCTGGTAATCTCCCCGGATTGGGTTGCACCGCAGGCAGTAGCGGTACCGCTCCGTTTCCACCACGTAGCCGTAGTTCTGGGTACAGATGCCGCCCGCAATCTCGCCCCCGTGGAGATGGCACCAGCGGAGCATGGTGGAGAAATCCTTCAGCACGCCCCGGCGCAGCTGTTTCACCACCTGACCCAGCTCCTCCTGTAACTCCGGGGTGTTCAGCCCTTCGGGGCTGCGGGGCCACCAGGTGTGCCGGAACTCGTCCCCATCGCGCCCGAAGTCGATGCGGACTTGGCCGACAGTCCCCAGCTCCTCGTCCTGTTCGGGTGGCAAGGCATAAAAAAGCCCCGCCTCTTTGGGGGTGGCGGGGCGCATCTCGAATTTGATGGGGTTGTCCGGGTAATCCAGATCGTACTCCTCGCAGAAGGCTTCCAGATCCATGGTTTCACCAGAGCACCGGCAAAAACCTTCTGGGCCTCCAGATCCATGGCATCCACCAGCCCGGCCAGCTGGTTCAGCTTCTGGACGCCTGCTTCGCTGAACAGGGCGTCGCGCCCGAGGTATCCGGCAAGGGCTTGCGCAGCCCCGTCGCCGCCGATGATATGCGCGGGGGCCCAGCCGCCGAAGTCCTCCACGGCGAGCACCTCGTTTCTGACCTGGTCCGCTTCCGCCGGGAAACTGATGTGTGCCACATCATTGCTGAACGGGCTTTTTGCTACATGAAGCACCATTATTTCATCCCTCCCATCTCCCGCTGGTGCTGTTCCGCGGGATTGTCCCGCATCAATTCCTCCAGCGTCACGCTGCCGTG
>CAJUAC010000304.1 GCA_910583885.1 uncultured Oscillospiraceae bacterium | reverse complement strand
ATGAACTGATGGGCTATCTCTCCACCATGTTCAACGCCTTTACCTTTGAACAGGTCCAGGCGGAACTTGCGCGGCTGTTCGGGGAGCAGTACACCCTCACGCGGGAGGTTATTGTGGAAACCCGCTATGACAGCAACGGCGACCCCTACGACTGGTACGTCCTGCAAACCACACTGACTGTCCGGTCCCTCTCCAGCATTATCGCCGGAAGCCTGTCCCCTGGTGAGCAGACCGACCGCTACAACGTGTATCAGCAGACCCTCGGCAACCGGCAGGCGTATGGGAACCCCTTTGATTTTCCATGGCTGGGCTATGTGTCCAGCGGCTACGGCTACCGGGTCCATCCCATCACCGGAGAGAAGAATCTGCACCGGGGCGTGGACATTGCTGTGGCGCAGGGTACGCCCATCCGGGCCATCCATGACGGGCGGGTGGTTTCCGCCGGGGACGCTGGCAGCTACGGTCTGTGCGTGGTGATTGAGGACGAAAAGGGCTATCAGTCCCGGTATGCCCACTGTTCCAGCCTCTCCGTCAGCGCGGGCCAGGAGGTCAAGCGGGGGGACGTGATTGCCGCCGTGGGCAGTACCGGCAACAGCACCGGGCCGCACCTCCATCTGGAGATCATGCTGAACGGCGAGTACCTGAACCCCTACTATTTCGTGGACACCGGCTATGACGGTTCAACCGCTGGGGCCATTCCCGGCACACCGGGCGGCGTGGAGATACCCGCCTACCCTGGGGAGCCGGTCACGGACGAAACCTACGCCGCCATGCTGGAAGAAGCGCAGAAGTACCTCGGCTATCCCTACGTTTGGGGCGGCAGTTCCCCCTCCACTTCCTTTGACTGTTCGGGCTTTGTAAGCTGGGTTATCAATCACAGCGGATGGAACGTGGGACGGCTGGGGGCGCAGGGCCTTTATAACATCTGCACCCCCGTATCCATGGCGAACGCCCAGCCCGGTGATCTCATTTTCTTCTGGCACACCTATGACGCGCCGAACCCCAACGGCGTGACCCATGTGGGCATCTATGTGGGCAACGGGC
>CAJUAC010000303.1 GCA_910583885.1 uncultured Oscillospiraceae bacterium | reverse complement strand
GGGCGGGGGCGGACACCTCCACGAAGGCGTACATCCCCTCGGTCACATCGGTGACGGTGATGGAGCCGTCCGCTTTGGTCTCCTCCGTACCGATGATCTGACCGTCACGCACAATGTTAAAAACAGCGCCGGGGAGGGGATTGCCGCTGTCATCCAGTTTAATGAGCTTGACCTTTACCTTGGCGTCATTTTCAAAGACAAGAGCGATGTCGGTTTTGCCGTCCCAGACAAAGGTCTGCTTGGTTTTATTGACATCCGGGCTTTTGGTGTAGCCCTCCGGGGGTGTGACCTCCTCAGCGGTAAAGCTGCCCAGGGGCATATCTTTCCAAGGCACATCGGTGAGGTATCCGCCCGCGCCGGTGACGTAGGTTCCGGTGAAATCGTTGTCCACGCCCTCAATTTTAATGACCGCCCCGGCAAGACCCCTGGTGGGATCGTCCGCATCTACTTTGCGGATGCTTCCCTCGCCAGTAATCTCAGGCGTATCAGAAAATGTGACCGTCACGGTCTTATCACTGCCGCTGGGCAGAACAACATACTGCGGCCCAGGATTGTCGATCTCGTAGCCCTCCGGGGCCTCCAGTTCGGTTACGGCATAGGTGCCGGCCTCCAAATTGGGTACGGTCACAGTGCCGTCGCTGCCTGTCACCACTTCCTTGGAGTAGGCGCCATTTTCAGAGGCAACGAGGAACCGCGCTCCGGGCAGAGTCTTGTTGGGATTGGTGGAATCCACCTTCTTGACCGTCAAGCTGTACTTTTCACGGGTGACATTCAGTTCCCCCACCATGACAGCCTGCACATCGTTGGAGGGGTGGTAGCTGGAGCCGGGGCCGGTGTAGGCGTACTCATAGACCTCACACTCGCCCCATACGCCCTGCGCGCCCAGGTCGAGGATATACTGCGCCCGGTCCCGGAACGATCTGCCGTCCATGGTCTCGTCAATACTGGAATAATTGGTGTGTTCCAGATTGTTGTAGACGCACAGCAGTTCCTCAGCGCAGGCAACCACGGGGTCGGACAGCAGACCGGCCTTGTACCGCCAGACGACAGCCTGCGTCCAGGAAT
>CAJUAC010000302.1 GCA_910583885.1 uncultured Oscillospiraceae bacterium | reverse complement strand
GTATTCTTCTGTCCGCCGCCGTCCGGCTGTCCGCGTTCATCATCCCGGAGATCGTGGGCATCACCAGCCGGGACGATATGGAACTGGGCCTGATGGGGGACCGCAAGCAGGCCGTCTTTGCCATTATCCCCGACAATGACGGCACCTTCAACTACCTCGTAGGTATGCTCTACACTTGCGCGTTTCAGGCCCTCTACTATCAGGCGGACAAGGTACACCAGGGGGCGCTGCCTGTTCCAGTCCGGCTGATGATGGACGAGTTCTGCAACGTCTCCCTGCCGGACGATTTTGGCAAGCTCCAGGCCACCATGCGCTCCCGCAATATCATGTCCACCATCGTCCTGCAAAACATTTCCGCCCTCAAAGCCCTGTTCAAAGACGATTGGGAGGGCCTGATGGGTAACGCGGACACATTGATCTATTTGGGCGGGAACGAGCAAAGCACACACAAGTACATTTCCGAAATGCTGGGCAAGGAGACACTGGACACCCGGAACCGCAGTATTTCCAAGGGCTCCCACGGCTCCAGCTCCACATCGTACCAGCAGACGGGCCGCGAATTACTTACGCCCGATGAAGTACGGGCCATGGACAACGCCTACGCCATCGTCTTTATCCGGGGCGAGAGGCCGGTCATGGACAGGAAGTACGACATTCTCAAGCACCCCAATATCAAGCTGACCGAGGACGGCGGGGCCGCCCCCTACATCCATCATCCCGGCCTGACCTTCGCGCAGGAGGACCTGAGCCTGCCGTTCGAGGGCCTGGACAATATTATCATCATTGACGAGGAGGAACTATCCAATGAAAAAGACCGTTGAAACCATCACCGCCCGCCAGCGCCGGGCCAAGCGCCGCTACTTCACCGCTGTGCTGGCCCTGGCTCTCTGCGCCGCCATGACCTGTCCGGCCTTCGCCGCCGGCGGCGACCCGCTTACCATCGTAAATAACCTGAGTGATTTTATCTTCTCCATCATCAAGGCCGTGGGTGTGATCGTGCTGGGCTGGGGTATCGTCCAGGTGGGTATGTCCATCCAGTCCCACGACGCCAGCCAGCGCACCCAGG
>CAJUAC010000301.1 GCA_910583885.1 uncultured Oscillospiraceae bacterium | reverse complement strand
GTTATCGGTCATGCTCGTCCCTCCGCTGGCTGGGCGCACCGTGAAGCACCTGGTCGATGTTCCGCTTGACGGTCAGCAGCTCGTCCGCCTCCCGCTTGCGCTCCTGGTACTCGGTGTATCCGGCGTTCTTCTCGGACATCAGCGCCTCGATCTCCGCCGTCAGCTCCTTGGTGGTGGGCAGCTTGGTGATGCCGTTGGCCTTGAAGAAACGAACAGCGGCCTCGGAGCGGAGAATGTCGGCCTCATGCTCCTGCCGGTAGGCGGCGCGGGCTTTGGGCGTTTTCTGTGCGGCGAGGCCCTCCCGGACGGCCTTGGTGTCCCGGTAGATGATGATCTGCCGCCGCAGCTCCTTTTTTTCTTTCAAGGCCAATTCGATAGGCTTCAGCTTGGCGGAGCTGTCATGCACAGCGGCATAGGCGGCGGACACAGCGGCGTCCAATTCCTCTGGCGAGGAAAAGCCATACTCTGTGTAGATGTTGAGGGCGTTTGCCATCTGTTTCAGATTGAAGGTGGTCGCCCAATACTCATAGCCTTTGCCCTTGCCCTGGGCTTTCTTGGCCTCAATGTCCACCATGCGCTGGACGCCCTGGGGCTGGCGTAGCTGCTCCCGGATGCTGGGCTTGGCTCCCCGGCTGGGACGGGCGGCGTTGCGCTCCAGAGCGGCACTGACGGCGGCGCGGTCAAACTCATCCCCCAGCTTCCTGGCGGTGATGGGCTTGGCCCGGTCGGGGGTGAGATAGGACAACCGGCCCCGGCTCTCCTTGACGGTGATGCCCCGTTGCAACAGCCGCTGGGCAAAGTCCTCGAAGCTGACAGCCACGGCGAGGACGGCCCGGATCTCCCGGCGCAGCTTCTCCTTGTCCGTTTCAAACTTGGTGGGCGTTTTGCCTTGGGCGGCAGCTTCGGTGTCCAGAGCAAGCTGCCCTTTCTTCTGCGCCCAATACTCGCGCTCGGTGACACGGTTCTTGCTCCCACCCAGCAGGTCAATTTGGTACAGCCCTGCCCCCTGGCACAGCTCCATGACCTCGGCCCGGAAGTGGCGCATGGCGGCGGCGGTGCAGCGGTGCT
>CAJUAC010000300.1 GCA_910583885.1 uncultured Oscillospiraceae bacterium | reverse complement strand
CGAACAGCTCCACGCCCATGTTCCCCATCTCGGCAAAGAAGTTGCCGAGGAAGCCCACCACCTGCCCATAGAACCAGTCCACAAGATTGTCCATGATGGTGGACGCTACAAAATCAAAGATAAATATTGAGAATCACCTCATTTCCGTATCAGGCTCTTGGAAAAGGCGCAGGTATTCCTCCGCCAATTCCCAGAGCCTGTCTATATCCAGCGTGGGACGGTAGATATCCCAATCCGCTTTTTCCCCGAAGTCAGGAGGCTTTTTCACGCCGTGAGGCACATCCCAGGAACGGATGGTGATGGAATCCACAGGTCCGGTACGCCGGTTCAGGACCGTCACCTGGATTCCGTCGTAATTGCCGCCTCCCGAGGTGAGCGCGGCCTTTGCCAGAGTTTCCCCGCCCAGCCGGATGTAGCAGACGCCGCCCAGACAGACAGCGTCCGGGCGGCGTTTGGCGACGGCGTTCCGCAGTTCCTGTCCGAAGGGCATCCGCTGTCCGATCCCATCAAATCCCGATGATGCCCCAGATATAGGAGGGAGCAGTGAGGGTGAAGACCAGGCAGGCGAAGAGAATTACCGGGCCGGTCCACTCGAACTGGCCATGCTTGCGGTAATCAAAGTAAGCCATGCCCAGTTTGGTGAAGAAGGCGATGGCGAGGACCATGTCCAGCGCGGGGAAGACCACGTTCTCTACCACGGTCTTAATCTGGGTCGCCGCATCGGTCCAGGTGCTCTCCACGGCGGAGGCCACATCCCCGGCGGCGAAGGCGGGGGCGCAGCAGAGGGCCGCCACCACCATGGCGGCGGCAAGGATACGGAACATTTTCTTGAACTTCATGTTGATTTTCCTCCCTGTGTTCAAATCAAATTTACAGACGAGGAGCCGCCCTTGACAGGCGGCTCCCCATTCAGCATGGTCAGACCGGCTCAATAGCCGGTGCGAGGCAGGGGCTGGGCGGGCTTGTAGACCCTGGTGACCCATCTGCTGGTTGCCATGATCCACTGACCGTTGTACACGCCGCCTACATCCGCCTGGTTGACGAACTGGGTCCCTCCGGTGAGCCAGGACAC
>CAJUAC010000299.1 GCA_910583885.1 uncultured Oscillospiraceae bacterium | reverse complement strand
TGTGGAAACCCACGCCATGACCTGTCTGGCCTGCGGGTATGCGGGAGCTGCGGAGAGCTGCGCATACTCTGATGACTACGGGCACGATGAAACAAATCACTGGCAGACCTGTACCCTGTGCGGCGGGAAGAAGACGGAGGCCCACAACTGGGTACACCAGTGTACCTCGGCAACAGGTATCATCCGCCGTTCCTGCGACAAATGCGAAATTGAGACAGTCGTGGGGACCGTCTCCATAACGCCCGATTTTTCTGTGACCTACGGGAAGACAGGGAGCGCAACGCTGGTCTGCACGGCGGAGCTGGCGGATGGCTACAGCCTTGAGCCGGCGGATAGTGCGGACAATTGCTGGGTTCTGATGGCACTGTCTGACGGCAAATCCTGGAATCTTGGGCGCGAGCTTGAAGTCAAACTGCCAGCTGATCTGCCAGCTGGAGAATACTGGTATGATGCGTACCCCCGCCTTTCTTATCAGGGAAATAATACCATTGTTAAACGTTTCAATGTAATAGGCAAAGTCACCGTCACCCCGGCCCCGCTGACCGTCACCGGCGCAGCGGCGAAGGATAGGACATATGACGGAACCAATTCGGTGCAGATCACTGGCGTGACTCTGGACGGAGTTTTGAACAGCGACAATGTATCCGTTGACCTCACCGGACTGACCGGAACGCTGAGCGGCTCCGACGCAGAGACGTATACCAGCGTTACCCTGCCCCGGCTGACCCTCACCGGCGGGGCGGCGTCCAACTACACCCTGCCCCAGTCCATGGGCGCGGTCCCGGCCAGCGTGACCATCAGCAAGGCCACCTTGACCGCCACCGGCGCGACAGTGGCATCCAAGACCTACGATGGCAATACTGCCGCTTCTGTGTCCAGCGTGACCTTTACCGGGCTGGTGAACGGCGAAACGCTGGCCCTCGGCCAGGACTACACCGCCTTTGGCAACTATGATGACCCGAATGCTGGGGAGAATAAGTCTGCTACCATCCTCGTAGAGCTAAAAAGCAGCGCCAAGGCGAACAATTACACGCTGCCCAAGGATTCCTCAGTGAATGCCACCGGCACGATCACCA
>CAJUAC010000298.1 GCA_910583885.1 uncultured Oscillospiraceae bacterium | reverse complement strand
CCCAATCAGGTGGAGCAATTCAAGATACCCCGGAACCGCATCGACAAGTTTTTCCCTGCGGGGACGCCCGCACAGAAGATCGAGGACACCATCGTGAAGGCGTTGGAGATGTACCGCAAGCGGGAAAGGGCGAGGGAACGATGAACGTCACACCTGGGGGACAGTCTGCCCTTTTGCGGCCCTGGCACTTTCCACGCCCTCCCCCTCTCACACTCTCCCCCTCCAAACCTGCTGTACCTGCTGAAAAGAAAGACCCTGCCCATCCTTTTTCAGCCGGTAAAAACCTTGAAAGGAAACGCGCCAGCGCACGAACCATCAAACACCGGGCAGCGTTTGACCCCGTGGACGCCACGGGGCTTTTTTGCGCCCAAAATCAACAACATGGAGGTAATTTTTCTATGAAGCGGAAAACCATCACCCACGCGGCTCGGCTGCTGTGCGTCCTGGCCCTTGCCATGACCATGACCACCGCCGCCTTTGCCGCCGACCCGCCTGAACCCGCCCAGCCGTCCCCCTGCTACCCCACCGCCGTCACCCGGAGCGAGGACGGCGGCGAGATCAGGAAGATGTACGACCTGGGGCCGGAGGACGACCCCGCTGGCATCCCCCGTTCCGACTTTGAGCAGGAGGGCTACCACTACACCCTCACCGACCTGCTGAAACAGGAGCTTCCCGCCAACGAGAGCCGTCAGCACACGGAAACCGTGTCCGTGCCCAGCCAGAGCAAGGACATGGGCGCGGTGCTGGCCCTCCTGCCGCAGACAAAGGAGTTTGTCACCGAGGACGGCCTTGCCGGGACGCTGGCCCTGAAGCTGGACACGGTGAAGGTGGAGGTGGCCGGGTATGGCAGCTCCACCAAGAGCGTCACCGCCACCCGCACCTACCCCGGCCTTGCCGACCAGGACACGCAGTATATCCCCAAGTCCATCACCGACAACGGCCACTCCCTGACCCTCCAGACCGTGAACTGGCAGACCGAGGGGGACGGCCACTTTACCGCCGTGGCCTCCTACTCCGGCTCCGCCACCAGCTCCTATGTGAAGGGCTACACCGTCACCGCCGACTATGCGGGCACCGT
>CAJUAC010000297.1 GCA_910583885.1 uncultured Oscillospiraceae bacterium | reverse complement strand
ACCGTGAGACGTATTTATTCAGCGCACTTTACACGGAAATGCGTCTCACGGTGAGACGCATTATCCGGCAACACTCAAAGGAGGCGAACATGGAACCCAACAACCGAATGGGCGAAATCACCGGCAATCTCAAGAAGGACGTGAAAGACCTGCTTTCTGAGAGCGCCAACATCGTGACCGGATTTTTCAAGCGCGGACTCTGCACCGTGCGGGCCGTGGCCGATAAGTGGAAAGCGTTCGCGCAGAGCGTTTCCAGTGCGGCGGACGAATTGATGAAACCGCCCTTTATCGAGGGGCCGGAGGCCCCGACTGCCAATCTCCACCCTGCCGCCGAGCCTGTTGTTACTGTTATGGAAAGTCGGGATCGGAATTTCCCCGTGGGCAAGCAGATGACCCTATCGGAAGCCAACGAGTATGTACGCCAGATGGATGCCAGCCGCCACGAGGCAAAGGCCACTCCCCATGCGGTCAAAGTCAAAATTGACTATATGCGGGGCGATACCAGCGACCGCTACTGGCTCCCGCTGGAGATCGGATCGGGCCGGGGCGGGCTGCTGGAGCAGATGGAACAGCGGCTGGCCAGCTACCGCGCCGACCCGGAGCGTATCATGGGGGAGCTGGATTTTTCCAAGGTGGACGCGAAGTACCGGGATGATTTTCAAGCATCCTTTTTGCCGTTCATACAAAAGAGCATGGACGATCTGAACAGCAATCTGCTGCCCTTTTTCCGCAACCACTGCAGTATCACCGAACTGAAGCGGTCAGCGGAGGCCCTGATCCCCGGCATGGGCGAGGGGCGGCAGGCGCAGTATCAAGCGAAGCTGGACGAGAGGATCGCCGCCCTGCGGCAGATGGTAAACAGTGGGGAGCTGAAACAAGCGCCCCAGCAAGTACAGATCGTCCAGAGCGCGTCCCCCAGGCAGGCTGCGCCGGAAACTCCGGCAAAACCCCGGCAATCTGTCCGGGTACGGCTGGAACGGCTCAAGGAGGGGCAGGCCGCACAGACCAAGCTGCCCGACAGGGCGCGTCATGCCCCCACCCGCCCGAAGCAGAAATAAGCGGCTGTGAAATGCGTCTCACCG
>CAJUAC010000296.1 GCA_910583885.1 uncultured Oscillospiraceae bacterium | reverse complement strand
CCGTCCAGAAGTCCGGGAAGCCCTGCAAACGCTCACATTCCAGGGGTGTCAGGCGACGCACGATCAGGTCGGCGTAGCGGGTGATGCAGAAGTCGGTTTCACTCCCCATGCCAGCGGGCCGGGAGAGGCCAGCGCCGGAGGCGCACAGCGTTCCGGCGATCTGCGGATGTACCAAAAAGGGCTGTTCATGGTTGCAGTTGAGGGTGGGGGCGATGTCGGCCAGCACTTCCGCGTTGGCCTGCCCCGTCGCCATCGTCACCACATGGGGCTGTCCCGTTTCGCATAGGGTGGGCTGGACGGGCCGCAGGGTGGAGCGGTTGGTCTTGCTGGTGATCTGCTGTAAGTCGAAGCCAGCGGCCACCACTGGCAGATTGCCGTGGGTCTGGCTGCGGAGGGTGGGAGAGAGGCCGGAACGCTCCACCGTCAGCGACGCCCCGCCCTGATCGTTCAGAACGACGATTTCCCCGCCTGCTGTATCAGGGCGGCTTTCAGCAAAGGCGGCAAGTCCTTGCCGCGGCGTTCCGCCCGCCTCAAAATACCCGCGCAGGCTTTTGGGGACAAAGAGTATTTCTCCGGCACATTTTCCTGCAAAATCGCAGACAAGAAACAAGCGCCTGCGCCGCTGTGCTGTGCCGAAATATTGGGCGTCGTACACGCACCAAGCGAGATCAACGCCTCCGCCTCGTACCATCCCGGCGTTTGCCCACCGTCCAGAATAAGGCATTGGAATTTGGGCCTTTGTGAACGATTGCAGCACAGCCGCAAAGTCACGTCCTCCTGCGGACGACAGAGCGCCGGGGACGTTCTCGAACAGCGCGAACCTTGGGTATCTGTCATGTGTCGCCTCCCTCATTTCATCAATTATCCGTATGGCCTCCATGAAAAGGCCGCTCCGTTCGTCCGCCAGCCCCCGGCGCTGGCCCGCCATCGAAAGCCCCTGACACGGGCTGCCGAATGTCACGATGTCCACAGGCGGGAGTTTTCCGCCGTGGAGCTGGGTCACGTCCCCGGCGTGGGCCATGTCCGGGAAGTGCCGTTTCGTCACCGACACGCAGGCCGGGACGATCTCGCTTGCCCACAGGGA
>CAJUAC010000295.1 GCA_910583885.1 uncultured Oscillospiraceae bacterium | reverse complement strand
TTTTCTCGCCCTTGCCCAGCTCCGGGGGCTGCTTCTCTTTCCACTCCCCCAACAGGGCCATGATCTGGTCCTTCATCTCACGGGGCGTCTTGTCCTTGCCGAAATACTGGGCCAATTCCGCAGAGCTGATGATCACGTCGAAATCCTCCTTTTTCTTCTCCTGGCTCAACACCGCGTCGATCACGTCCGGGTTGAGCTGGTTTTTTTCGTCCATTTCCCGCAGCTTCTTCGCCTGGGCCTTGGAGGGGGACGACTGCTGCCCCTCGATGGACACGGCGATATACTTTTGGTGTTCCGGCCTGATACGGGAAATCTCCACGGCGGGGGTGAACGACAGCTTTCCGCCGTCCATAAACTGTTTCAGCTCCGGCACAAGGTCATTCAGATAAATGTACCGCTGCACCGTCTTTCCGCTCATGCCGTTGCGCTCGCCCACTTTGTCCAGAGACAGCTTGCCCAGGTCCGCGCCGTCGCCCCGCGTCCCCTGGTGCTTGATGGCCTCATACTGCTGCTTCAAGGCCGCCGCCTTTTCGCTGGGCAAAATCGTTTCCCGGTGGCGCAGGTTGTCGTCCGTCATGGCGAGGACGGCTTCATCATCCGTCATGTTGCGGACGATACAGGGCATATTTTTGTACCCCGCCAGCTCGCTTGCCCGCTGCCGCCGGTGGCCCGCTATGATCTCATAGCCCCCGCCCTCACGGGGACGCACCAGGGCGGGCTGGTGGACGCCGCCTGCCCGCACAGACGACACCAGCCCTTTCATTTCATTGTCGTCCCGGACGCCGAACGGGTGATCCTGGAACGGGTGGAGCTGGGCGAGGTCCAGATAGACGATCTCCTCCTTTTCCCCACGGGAGGCGTCCTTGGGCTGGGTCGGCTCCTCCGGCGCGGGCGCGGGAGGGGGCGGGGCCTCCTCTTTCGCCGGGGCGGGCTGACTGGCCGCCTTGCCCTGCCTGGGAGTTTTGGCCGTCTTGCCAGCGCCGCCCCCGCCGGGGGCCTGCTTCTCACTTTTGGGCGGACGGCCCTTGCGCTTGGGCTTCTCCCCCTGGGCCGGGGCCTCCTTGTTCTTGGGGCGGCGGCCACGGCGGGG
>CAJUAC010000294.1 GCA_910583885.1 uncultured Oscillospiraceae bacterium | reverse complement strand
CGACCCGGCCTACCTCCACACCGTTTCCATGAATGAGCTTTACCAGAATGTCTACCAGAGCAGACCGCCAATCATTGACGGTCTGCTCTACCCTGGGACGTACCTCTTTGCGGGAGCGCCCAAGGTGGGCAAGTCGTTCCTGATGGCCCAGCTTGCCTATCATGTGAGCATGGGCCTCCCCCTGTGGGGCTACCCCGTCCACAAGGGCACCGTCCTCTATCTGGCGTTGGAGGACGACCACCGCCGCTTGCAGGGGCGGCTGTATCGGATGTTCGGCATGGACGGCACCAACGACCTGCTCTTTGCGATCTACGCCAAACAGCTCGGCCTGGGCCTGGAGGAACAGCTAAAGAAGTTCGTCCGGCAACACCCCGATACCAAGCTGATTATCATTGACACCCTCCAGAAAGTCCGGGAGGTCGGCGGGGACAAGTACAGCTATGCCAACGATTACGAGGTGGTGGGCAAGCTGAAACGCCTTGCCGATGATTGCGGTATCTGTCTCCTGCTGGTACACCACACCCGAAAGCAACAGGCAGATGATAAGTTTGATATGATTTCCGGCACCAACGGCCTGTTGGGAGCTGCGGACGGGGCCTTTCTTCTTCAAAAGGAGAAGCGGACGGACGGCAGCGCCATTCTGGACGTGGCAGGGCGTGACCAGCAAGACCAGCGGATGTATCTCACCAAGGACAGGGAGCGGCTTGTGTGGGAGCTGGAGCGGCTGGAAACGGAGCCGTGGGTGGAACCGCCCGACCCGGTATTGGAGGCCGTTGCCGCCCTTGTGACGGCGGACAGGCCCGCCTGGGGCGGTACGGCCACGGAGCTGGCGGCGGCGCTCCAGACCGACATGAAGCCCAACGCCCTGGCGATGCGGCTGAATGTCCGGGCCGGGAGGCTGGCGGCGGAGTACCATATCCGCTATGAGAACAGCAGGAGCCACGCCGGGAGAAGTATCACCCTCACCCTGGAACCGCCCCAGGCGTGACGACCGTGACGGCTGTGACGGCTTTTTTGAGAGCGGGGGCGGTGTGTAAAACATCGTCACGGTCGTCACGGCCGTCACGGGGAGCGGGGCCAAAAGTCAAGGGGCC
>CAJUAC010000293.1 GCA_910583885.1 uncultured Oscillospiraceae bacterium | reverse complement strand
GGACAATGCCGTTGTTGCTCCGGGCAATCTGCCGTTTCAGCATATCCACATATTCGCCCCGGATGCTGTCAAATTCATCGTGGGCCATAGGGATATTGACCTTATAGCGGCCCCCGCCACGGGAGCGGTGATTGACAAAGGAGAGCTGGAACGGCAGGGCGCTGTCGAAGTAGTTCAGGAACGAACACCACCCGCTGAAAATGGCCGCCTGATCCTCGGTGGACGCAACAGAATAGTTGATGTCCTCATAGGCGATGGTTTTTGTGTAGTAGCCGTCCCGCACCCGGCAAACGCCGTCTTTCAGCATTTCCAGGTAGGGAACGGTCTGCTGGGCGGAGAGGGCCGCCCGGCCCTTACCCCTTGCGGGGCCGTGTTTGGGTCGCTGATTTTTCTGCAATCGGTTCCTCCTTTTCCACCTGTCCGGCAAAGGGCGCGTACAGGTTTTCCGTCCGGTAGGGCCTCACGCCGGGGCGCAGGAGCTTGGCCCGGACAATGTTCCGCACCACCTTTTCAAAGGGCTGGCCGTCCTTTTCGTACATCGCCATGAAAAAGGCGGGGAGCATGACGGCCAGCATCAGGAACATCGCCCCGCTGTTCCCGATGGCGCTCCGGGTCAGCAGAAAGGCGGGGATGCCCACCGCCGCCCCACAGCCGAAGCACACAAGCTGTCGGCTGGTCAGGTTAAAGGCCAGCTTGGTCTTGATTTTGGAAAGGTCATTGGGGATGCTCACATAGGCCATCTTTCAACCTCCTTTTCGGCCCAGCCGCTTCTGGCCACGATGGCCATAAGTTGACCGTAGGCTCCACCTCGTTCCCCCACACGTCCCAGCCGGGCGGGGTCTGCCGGGCGAACAGCTCCACGCGGGGCAGGTCGCCCATCAGGGCCACAATTTTCTCGCGGGCCTCGTCCGGCTTTTTGCTGTGGCCCTCTATGGGGGAGATAATGAATTGATGCACATTCGCCGCCCGCCGCCGGGGATGGCCCCGTGTTGCCAGCAGACACACCTCCGCGTTGGAGCGCGTCCAGAAGCCCAGCCCATAAAACCAGCTATCCGCCCGGCGGTTCTTTTTCAGCCAGACGAACGCCACGGATTTATAGGTGAA
>CAJUAC010000292.1 GCA_910583885.1 uncultured Oscillospiraceae bacterium | reverse complement strand
GCGGACTTGCCGCTCTCCAGGATATTGCAGAGAAGGAGCTTCAGCAGGTAGCTCTTGCCCTGGCCGGAGTTGCCCAAGATGAGGACGCTGGCGGTGGTCTTATCCTCGGCGCGGCGGTCCAGATCCACGATGATGTTGGAGCCGTAGCGGTCCCGGCCCACATAGAAGCCGTTGGGATCGTTCTTGCCGGAGTAGTTGAAGGGGAAGAGGTTCGCCACGCTGGAGGCGGGCAGCACCCGTTCATAGAGGGAGCCGAAGACGTTGCTGCCGGCGGGGTTGGAGGCGAGGAAGCCCTCCCGCTGGCGAAGGAGGACACGGTCGGCGTTCAGCTTGGAGCGGGTCAGCTCGGCGGTCACATCGTCCCGAAGGGTGCGGAGACTATCCGAGTCCCTGGCGGAGAGTTCGATGAACACGGCGCAGTGTACCAGCGGCTCCCGGTTGCGGTGCATGGTGGTGATGAGTGCGGCCACGTCCTGGAGGTTGGCCTCCGCCGTAATACTCTGCTTCATGTCGTTGGTGTTGCCGCGCTCCATCCTGCTCTTATTGGTGGCGTTGTGGAGGATGGCGTTCTCCTCAGCCGGTGTGACCTGGCGGGTGTAGATCCGCAGAGTGACGCCGCTTTTCTCGCCCAGATGCCGGAGCAGGGCCAGTTCCTCGGTGCTGGTGGGGTAGCCCCGCAGGGCCAGGGTGCAGTGATACGCGCCGCCCAGGATATAGCTGTCCGTGTTGAACTTCACGGCGGCGGGGGCAATCATGTCCAGGAAGTCCTTGGGCGGTACAGCTTCTGGTTTTAATGCTGCTTTTTTCTTCCTTTTTATCTGCTTTTTAGCCATTGGCGCTCCTCTCTCCGTCAAAGCGGTCAAACTGCTCCGTGGTCACGTCCTGCTGGTAGTACACCGCCAGCAGACGCATCATGTCCTGCTCCTCCGCCATGCGGACGTGAAAGCCGCAGTCCCGGACGCGCTTCTCGATCTGCTTCAGGTGTCCGGCGTCCTCGGTGGACTTTTCCTCCCTGCGGTAGACGAGGGCGAACTCCCGCGCCGAGGCGGTGGTGGACTGGATCTCGTCCAAGTGGCCCATGTCCTGCCGGAGCAGCTCCCGCAG
>CAJUAC010000291.1 GCA_910583885.1 uncultured Oscillospiraceae bacterium | reverse complement strand
ACCTACACAGGAGCGGCCCAGGCCCTTGTCACGGCGGGAACCGCCAGTATTGGCGAAGTGGTGTATTCCCTGACAGAAATGGGAACCTATTCCACAACCATCCCCACCGGCACCAACGCGGGCACCTATACAGTTTGGTACAAGGTAGAGGGCACCACCAATTATGAGGGGACCGCCCCTGTGAAAGTGGATGTGACCATCGGCAAGGCAAATTACACCGGCCTAATGACCGCCAGCACCTCCTGCAAATACGGTAGAGACAAGACCTATGATATGAGCGACCTGCTCCCGGAGGGCTATGTGCTGGGGACAATTACCATTACGGATACCAACAGCATCTTTGAGGGCACTCCCACCGTGAGCGGAGCCATGCTGACCTACAAACTGGTGAATGACAGCCAGAAGGTGAACAGCACCGGTACGATCACCATTCCCGTGACGGAATCCACCAATTACAACCCGTTTGACCTGACGATCACCGTCACCGTGACAAACGTGCGAATCCCCAATCTGAACGTCAATCCCATTTCCGTAATCTACACCGGCAATCCGGTGAACAGCAACCAGATCACCGGCACTGCCACGGTGGACGGGATTGCAATCGATGGAACATGGAGTTTTGTCAGCGGTCAGGCTATTACCAATGTAGCGGACAGCGGCGTGAAGCGAGTTACGTTCACTCCGAATAATACCGACCTTTATGGTGCCAGCACCGGCACCGTGGTCGTGACAATCAGCAAGGCCACACCCAGCCTGATCCTCACTCCGTCCCCGGCCACCCTGCCCAACGGCGGCATGGTGACACTGACCCTCTCCGGTCTGCCCGACCGCAGTTCGGCCACCGTAACCTGTTCGGATGAAAACATCACCGTGACAAAGGGGAGCGGCAACACCTGGACGGCGGAGCTGCCTGCTGGCGGCGCGTCCTACACCTTCGCCGCCTCCTACGCCGGGGACGGCAACCACAACGGCGCGACAGCAAATTGCACCGTCAGGGTGGAGAAGATTACGCCGGTGCTGTCCCTGACAGCCTCCCCCGCGTCCCCGCTAATCGGCGGCGGCACGGTAACGCTGACCCTCTCCGGCCTGCCTGCTGGCGGAACGGCTT
>CAJUAC010000290.1 GCA_910583885.1 uncultured Oscillospiraceae bacterium | reverse complement strand
CAGAAGTCCTTGAACCGGCTCCGGGCCGTTGTAAAGTTAATCGCAATCATACAATGCACCCCTTTCATACTACGCACTATATTCTGTCCTGTTTATTGTACCATATACAGCTACCCAAATCAACCCTCTAATCATCCTCGGCCAGAGCCGCCACAAGGAAGTCGCTGACCGCCTGGGACGGCTCCACCGACACCGTAATATGGCCGTCCTTAAACCGCAGCGGCGGTGGCGGACAGTCCCACCACTTCCGAATGGTCTTAGGGTCAAGGCCAGTATCCCGGTGGCAGTCGGCCTTGCGGCCCTCTGGATGCTGCTGCCGCCATTCAAAGACACAAATCTGGGCTTTAGGCCGTCCCTCCCGGTTTCGCCACCTACCGTCAGGATCATCAAAGGCTTGCACCGCTCTTGCTCGACCTAAATGCTCCGCCTGTTTGCGCCAATTCCTCTTATTGACCGGCATAGGCATCCCGGAGAGCCTTGCTATATCGTCCCTGGGAAACGTCACATAGTCCTCATTGAACATCGAGAGCGCAGCCTCTACATCTTCCCTGGTGAAGCGGTTGACCTCCTCGATGCTCATTTCATCATAGGGCAGAAGGAGAGAATAGGCGTCCTGGCGCAGCTCGGCCTCCTCAATACCGCACTTCTTAGCGTAGATCGCCAGGGTCATTACCCCATGATAGCGGTGGCCCACCCGGATCTCGTCCCGGATGCGGCGCAGCCACCAATCATAGAGATCTCTTTTCACCGTCCAGCGACCCCGCCGCTCCCCCTTCACTATCCGCCGCTCATACCAATCTGGATACTTCTCCTTTGCTTCAGCCAGGGGCATCGTGGTCTTTCTCAAAATCCCCTGCAACTTCTGCCGCTCCCCGTTCGATGCTGGTATGTAGTCCAAAAGACCGTCCAGCTCCACCCGATCACCGAGCCGGTAGGCCGTCACAGGATAACCCTTGCCCAACTTTGACCAGGAGCCGACCACCCGAAACCCCTGCATAATCCCCTGCATCTGCGGTTGCTTGATGGTAGAGGTGAACCTATTCCAAATCTGCCGGGTGAGGGAATACTTCAACTCCTTCAGATAGTGCTGGTTCTGCGGGTACATGGGAACCGGCTCGGACAAAA
>CAJUAC010000289.1 GCA_910583885.1 uncultured Oscillospiraceae bacterium | reverse complement strand
ATGATTACACAGGTTCAGACCGCAGGCGGCCCGAATTTAACCGCTTGCTGGAGGACGCAAAGGCCCATCGGTTTGACATCGTTCTCTGCAAGACCCAATCCCGCTTTACCCGTGAGCTGGAGCTGGTAGAAAAGTACATCCACGGCCTCTTCCCTATTTGGGGCATCCGCTTTGTCAGCATCGTGGACAACGCCGACACCGCCAACAAGGGCAATAAGAAGTCCCGGCAGATCAACGGGCTGGTGAACGAGTGGTATCTGGAGGATATGTCGGAGAACATCCGCAGCGTCCTCACCAACCGGCGGCAGAATGGCTTCCACATCGGGGCCTTTGCCCTCTACGGCTACCAAAAAGACCCCGACCAGAAAGGCCACCTGATTATTGACGAGGAGGCCGCCGCCGTTGTCCGGGAGGTGTTCACCCTCTTTTCCCAGGGCTACGGCAAGACGGCCATCGCCCGGATGCTCAACGACCGTGGCATCCCCAATCCCACCGAGTACAAGCGGCTCCACGGCCTGCGCTACCAGCAGCCCAAGCGGAAAAACAGCACTCTCTGGAAGTATTTTGCTATCTCCGATATGCTCACCAACGAGATTTATATTGGCAACATGGTGCAAGGCAAATATGGCAGCGTGTCCTACAAGACCAAGCAGAACAAACCCCGCCCTCAAAGTGAGTGGTATCGTGTGGAGGGGACCCATGAGGCCATCATTGACCGCCCCCTCTGGAACCGGGTGCAGTCCATGGTTGCGGAACGGGCCAAGCCTTTTGATTGCGGTACTGTGGGGCTGTTCGCCCGGAAAGCCCGGTGCGCCAACTGCGGCTACACCATGCGTTCTTCTAAAAATCATGGGCGGCACTATCTCCAATGCTCTAACCGCCATGTGGCAAAGGACGCCTGCATCGGCTCCTTCATTTCGGTGGAAAAGCTGGAGCGGATGGTCATTGACGAGCTGAACCGGCTGGCGGCGGCATATCTGGACAAGGACGAGCTGGAGCGGAACATTGAGTTTTGCGAAAATCTGCAAGGGCAGAAAAAGCAGCTTCTGGACACCCTCGCCGCCTATGAGAAACGAATTGCCGAGTACACCAAGGGTCTGCGGGATTTATACATGGATAAGGTCAAGGGCCTGCTCAA
>CAJUAC010000288.1 GCA_910583885.1 uncultured Oscillospiraceae bacterium | reverse complement strand
TAGAGATAAAGAGTATAGAGAATAGAGAGGGGGAACGCGCCCGCACGTTGGGCCGTTACCAAAATGTTTTTCTGTCTGCTGGTGAACTGTCCGAACTGCAAGCCGACTTTCCTACCGTCTGGCAGGAGTACATCGAAAGATTGTCCGAGTACATGGCATCCACGGGCAAACAGTACCAGAGCCATGCCGCCACCATTCGCCGTTGGATAGCGGATGACCGCCGCAAGGCCGCCCCCCCTGCCCGTGACCGGGATTATAGCGTCAGCGAGGAGGACACCGTATGATGGAACTGACCGAGGAAATCCGAGCCGTCATCGACAAGACCACTGCTGCCATGAAACTGGGAGAGGGCGAGTACATAGCCCCGGCTGATGGGCTTGTCCATTGCCGGAAGTGCGGCGCACCCCGGCAGACTGTCATTCGCTCCCCCTTTGGCGGCTATATCGCTCCCCGGTGTGTCTGCCCTTGCCAGCAGGAGAAAGAACGCCGCCGCAGAGAAGCCGAGGAACGCCGCCAGCGCATGGAGCGTATCAGGCGGCGTAAGGCCCAGGGACTTCAAGACCGCTACCTCTACGGCTACACATTCGCCCATGACAACGGCGAGAACCCTGTTATGGCGAAAGCCCACGCCTATGTCAATCACTGGCCCCAAGCGTTCAAGAAGAACATCGGCCTGTTGCTGTTCGGTGACGTTGGTACGGGCAAATCCTTCCTGGCCGGGTGCATAGCGAACGCGCTTTTGGAACGGGACGTACCTGTACTCATGACCAACTTCCCCACCATCCTGGCCCGCCTGTGCGGGACGTTCGGAGAGGACAGGACGGACTTTCTGGACAGCCTGGGAGACTATGACCTCTTGATTATAGACGACCTGGGCGCGGAGCGCAACACCGAGTATGCCCTTGAGCAGATGTTTTCCATCATCGACAGCCGCTACCGCTGTAATAAGCCGCTGATCGTGACCACGAATCTGAAGCTGGACGAGCTGAAGCGCCCACCCGACCTCGCCCACGCCCGTATCTATGACCGGATTTTAGAACGCTGCGCCCCTATCCTCTTTGCCGGGAAGAACTTCCGGGAGGACAATGCCGCCAGCACCAAAGCGGCGGCGCGGCGTATCGTGTCACCTGATAATCAA
>CAJUAC010000287.1 GCA_910583885.1 uncultured Oscillospiraceae bacterium | reverse complement strand
GCAGCTTCTCCGCCAGCCGGATGCGGCAGGCCCCGGATTCCCGGTAGGTGGAGAAGTAGGTGGCATTGTACTTCCAAAACTCCGAGAGCAGCACCAGCAGCAGCGCCACAACGATGCCCAGGCCGTAGAGGGGGTAGCGCCCCTCCGGGACGCTGCCGCTCAAAAAATCGCTTGCCAGCAGATAGAGAAGCCCCACCGGGAGCATCAGCATCAGGCCGGCCACGGCGCAGGCAATCACGGCCCGCACCAGCCCTTTCGCCCCTTCTTCCGAGAGGGCAAAGCGTTTCATCAGTCGTTCGATCATTTCGCGGCACCTACCTTCCAACTTACAGAGGTCTGATAATCCTGCCACATCTTGGCGTATAGGCCGCCTCCGGCCACAAGGGTATCGTGGGTCCCGCTCTCCTCCACGCGGCCCTCTCGCAGGACGAAAATGCAGCCGGCGTTCTTGATGGTGGTCAGCCGGTGGGCAATCATAATAACGGTCCTGCCCTGAGAAAGCCGTTCAAAGGCCCGCTGGACCAGAGCCTCGTTCTCCGGGTCCGCAAAGGCTGTCGCTTCGTCCAAAATCAGGATGGGCGCATTTTTCAGCATGACACGGGCGATGGCGATGCGCTGCTGTTCGCCCCCGGAGAGATACACGCCTTTTGTGCCGATCACCGTGTCGATGCCCTGGGGCAGCTTCTGGATGATGTCATCGCATTGGGCCTCATGGAGTACCCGCTCCACCTCCTGCCGGGAGGCATTGGGCTTGGCAAGGCGTACATTTTCCAGGATGGAGGCTTTCAGCAGGCGGCTGTCCTGGAATACATAGGCCACAGTGTCCATCAGTGTCTCCTTGGGTATATCCTTTACGTTGATGCCGCCGATCTGGATGGAACCGCCAGCCACATCCCAAAACCGGGAGATCAAGCCGGCCACAGTGGTCTTGCCGCCCCCGGAGGGGCCTACCAGGGCCACAGTCTCACCCGCACCCACCCGGATGACCACATCATGGAGCGCGTCCGTTGTGCCGCCTGTGTAGCGGAAGGTCACGTTTTCCAGGGCAATGTCGTTGTCCGTGGGGACCTTGCCGCTGCGGGGTTCGGGCAGAGGCTCCACATCCAGAATGGAGTGGATACGGCTCATGGCGTCCGCCAC
>CAJUAC010000286.1 GCA_910583885.1 uncultured Oscillospiraceae bacterium | reverse complement strand
ACTGACAGGAACGGAGACCGCCTGACTCTGGAGCAGGAGTGCCTTCGCTCCGGGACGCTGCCCGCCATCGCCTACGGCTACAAGAAGTGTTCCCTTAAGCACAAAATTCAGCCCCAGGACAAATTCTGCAACAATTATCCACCCTGCCGGGAGGTCTGGGCCAGAGGCGAACGTGTTGTCAAGTTCATCGGCTTTGACATTGGGGAGCAGAAACGGCGGGACCATGCCCAACCCATCGATGACGCCGACACCAAATATAAAAAGGAATATCCGCTCATGGACTGGGGCTGGACGCGGGAGGACTGCGTCGCCGCCATATTGCGGGAGGGTCTGCCGCTGCCCGGCAAGTCCTCCTGCTTTTTCTGTCCCTCCATGAAGAAGCGGGAGATTCGCACCCTTTACCACCAGCACCGGGATCTGTATGACCGGGCCATCGCCATCGAGGACGGCGCCCGGCCCAACCTCATCACGGTCAAGGGCCTGGGGCGGGATTGGGCATGGCGGGATTTCGTGGAGGCTGATCTGAACCAGACCGCCATGTGCTGGATGTTCCCGGAGGACGACCTGCCCTGCAACTGCCACGACGGTGGCTGAGAAAGGAGCGTTTTGAGATGGATATTATTGAACTGGAGCGGTGGAAACCCTCTGAAGCTAACCCGCACAAGCTGGAGTACGCCGGCCAGCCTGTGGCGCAGGAGGTATTCGAGGAGCTGAAGCACCGGCTGGAGGGCATGGGATACCTGCCGGACGAGTATTTTCTGCTGGACGGCCACTGGAAGGATGGCCGGGAGATCCCCAAGGATGCGGATATCTTCTGCACCACCGATTACGGCGCCAGCGAGGGTGTCTATCTGGATGTATATCTCAAGTGGTATGAGGATGGAAAGCCCATCACCAGGAGCTTCATCACCGGCAAGACTCTGGGTGAGAACGGCAACGATCTGGACAGGATGTTCCTCACCGCCTCCGCCATCACCAAGGCGTTCCACGGCGATCACGCCACCCACGCCCGATACATGAAGATCGGCGGTGTGGAGGAGGACACCGGCGGTTCTGTGGTGCATCTGAGCCAGCAGGAACAAAAGGTTATCATCGAGGCGCTGGTGGAGCAGCGGGAGCGGCAGGAGCAGGCCATGGGCCAGACCGAGC
>CAJUAC010000285.1 GCA_910583885.1 uncultured Oscillospiraceae bacterium | reverse complement strand
GCCGCGCGGTGGCCCGCCGCCTGTTCCTGGGGACGGGCCGGACCGAAGGATATATCCGCCGTCCGCTGGCTGACGCGCTTTTCCTCGCCGGTAGCCATGTTTTGCTCCACCAGACCGTCCCGGCCCAGCTTCTGCACCGTTTTCGCCCTGGACTGGAACCGTTTGCCGCTCATAGAGCCGCCTCCGGGGCCTTATGCTCTTTATCCGGCGCGGGGGCGGGCTGGGCAGCGGCTTCCGCCCGTTTCTCCGCCAATGCCTGCCGGATGGAGGGCTTTTTCTCAGCCTGACGCTCCGCCCGCGCCTCCCGTGCGGCCTCCGCCGACAGCTCCAAACTCTCCATCCCGCCGATAGCGGCAAGGGTGGCGTTGTTCATGCCGGACAGCAGCTTTTGTGTGGTCCGCATGGGGGCCAGCACCACGGACTGAAAACGCCCCTCCTGCCCGCCGTCCACCGTCTGCGTCTCCTTGCCGGTCAGGGTACGTCCGGCGTTCTTCAAATGACCGCCCACGCTCCGCAGCTCATGGCCGATGCTCTCCACCTTTTCAATGTTCTGTTTCGTATCAGCGATCATGCCGCTGATCTTCTCCTGCAAGGATTCCAGCACATTTTTGACTCCAATGGCGGACACGGCCTTATCCAATGCGGTCACACCCGCCTCCTTGAAATTTTCCACAGCATTTTTGGCGCAATCCGTGATTCTCTCCCGCAGATCATCCAGAACCTCCCGCGCCTGCTCTACCTTGTGCCCCAGGGCTTCCACCATTCGGCCAATGGCCTTTTTCGCCGGGGATTCCTGGGCCTGGGCAAGCTGCTGGCGGACCTCCTGCAATTCCTGGGATACGGCCTCGAATTGCCGGGTCATGCCGTCCATGTAGAACATCAGGAGAGACAAATCCTGCGCCTGCCCCTGCCGGTTGTTTTCCTCCAGCAGCTTCATAAACTGCTGAATCGTCTCATTACTCTGCAACGGGTCTATGGGTCAGCACCTCCTTACTGCTGCTCCGCCAAGTCCTCCGGGCGGGTGGTCATAATCGAATACAATTCTGTGTCCTTCGGGAAATGGTCCACAAAGGGAATGATGACGCTCCCGAAAAACAAAAGCCCCTCGCCAGCGTTGGAGTTGGTCACATAGCCGAGCTGGTGAGGGGAGATATTGAGCTGCTT
>CAJUAC010000284.1 GCA_910583885.1 uncultured Oscillospiraceae bacterium | reverse complement strand
TCCTCCTATCTGCCCTCCCGCTGGGGCGGTTTTTTTGTGGTGGTTTTTGTGCGCCGTCCTTTTTGGCAGCGGTGCTCCTCCGCCAGAACTTGAGCCAGGTCCGCTTCATTCTCAGGGCAATAGCGAAGATATTCCAGCATACCGTATTCATTGAAAAGCCACTCACGCTCTTTCTTATACCGTTCCGGCGCAATTTCCCTGACTTGACCGGAACAAAAAAACAGCTCCAGCCTGACAGTGGGGAGAGCGCGGGCCTCCACCCGCTTGACCTGTTGGGCATAGTTCAGCTTGCGCACTGTACCCAGCGACCGCTCCCGGCTCCCGCCGGTCACGGCTACACGGTACGCCCTGATCCCCTTCGGCTCTCCCGCATAGTGCGTCCAGATGGTATATCCGTTGCTTCCACGGAGAAAAGCGTCCCGCTCTGTAACCAGCCATGTACCGGCGGGCCGGGACATCCAGTAGAAGGTGCGGCGCTCTGGATCAGATTCCAGCGCGGCGTCCCGCAATCGGGCAATATCGTACTGAAAATCGCTCTGATAGCTGCGGGTGTTTTCCAGCATCACCTGTTCCAGAAACGCCAGAATATCAATACTTTCCTCCATGGCCCACCTATCTTTCCGGGGAGGGCCGGGACTTGACACGAGTGGGAGCCCTTGACCGCTCCTTCTTGATCTGGTGCAGCTTCACCTTCACCGACTGCCGGGGCCTGTCACCGCTGCGGACAGGTGCGGCGGAAACGGGGGCGGCGCGCTCCTGAGACGGGGCGATGGTCTTGCTGGTGTTGGCGGCCTTCCGCAAATCCGTGACTGCCGCTTTCGCATATTCCAGAAATTTTTCTTTTTCCTTCTGCGGCATAGCCGCCGCCTGTGTCTGGAACTGCTGCTCCAGTTTCGTGATGGTGTGGTGCTGCTGGAAAAAGGTCAATACCCGGCCCGCCAGCTTCTCCAGGTCGTCATGGAGCTGGGGGCCGAACTGCTCATGGAGCAATTCACGCAGGCCGGCGGGGGCGTCCGCGAAAAGCCGGGTCGCTTCCTCTGGGTGCTTCAAGTTGGTTTCCACATGGTACGCCATCTGTTCCAGCAGGGAGCGGCAGCCCGGCCCGGTGCGGAGGGGGAGCCAGTAGCGGTCCACCTCGCCGTCCAGCATATAGTCGATAGCCACCCTGACCGGGCGCTCCGGCTCGTCG
>CAJUAC010000283.1 GCA_910583885.1 uncultured Oscillospiraceae bacterium | reverse complement strand
ATGCTGCTGAAAATCACCATGCCCATTCTGTCCTTCTGCGTGATGATTGTGCTGGTGGGGCGGATGATAGAAATTTATATCTACTGCTCTATCGGCGCGATTCCCTTCGCCACCATGACCAACCGGGAATGGGGGCAGATGGGGCACAACTACCTGCGCGGCCTTGTGGCTCTTGGTCTGCAAGGCTTTTTCATTATGATCTGCGTGGCGATTTATGCCGTGCTGATTGGGCAGATCACCAGCGGAACCAACCTTCATATTGCTATCTGGCAATGCGCCGGGTACACGGTACTGCTGTGCTTCTCCCTGTTCAAGACCGGCTCGGTCAGCCGGTCTATTTTCAACGCACATTAAAATGAGAAGGAGGATTGCAATTTGAGTGAGAATAGAGCGCCGGAAACCGGCGCGGAGGTCCCTGCCGTCCCCGGCGTGGACGTGAAAATCTATCTCCCCAAGGACCCGGAGAAGGACCATGGCAAGCTGATGGGCTTTGCCAGCGTGAACCTGGGCGGCGTATTCGCCGTCAACAACATCCGCATTTACAATACGGAGAATGGGCCGTATGTCTCCATGCCCAGCACCAAGGGGCAGGACGGCAAATATCACGACATCTGCTGCCCCACCACCAAGGAAATGCGGCAGGCATTGAACACCGCTGTTTTGAGCGCATATGAGAAAGCGGTGGAGCAGGAGCGGCCCCCTTCCGTGCGCGGCGCACTCAAGAGCGCGGCGAAAGAGGCGGGGGTGCGAGAAGCGGCGGCTCCTGCCCAGGAACGGAATACGGACAAAGGGGCGCGGTGATATGCTCACCTTAACCCCGGTATCACTGAAAGAGGCCAACGCTTTTGTAGCCGCCCACCACCGCCACCACAAGCCCGTCACCGGCCACAAGTTTTCCATCGGCTGTGCGGCTGAGGGACGGCTGGTGGGCGTTGCCATTGTGGGCCGTCCCGTGAGCCGCTATCTGGACAACGGCCTGACGCTGGAAGTGACCCGGCTCTGTACCACGGGCGAGAAAAACGCTTGCAGTATGCTGTACTCTGCGGCGGCGAGGGCGGCAAAGGCTATCGGCTACCGCAAGATCATCACCTACACGTTGGACACGGAGGCCGGAGCCAGTATCCGGGCGGCGGGCTGGACGTGTATGGGGCAGGCAGGGGGAAAACGCTGGACCGGCAAACGCTGTCCCG
>CAJUAC010000282.1 GCA_910583885.1 uncultured Oscillospiraceae bacterium | reverse complement strand
TGACTTTGACCATGCGTAAGCAAGCGAACAAAAAGAATCTGATGCCCCTGCTGAAGCGTGTGCTGGACATCATGCTCCGGGAGTACAAAGCGCAGTTCTGCCTTGTGGTGGCATTGATTCTGGGAGCGGCCCTGGCTACCCTCCGGGGGACACTGTTCATGCGCGATTTAGTGGATGTGTACATTAAGCCCATGATCGGCGTGGAGTCGCCCGATTTCGGCCCGCTGGCCCATGCACTGCTCTCGCTGGCCCTGGTGTATCTGATTGGCCTGCTCTGCTCCTATGGATATAACCGCATCATGGCGGTCATCAGCCAGGGAACGCTGAAGAAAATCAGAATACAGCTTTTCTCCAAAATGGAGTCCCTGCCCATCAAATATTTTGATACCACGCCCCACGGGGACATCATGTCGGTCTACACCAACGATGTGGATACCCTCCGGCAGCTCATCGGTCAGAGCATCCCACAGTTGGTCAATTCCACGGTCACCATTGTGCTCACCTTTATCAGCATGGTGTGCCTGAATATCCCGCTGACCATCCTGACCCTGTGCATGGTGGCCGTCATGCTGGTGGTGGCGTCCAAGCTGGGCGGCATGGCCGGGACATATTTCATCAAGCAGCAGAGCAGCTTGGGCAAGGTCAACGCCTACATTGAGGAGATGATGGAGGGGCAGAAGGTCGTCAAGGTGTTCTGCCATGAGAACGAGAATATTGAGCAGTTCCGGGCCATCAACCAAGAGCTGCGGGAGAGTACCAAGAACGCAAATAAAATCGCCAATATCCTCATGCCGGTCAACGGAAACCTGGGGAATATCAGCTATGTGCTGTGCGCGGTGCTGGGAGCGGTCCTGGCCCTGAACGGCATGGGGAGCCTGACCCTCGGCACCCTGGTCTCCTATCTGAATCTGAACCGAAACTTCACCCAGCCCGTTACTCAGGTCAGCCAGCAGTTCAACAGCATCATCATGGCCCTGGCCGGAGCGGAGCGCATTTTCAAACTATTGGATGAACAGCCGGAGGCGGACAACGGCTATGTGGAGCTGGTCAATGTGGAGCAGCAGCCGGACGGCACTCTGACGGAAACACCCCGGCGGACGGGCCTGTGGGCCTGGAGGCATCCCCATCAGGCGGACGGCACAGTCACCTACAAAAAGCTGGAGGGCGATATTGTCTTTGACGATGTGGACTTCGGC
>CAJUAC010000281.1 GCA_910583885.1 uncultured Oscillospiraceae bacterium | reverse complement strand
TCGTTTTATTGTTTTCCAGCCTTCTCAGGGTCTTCTCGCTGCAGATGCCCTCGCACAGTTCCCGCACTGACAGGCCCAGCATCCTGCGGCGCTTCCGAATCACGTCGCCGATGCGGTAGTTCTGGGTCTGGCTGTACAGGTAGCAGCAGTTCTCCGTGTTCATCGGTATGCCGTACTCCCGGTATATCTCTGCCAGGAGCATGCGCCATTCCCTGATTTGGGCGGTCAGCAGCGCCAGGCTCTCAGAATCCTCCGACAGCGTCCAGGCTTCGGGACGTTCCGGGCCGCTCGCCGCAGTGCCCGCCGGAGACTGGGGCTTTGCCGCGGTTCCCCCGAGCTGATTCCAAACCTGGTCGAAGGAGACCGGGGCGGGTTCCTTTGGCCCGGGCTGGACGAGGCCTGCAAGGAGGCCCAGGACGCGCTCCATGAGCTCCAGCAGCTCGTAGAGCCAATACATCCGCTGGCAGGAGCGCAGGGTCTCCACGGCTTCCGCGGATATCCGCAGTATCCTGCGGCAGAGGGCGCTGTCCAGGGGAGCCTTCATGAGCTCCAGGCACAGGAAATACGCCGCCTTGGGGTACACCTTGGCATAGCTGTAGCCGTCCATGGAGGAGCCGCGCAGGGCGTCCAGCAGCTTTTCCAGTGCCCGGGCCGTATAGGTGCCGGAGGGTTCTGGCTCCGTGACAGGCCCTGCGTCCCCGCCGTGGCGGATGTATTCCAGCAGCAGGTTCCACTCCTGGGCGGCCAGGAGGCGCCCGGCCCATGTCCCTGACGCGACGTCCGGCACGGTGAGGGACATGGCCCTCCCGAAGGTTTCCCGCAGCTCTTCCCGGGAGGCTTCTTTGTACTGCATCAGCTGTGCGCGCATGGTCAGGACAAACTGATGAAAGACGTTTTTGCCTTCACCCATTTCCTGTTCCAGCAGCTCCAACAGCCGCTCCGCCTCCGGTATGTCCCCTGCGTCCACGGCCCGCAGCAGCCTGTCCCGATCCTGCCACTGTTCATATTCGTCCGGCTGCAGGAAGTCCTCGAAGCCGTCGTTCTCGAAGCCCAGCCGCTCTGTCAGGCGGTCGCGGGTCAGCTTGTCCGGCTGCCGTTCGTCCGCCTCTATGAAGCTGAGCATGGCCGGGGTGCACAGGCCCAGGCTTAGCTGCTCCAGGGTGATGTCTTTGCCTGTGCGCATCCCTGTGAGGAAATTGTGG
>CAJUAC010000280.1 GCA_910583885.1 uncultured Oscillospiraceae bacterium | reverse complement strand
CAGCGGTATCAGAAAACCCTGCCGCCAGAGACAGTCAAATATATCGGCATCGCGCGGGATGAAACAGAACGCCTGCTGCGTCTGGAGAACGGCAGGCAGGTTTCTCTGCTGGCTAAGTACAATTTTACGGAACAGGACGCATGGCAGCTCTGCGAGGACGCGGGGCTGCTTTCTCCTGTCTACGAATTCACCGACCGGGGCGGGTGCTGGTTCTGCCCCAACGCCAAGCGGGCGGAGCTGCGCCACCTCTACGACTGCCACCCGGACCTGTGGGCCAGGATGCTGGAGTTGCAGGCCATTCCCGGCAAGACAACGGAAAAGTTCAACCGCACCCAGAAGTTCTCCGACATCGACGCCATGTTCCGGCAGGAGGACGAGGAAACCGCACAGGCGGCGGCATAGCCAGGAATTGTTGGTATTGCCCGGTTTTCACAGTCCATTCTTGTTGGGTATCGTGAATAGCTTTTCCCGGTAAAAGCTGGTATCGTTGCTGCTGGCACAGCCACAAAATCATGATGAGGAGGACGAGCGAAATGACGAGATACGAGCGCCACCCCGCGCCGGAAAAGCTGCTTTTACAGATCACTACGGAGGCCGTCAACCTGCTGGCCCTGGGTACCCAGGATAAGCCCGCGGACGTATCCCTGTTGGAGACAGGCGCGGCCCTGACGGTCAAAGCCTGGGGGCTGCCCCAGGAGCTGCTGGAGAGCAGCACCGCCCTGATCCAGCACCAGAAGGAGCTGTTGGCAACCGCCAGCGGCAAGGCCGCCCTGCCGGACGATCAGCTCCTGGAGTGCTACGATGGCCCCATGACCGCCGAACTGATCTGGGGCCTGTTCGAGACCGCCGTCCGGCTGGACGATGCCCAGGATCGGGCCGCCATCCACCAGATGGCGCTCCTGCTGGCGGACGCCCTGGACTTCGATGAGTGGCTGGATCGGAACGGGCCGGTGGAGTCCGCGGGCAAATGAAAACACGATCTTGCGCAGCAGGGGGGACTGTCCGATTGGACAGCTCCCTTGCTGCCGCAGATCATAGGGAGGTGTGTACCATAAGCAAGTACCAGGAATTTGACGCTCAGATATTTGATGTCACAAAAATCATGATCGGGTTCTCCCTGACGGACGCACAGAAAACCGAGCTGCTGAAGATTGCCGGTGAGATCGAGGCCGCCTGTCAGGACGGCAGCCTGAGCGCCGATGAACGCC
>CAJUAC010000279.1 GCA_910583885.1 uncultured Oscillospiraceae bacterium | reverse complement strand
GCGCGCTCCGTCTTGGGCAGGGGGCCGCAAAGGGCCACGCGGAGCTTTTGCTCCTGATTTAAGTTTTGATGTTCCATTGGCAACTCACCCCTTTCACGCACCGGCTGTCTCCTGCTGGAAGGACTTTAATACACACCGTCATCCCACGTCCTCCCGCGCTAAAAAACCGCTGAACGCCTCAATAAATACGGCTATGGACAATCCGGCAAGAGTGACCTCTGGCTCCAAGCTCTCCTCGGAAAACCGCTGCCGCATTTTCTCAACCACTGGCGGTTCTTCATCATCCCAATTGCGCCACAGCTCCGAGAAGTAACGATTTATTTCCGGCATCACTTCCCGGATCATCCGCGCCCGCAGATCGTCCAGGCGCAGCTCCCCATCGCGCAATGTCCGCAGAAGCCACGCCTCTACCGGGTTCCCGGCAAACCGCTCCATGTCCCCCAGGCGCAGGCCGGGGAGGCCGTCCTGGTCGATCATCTCGGCCTCCGGGTCGAGCGCGAGGGTATCCTCCCGCTCCACTCTGCGTTTGGTCCTCTCCCACTGCCGCCGCTGGCGCTTCTCATGGAGCAGTCTGTCGATCTGCTCTGTCACCGGCTCCATATCGGCCTCGCTGATGGTGTCCGTCACCAAAAGCACCGGGCAGTCATCTCTGGCCGCTCGGAAATAGAGCGGGTACAACCCCGCGCCTCCGGCAGACTCCACCAGCGCGAGGTCAATGGGTTCGGCCTGATCGTCCAGCAGCCGGTCCCGCAGCACCCAACTGTCCTGGAACAGGCAGTACCTAATATCCTCCCGGCAGGCCAGCCGCCCCGTCATATCGGGCATATCGCCGCAGATGGCGATTTGTAAGGTATCCGATACCATAAAGCGTCCTCCTCGTTCAGATTAGATGCAGTTTCAGGGCGGCGTCCTTCACCGCGCCCCTATTTTTCACGTCCAGCTTCCGCAAAACGGCGCTGACGTAGGTTTTCACGGTGGGCAGCTTGATACCCAGAATCTCCCCGATCTCCGCGTTGCTCTTGTGGTGGCACAAAAGCCGCAGCACGTTCATCTCCGCTGGGGAAAGGGGTTCCGGCAGGTCCCCCCGGAAGCGCAGAAAGTCCGGGTACTGTGCCGCCTGCTTCCGGGCGGCGGCGGTGAGACGGTCCAGGAAAGCCGGGTCAGCCGTCCAGCCGCCCTTTTCCAGCAGGGGCAGGATGGCCGCGCCGTATTGGGA
>CAJUAC010000278.1 GCA_910583885.1 uncultured Oscillospiraceae bacterium | reverse complement strand
CGACATAGTTTCCCTGCTCCGAGCCGTACACGCCGTCTTTGCCCTCACCGCTGGCGGAGAAGGAAAGCGTATTGGCGCTGCCTGTTGCCCGGTCCACCCAAAGCAGCGTTCCATCGGCCTGGGTAAAGGCCTGTGGGAAAAACAACCGGCTGACGCTGCTCTGTATTTCTTCCATTTCATAGCCGGACGGTTTTGTGAGCTTCAGACCGCCGCCATCCACGGCGATACTCCCATAGATGGAAAAATCTTCCTCGCCGTCTGCCGCGGGAATCGAGCTGCCGCTGCCAAAGAACACGATCTGGCTGTTATCCTGGGCAAAGGCAGCGCCGTTCAGCATGGAAATACTGATGCTGGCTGTCCCGGCGTTTTGGGCCATGTCCAGGAGGGTAGTCAGGCTCCCGCTTTCCAGGTCATACAGATACAGCCCGCCCAAGGCGGCGAAGGCCAGCTTTTTTCCGTCTGTGGAGGCCGCTACGCCCCCGGTTTCGCTGACAACAAGATCCCCCTGTAAAAGCTCATCCACCGCGATCTCCTTGTTCAAAGAGAGGGAGCTGTCATAGATGTACGCCATCATGCCGCTGTCGCCCATACCGGACAGGACGTAGCCCCCGTCAATGGCCTGGGCTTCAAAGTCGCGCAGGGGCGCTTCTGCGGTGGCCAGCACCGAGGAAGTCCCGGTGTCGTAGAGGTACAGCTTGTCCGCCAGCACGAAAAGCGTTCCGTTCCCGGCATAGGCGCAGCTCTGGAGCTTGCCGCCAAACAGGGCGGGGTCGAAGGTGCAGGAAGAAGGGGACAGTCCCGTCTGTCCGTCAGGGGTCGGAACAGAAACCACAGGAGTGTCGGAGGGGGTGTCTCCCGAAACCGCAGGAGCCGGGGCGTCCGTCTTACCGCAGGCGGACAACGCCAGGGTAAAAATCAGCACCAATGTCATGCAGAATTTCTTTTTCATGTTCAGCTCTCCTTATACAATAAAATAGAATTGGTCTTAATGAGCGGGCCGGAAGCTCCGTCCTGGGGGACGGCCACACAGTAGAAGGTGTGAAACTGCCCCAGCTTGTCCGGGTCGATTACAGCCTCAAGCTCCATGACGCCGCCCTTGCTCAAGGCAACAGAGCAGCAGGTGCTTTCGCCAAGTTTCACCGGCTGATGGTCCAAGAAGAAGGCGATGCTGTAACTTGTTCCGGCTGTGCCGCACATGGTAAACCGCAGGGGAACGG
>CAJUAC010000277.1 GCA_910583885.1 uncultured Oscillospiraceae bacterium | reverse complement strand
ATCAGCACCTTGCACTCCATGTCCACCGCCCGGGCAATGGCCACCATCTGCTGCACGGCGATGGAACAGCTGCCCAGCTGCTGGGTGGGGCTGGCGGGGATGCCCAGATCCTGAAGGATCCTGCCTGCCCCCTGGTTCATCTTCTTCCAGCTGGTCAGGGCTCCCTCCGTGCGGCCGATATACATGTTCTCCGCCACGCTCAGGTTGGGGCAAAGGGTAATTTCCTGATAGACGGTACTGATACCCGCGTTCTGGGCATCCTGGGGTGAGCGGATGACGGCGGGCCCGTCCACGCCTTCAATATGGACCTCTCCCCCATCCTTAGCATACACGCCGGTGAGCACTTTGATCAGCGTGGATTTCCCGGCGCCGTTCTCCCCCATCAAGGCATGGATTTCCCCTTTCCGCAGGGTGAAATCCACATCCTGGAGGGCGCGCACACCCGGAAAATACTTACAGATGCCGTGCATTTCCAATACCGCATCTTTCCGCATAGGGATACGCCTCCATTCGTTCAGATTTAAAAACACGCGGCGCGGCTGACATGCCGCGCCGCGTGTCGGATCACGTGATACAATTCCCTGTATACGCTTTGGGATCAGGTGCCGTAGGTCGCCACATCCTCGGGGGTGATGGTCGCGGCATCGAAGCCCTGCTCGGGGGTGTAGATGATCTTCTGCGCAGGAGCCTTGCCGGCCACCAGGTCTTTGATGATGCTGTCAACGGTCTCAGCCTGCAGGGGGTTGCACAGGCCCATGTAGTTCCACTTGCCGTCCAGAACCGACTGCATCGCCCATGTGTCGCTGTCGAAGCCCATGATGATAACGTCGCCGTCCTTGCCGTGGGTGATTCCGGCGGCATCCAGGGCAGCCTCGGCGCCGCGGGCCATGCCGTTGTTTTCCGCATAGACGACGTTGAAGGGCTTGCCGGAGTCAATGACGGACTGGGTGATGGTGCGGGCAGTGGCCTCGTCCCAGTCAGCGGTCTGCTGGGTCACGTAGTTCCAGTTGGCCTCGGCGGCAACCTTGGCGTCCAGGGCGCCGGTGCGGCCCAGCTGGGCGTCAGAGCCCATGTGGCCCTGGATATGAATGATGTTGTACTCGCTGAGGCCCTGGTCGGCCAGCCAATCCACGGCGGTCTGGCCCTCGGCGGGCATGTCGGAAACGACGGCGGCTACGTACATGCTCTCATCCGCTTCCAGCATACGGTCGAAGAGGATGATCTGGGT
>CAJUAC010000276.1 GCA_910583885.1 uncultured Oscillospiraceae bacterium | reverse complement strand
GAGCTGGGCCGTGGCATTGATACCCTGTCCAGGATCAGGCTGACCGATAAGAAGGTCGCGGAGTTCATGCAGGAGTTCTTTCCTGTTGACACCGATATGCCCGATGTGCAGCGCAAGAACAATCTGCGGCTGTTGGAGGACATGAAGCGGCGGTATTGGGACGCTCCCGATCTGTCCAACGTGGGCCGGAACGGATACCGTTTCATCAACGCTATCAGCGATTTTGCTACCCATGCCGACCCCATCCGCAAGACCAAGAACTACAACGAAAACCTGTTCCTGCGCACTGTGGAGGGCAACCCCATGATCGACAAGGCGTACAAGATGGTGCTGGCGGCGGCGTAAAGGAGGACTATCAAAATGTCTGCAAAAATCCTTGTTTCTACTGAGGATATGCCCTATGCCGACTGGCTGGAGTATCGGAAACAGGGCATCGGCGGCTCGGACGCATCCGTAGTCTGCGGTATCAACCGCTACAAGTCCCCTGTGGAGCTGTGGATGGATAAGACGGGCCAGATCCCGCCCCAGGAGGCCGGGGAAGCTGCTTACTGGGGTACGCAGTTGGAGCCGTTCGTTCGGGCCGAGTTCACCAAGCGTACCGGGATTGAGGTCAGCCACAGGAGCGAACTTCTCCAGAGCGAGGAATATCCCTTCATGCTGGCGAACCTGGACGGTATCTGTGAAGTCCCAGATTATGGCACCTGTATTTTCGAGGCCAAGACAGCCTCCGCTTACAAGGCTGGGGAATGGGAAGATACGATTCCTGACGAGTATATGTGCCAGATTCAGCACTACATGGCGGTGACTGGCTATGCTGGGGCCTATATCGCCGTTCTCATTGGCGGCAATACCTTCCGCTGGAAGTTCGTGGAACGGGACGAGGAATTGATCTCCATGCTCATTGAGCTGGAAACTGATTTCTGGAATCATGTGCAGGATTGCACACCCCCGCCGCTGGATGGCTCCGATGCTTCGGCTAAGTTCCTGGCCCAGCGGTTCCCCAGCAGTACGCCCAAATCTCACATTACCCTGCCAGATACTGCCGCCGATCTGCTCTCCGAATACGATGAAGCCTGTGCGCAGTTGGAGATCGTCACCGAGAAAAAGCAGAAGGCCGAAAATCTGCTGAAGGAGATGATGGGTGAGAATGAGGTAGGCACCGCTGGGGGCCGTGTCGTGACCTGGAAAAGCGTAGCCCAGGAGCGGCTTGACAGCAAGACCTTGAAAGCCGAGCATCCCACTCTCTA
>CAJUAC010000275.1 GCA_910583885.1 uncultured Oscillospiraceae bacterium | reverse complement strand
TATAAAAAGTAACTCTCCAAATGTCTGCTGCACTGTCATAGGCCAGGGCGGTTGTGTTATATTCGATGGTACACTCATTCTGCGCCCGCTCTATGACCTGCTGTGGAGTGGCGATCACAGCTTCGGATGTGTTTTGAAAGCCATCGGTCTTTACGCCAGGATCACTTTTTCCCCACGTTTGAAGAACTTCCTCGTAGGAAAATGGCAGTATTTCCACTGGAGAGAGATCGTGGGGGATAACTGCCTGGATGATAGCATTTACAACTTCCCGATCTGCGTCAGACAAGCGGAGGCTCTGATGGCCCTGCTCCAGCCGCTCATTGAATGTGCCGCAGTCGGAATGGTAGTAGATCGTCCTGCTATCAAAGGTCAGCACATAGTCGCTGGCGCAGTTCGTCGCATCGGGCACCCAACTGCCGCTGTCAAGGATTTGCCGGAGCGTTTTTGAGTTCCCTTCTGACAGATCAAAGGAGCTGCCGTCCACCTGCGCCAGAGACATCTGTGCGGGCTGGGGGTCTGGAGCAGCTGGAGCAGTCTGCTGTTCATCATCTGCGCTGGTGACAGTGATACGCTCGATCTCCGCATTTTTGTGGTAATACACATTGACCGATGTGGTATCGTCCACCTTCCAGAAGTAGGCGTACTCCCCAGGCAGTTCGCCGTCGGCCTCGCCCCACGCTTTTTCCAGGTCTGCCAACGTACAGCCCTGCACCTGCCGGATCTGCTCACCGCTCCACTCTGCACCGTTCTCTGCGATTTCTGCGAGAGATGGTATCTGGCTTGCTTTGGAACATGCGCAGAGGCTCAGCGCCAGAGATAACGTAAGTATAAAAACAGTGATTTTTTTCATAATGCACCCCCGGCGTTATGCCTGCATATCCACGCCCTGCCGGTAGCCGTCCAGGATGCTGGTATCAAAGGGCTTGCCCCAGTCCCAGCTGGGGTCCTGCTGGTGGACGTACTCGCCCAGCCGGGTGGCCTCGCTGTGGAAGATTTCATTCAGCGTCCAGGACGCACTCAGCCGCTGCTCCGGCGCAAGAGACATGGTATAGTCCCGAATGACCTTGCTGATGTCCTCGCCGTCGCTGACCCCGTAGCCGTTCTTCATGTGGTCAAAGGCGATCTGCTTGACCTGCTGCACCACGCCCTCGTCCACGGGGACCATCTTGCGGAAGTCGCCGGCGTCGTTCAGGCTCATGCCGGGCGTGCCGTAGGGGTTGACATGGGGCTTGCCCTGCTGCTTCTGGGCCAGCTCCC
>CAJUAC010000274.1 GCA_910583885.1 uncultured Oscillospiraceae bacterium | reverse complement strand
TGCCATCGTACTTTTCTGCGGCAGTCTGGGCGCTTTTCAGGCCCCAGCCGTGGAGGCCGCCCTTGGTCTTGGTGGTTTTCAGTTCGCCGTCCTCCCGGACAGGGGCGGCGGCGAAGCTGTTCTCCACCTTGATGACCAGCATCTGGTGGATGCGGCGGATGGTGAGGGCTACCGTGCGGCCCGATGGGTCCGGCACCTGCCGGGCCGCCTCGATGGCGTTGTCCAGCAGGTTCCCCAAAATCGCGCACAGATCCACGCTGCGGATGTTGGTGCGGCGGGGGAACTCCACCTGAGCCTGGAACCGGATACCATCGGCCTCCGCCGCAGCCGCCTTGCTGTTGATCAGGTAGTCCGCCGTCTCGTCCCCTGTCCAGACGGTGGCGGTCAGGTTCCGCACCGGGGCCTGCAGCTCGTCCAGGTAGCGGACTGCCTCCCCGTACTTCTCATGGGTGAGGAACTGCCGCAGGACGCCGATGTGGTTGTGGAGGTCGTGGAACAGCTTGGCGTTGACCTGGTAGGCCCGGTTGACAGCGGTATAGTCCCGCTCCAGCAGCTCGGCCTGCTCCGATTTCAGCCTTGCCAGCTCCTTTTCCACCTCATACTGCCGGTTGATGTTGAACACCAGCACCGACATCATCAGCACCACCGCCAGGATGGTCCACATATAGAGGGTGTCGTCAGGGATCGCCAAAACGGTCTGCTCTGACAGCGTGATGACCCCGAGAAATCCCGCCAGCGTAAGCGCGGAGACGGCCCGGAACGCAGATTTGCGGTTAATCTCCCAGCCTCTGGAGAGCCAGACCGCCAAAACGGCCAGCAGCCCGTGGAGCAGCCAGAGGGCGGACTGTCCGGCCAGCGTTCTGGCGCTCAGAAAGTCCTGGGAGCGGAACAGCACGCCCATCCATGCCGGCAGGAGAAACGACCAGAAGGAGACGCCAATCTCGTAAAAGATGCCGACAAACAGGCCCATTCTCAGCTCGGCCCCTTGCAGCCGGTGGGCGCAGGCGGCAATCAGAACCGCCTCCAGAGCCATCCGGTAGAAATCCGGCGCATGGAGCAAGGACAGCAAAACCGTGAAAACCAGCGCCCCGGCCAGTCCTGCCGCGATGCTTTTTCGATCTGGCTTTTTTATGGACAGCAGCCGGTGAACGAGAGTCAGTCCCACAAGCACACGCACCGCCCCGGTCAACATGCCGGAGAGTAGCAGAAACACGTCCGTCATATGTGTGCCCCCCAATAGGCGTTGATCTGCGCCTT
>CAJUAC010000273.1 GCA_910583885.1 uncultured Oscillospiraceae bacterium | reverse complement strand
AACACCACCACGGATATGGACTACTCCATTGACAGCGGCTTGACCTGGAACCCCTGCACCAAGCCCCTGGACGTGTCCAATCTGACCGGGCAGACAATTATCATCCGCAATCATGGGAACAGCGATTCCTTCCCCAGCAGCGGTGTAACCATCCAGATTCCCACTCGCCGGGATGCCCCCAAGGTGGAGGTGGACAGCAAGGCCCAGACCGTCAGCTCCGACAAGGGCGTGGAGTTCTCCGCTGACGGCGGCAAGACCTGGACCGCCCTCGCCAAGCCGCTGAACACCGCCGATTACCTGGGCAAGACGGTCCTTTTCCGCTATCCTGCCACCAGGGAGGACTTTGCCAGCCGGACCGTCACTGTGGTGATCTCCAAGCACCCCGGCGCTCCTGTGCTGGTCTTTGACCCTGACAATGAGACGCTGAACACCACGCCGGATATGGAGTACAGCACGGACGGCGGCAAGACCTGGAAGCCCTGCCCGAACCCGCTGGACGTGTCCGATCTGGCCGGGAAGGATGTTCTCATCCGTTACCCCGGCAAGGGTGACGGCCTGCCCGGTGAGACGGTTACGGTGAAGATTCCCGACCGCCGCAAGGCCCCCGAAGTGGGCCATACCGATGAAACCCGGCAGGGCCGGAATGACGGTACTTTCACCAAGACGGATAAGACCATGGAATACCGGCTCCTGCCTGACGGCAAGTGGACCGCTATCGCGGGGAACACCGTGAGGGGACTGGCTCCCGGCACATACGAGGTGCGCTATGCGGCCACCGCCTCTGAAATGGCCTCCCAGGTCCAGAAGGTCACGATTGCCAAGGGCGGCAGCACGGGCGGCATTGGTGATCTGACCACTCCCGGCTCCAAGCTCTCCCTGCTGAACCGGAAGGACCACATCGCCTATATCGCCGGACGGACCACCACCCAGGCCGCGCCCAATGCCGATATTACCCGCGCCGAGGTTGCCGCCATCCTCTACCGGCTGCTGACCCCGGAGGCGAAAGCCGCCTATGGCACCAACATCAACCGCTTCAAGGACGTTCCCGCCGGAGCGTGGTACGGCACCGCCGTCTCCACCCTCTGCAACATGGGCGTGATTACCGGCTACCAGGACGGCACATTCGGTCCCCAGCGGAATATCACCCGTGCGGAGCTGGCAACGATCCTTGCCCGGTTCTGTGACAGCAGCGGCAATAACACCGTTCTGGACCGCTTCACCGACATTTCCCATAGCTGGGCACGGAAGTACATCAATCTGGCGGCGGA
>CAJUAC010000272.1 GCA_910583885.1 uncultured Oscillospiraceae bacterium | reverse complement strand
ATGACAAGCTGGAGGATCTGGAGCGGCGGGTGGACGGGCGCTTTTTCAAGTGCCACCGCAGCTTCTTGGTCAATCTGGACTATGTGCGGGGGTGTCAGGACGGGCAGGTCCTGCTGTTCCAAGGGGAGCGTATCCCCGCCTCCCGGCTGCGGGAGCGGGAGCTGACCCAGGCCCTTTTGCGGCATATGAAGGAGAGGGTGATCTGACGTGGACTATTTCGCCTTGCTTATGGACAGCCTCTGTCTCCTTGTGGGACATGGGGTGATGCATATGGTCTTTATCAGCCGCCTCACCGGGAAGAAACTGAAAAAATGGTACTTTGCCGTTTATTTTCTCCTCCTGGGTATGATTCAGTTTCTCTCGGACAGACTCGCCCTTGACGGGACGCTCCCCGTTGCCGTGGGCGTGCTGGCGCTCTACGGACTCAGCCGCTACGGGATGGGAAATCAGCGGTCTGTGTCCTGGCTGGCCGCCGTGCTGTCCTACTACATTTCACAGCTCTCCTTCGGGATCATCAACTCGGTGGAGGCGGCGCTCTTTCCCCGCTTCATCGGGAGTCCGCTGTTTTATCTCCTGTTTTTGGCGGCACAGCTCCTGTTCTTTGTGCTGTGCGCTGGCTGCTATTATGCTGTGCTGAAGCTCCTGGCCTGGACGGAGGACAGCCAGACACCTTATATCGGGCTTCTGCTGTTTCCCGGACTGTTTTTCTTTGCCGCGGAGCTCTATATTCTCCATACCGCCTACAGCATTTTTGCCCCTATCATTTCTCTGGAGGAGGTCGGCAGGCACAGTACGCTGCTGCTCCTGCAAGTCATGGGGCTGGCGGCACTGCTGTGTACCCTGTATGCCTACCGCCAGCTCTGCAAGGGTTTTCAGGCCCAGGCGGAACTGCAATCGCTGACCCAGGCGGCCCATGAGCAAAAGGTTTATATTGCGGAGGCCCAGGCGCGCTACGAGCAGACGAAATCCTTTCGCCACGACATCAAAAACCATCTATCCGTCCTGGACGGCCTGCTCCGGAGCGGGAAGCTGGAGGAGGGCAGGGAGTACCTGAAAAAGCTGGAGGCCGTCTCGGAGGCCCTGTCCTTCCCCTATCAGACCGGCAACCCGGTGGTGGATATTCTGTTGGGGGAGAAGCTGGGACTGGCGAAGGAGATCGAAGCAGAGGTGTCCCTGGTATTGCCCAAGCCCTGCGGGATCGACGATTTTGACCTGTGCGTCCTCTTTGCCAACGCCCTGGACAACGCCATCGCCGCCTGCCGCGCAAACGATGGGG
>CAJUAC010000271.1 GCA_910583885.1 uncultured Oscillospiraceae bacterium | reverse complement strand
CTGGACGGCATCCGGGAGAACACCACCCGCGTCTGGAACACCAGGGCCTATTTGCTGGCGGCGCTGTTCAATGCGCCTGCCACAACGGACAACCACTACACGATGCTGGTCAACCACGACCTCTACGGCGGCAGATAGCCGCTTTTTTCTTTACCCGGACACGGGAGAAAGGAGCTTTCCATGAAGCGACCCCTTGCTTACATCACCGCCGCCTGGGGCGGCAACGAGATTGAAAACGCCGAGACCGCTGCCCGGTACTGCCGTCAGGTGTACGAGGCTGGCTATTCCCCCATCTGCCCCGTCCTGCTCACCGCCCGTTTTCTCCGGGATGCGGTCCCCCAGGAGCATAAGGACGGCATTGATATGGCGCGGGACTACCTCCGGCGCTCCCGCGTCCTGGTGGTCTGCGGGCGGACCGTGGACGAGACGGTGAAAAACGACATCGCCACCGCCCAGCGCCTGCGGATCACCGCCACCACCCTGGACGGTATCCTCACCGTCAAGGGCCAGGGGAGGTGACGGCCCATGCAGGAGGAAGTGGAGAACAGAACGCTGACGCTGATGGTCAACGGCAGCAAGTTCACCGGGCGAATGTTCAAAGCGGCCATCGCCAAGTACATGGCCCACCGGAAGGAGGTCAAGCACCAGAAGCAGCAGAAGCGGGAAACGGCTGTGATTCCCCACGGCAAGCAGACGGTGAAGCAGCTGATTGGGCAGGACCAGGGCGTGTCCAACATTGAGCTGACCGACCCCTCCATCCGGCAGTTTGACCGCATCGCCCGGAAATATGGCGTGGACTACGCCATCAAGCGGGACCGGAGCAGCAACCCGCCCAAGTTTCTGGTGTTCTTCAAAAGCCGGGACGCGGACGCGCTGACCTCCGCGTTCAATGAGTACGTTGGGAAGAAGGTCAAGAAGGCTTCCCGGCCCTCGGTGCTGCAACGGCTGGCCCACTTTAAGGAGCTGGTGAAGAATACCGTTGTCAACCGGGAGAAACGGAGGGAGCTGGAACGGTGAAGCAGATCAACGTGAAAAAGCTGGTGCTGCTGAATCTGCCCTATGTGTTCCTCGGCCTGTATGCCTCCAAGCTGGGGCAGGCGTGGCGGCTGGCGGCGGGGGCGGACGCTTCCGAGAAGTTGCTGCACATCATGGACGGCTTTGCCGCCGCGTTCCAGTCCGCCCTGCCCAGCTTCCACCCCGCCGATCTGGTGGTGGGGCTGCTGTGCGGCGCGGCCCTCCGGCTGGCGGTCTACATGAAGGGCAAGAACGCCAAGAA
>CAJUAC010000270.1 GCA_910583885.1 uncultured Oscillospiraceae bacterium | reverse complement strand
CGGGTGAAGGCCCTGCGGACGCTGACCACCGAGAGCGCCGCCGTCCTCATGCCCTACCGGGTGCAGGAGATACAAGACCCCGGCGGGCTGTCCTACGGCATCAACGCCATTTCCCGCAACCTTTTGATCTGTGACCGCAAGCGGCTCATTTCCCCCCACGGCTTTTATTTGGGCGTCTCCGGCTCCGGCAAGAGCATGGGCATGAAAGACGCCATTACCGAGGTTGTGCTGGGCACCGGCGACGATGTGATTATCATTGACGCCGAGCGCGAGTACGGCCCGCTGGCCAAGGCCCTGGGCGGCGAGATCATCGAAATCTCCCCCCACAGCCAGCACCACATTTCCCCCCTTGACCTGGGCAGCGGCTACGCCGACGACGAAAACCCCGTTGCCATGAAGTCCGAGATCATCACCAGCATTTTGGAGCAGCAGATGGGCGCGGGGCGCATGAGCGCCAGCCACAAATCCATCATTGACCGCTGTACCACCAATATCTATCAGAACTACTTCCAGGGAAAGGGCAAAGTCCGTATGCCCCTGCTCACCGACTGGCGGGAGGAAGTGCTGAAGCAGGCCGACCCGGAGGCGCGGGAGATCGCCCTCGCCGCCGAGCTGATCACCGAGGGCAGCTTGAATGTGTTCGCCCACCCCACCAACGTCAACATGGACAACCGGCTGGTTGTCCTTGACCTCTACGAGATGGGGGAGCAGCTCCGGCCCACGGCCCTGGTGGTGACGCTGGAGGCCATCCAGAACCGGGTGATGGAGAACCGCAAGCGGGGCAAGTTTACATGGGTATTCATTGACGAGTGCTACCTGTACTTTAAGTACCACTATTCCGGCGAATTTCTCTACCGGGCGTGGAAACGCTTTCGGAAGTACGCCGGGATTATGACGGCGGCGACGCAGAACGTGGAGGAATGTCTGAAGTCCGAGACGGCGCGGCTCATGCTGGCCAACAGCGAATTTCTGCTGCTGTTCAACCAGTCCGCCACAGACCGGGCGGAGCTGTCCAAGCTCCTGCACATTTCCGACACGCAGATGGGCTACATCACCAACGCCGACCCCGGCCACGGCCTGTTACGGTTTGGCGGGGCGCTGGTGCCCTTTGCCAACACCATCCCCCGCGACTCCGGCCTCTACCGCTTGATGTCCACAACGCCCGGAGAAAACTGAACCACTGCCGGGAAATGCGTCTCACGGTGAGACGCATTTCCCCGTTTTGAAAGGAGGCGAACAGTTTGCCCGAAGTACGGGAGCGAAAAAACAGCGATAAAATCAAGGGGAAA
>CAJUAC010000269.1 GCA_910583885.1 uncultured Oscillospiraceae bacterium | reverse complement strand
GCTCCACACCGGACTCCGGCAGGGGACAGTCCAGGTCGGTGGCCCGGATGAAGTTGCTCCGAAGCTGGAAAATGTAGCTTTCGGTGTCCGGGTACTCCGTGGGGTCGAAGGTCTGCTGGCGGAGCTGTTCCATGATCTCCACAGCGCTGCCCTCGTGGGTGCGCTCGTCAATACAGATTTTCATATTGCATCACCTCTCTGCTTCTCGATTGCGTTTTTTCTTTTTGTTGACCTCATAGCTGTCCTTATCGTGGCGCCACGCCCTATCCCCCTCCAGGTGGGCGAGTAAATGGTCACGGGTATGCTTGAATTCCTCACCGTTGAGGCCCAGGCGGACCAGCCAGACCCGGAAGGTGAACAGCTCGTTCTCGCTTTTGGTCTTGCGCATGACGGTGCTGCGCTGGGCGATGGCCTGGGCGGAGATGGCGAGACACAGGTTCACATAGGCGGCTATTTTTCCGGCGTGGAGGGTAGCGTTAAAGCACCGCCATTCCACGGTGCCGCGGTAAAAGACAGAATGCAGATTCAAAGCATGGTAGCGCGTCCAGTTATAATGCTCGGTGTTTTCCACGACTCCTTCGTACCATACCCGTTCCAGCTGGGTGAGGTCGGTGGTCTCGTCCGAGGACAGCGTCCGGGCCTGCCGCAGCATGGGTTCCCGCACCTTTTTGCACCAGCGCTCCGCTCTGGACTCGCTCACCTGCAAAGCCTTAAATAAAATATCTTCCTTGGAATACATGATGCCGATCAGGTTCTTCAGGCTCTGGCGGTTGTGGTTGGCGGCGTCCACATGGACGTGGATGCCGCAGGAGCCGTTGACCTTGGCCCCGGCTTTTCGTACTCTGCGCACACATTCCTGGAACTTGAGCAGTTCGGCGTAGGTCAGCTTGGGCGTAACCATCTCTACCCGATACTCTCCACTGTCCATGCCGGAAGCGGATATGTACCCACCCGCAGTTTTCTTCTCTGGCTTGATGCTGCTGTCGCTCATCAGCTTCCACACCTTGCCCTCCGGGTCGGTCACGCCCCAGGTGTCGTAATAGGTCCCCAGATATTGGGGCGATGTTCCAAAATAGGCGGCCAGTGCTTCGGCGGCCTGTCTGCGGGTGATACCCGTCATCTCCACCTCTACACCGAAGCATTGATCCTTGATGCCGATCTCGCTCATGCCGCTGCCTCCTTTCGGAGCTGCTCATCCACCGCCCGGATGCGGCGGCCAATGGCTTCGATCACATTGACGGTGACAGAGTTTCCGGCCTGTTTGTACGCCTGGGCGTCCGAGGTGATGGC
>CAJUAC010000268.1 GCA_910583885.1 uncultured Oscillospiraceae bacterium | reverse complement strand
AAGAACATCTCCGGGCTGCTGAACCAGATCGAGGCGGGGAAGGTCGGGATACACACCTTTACCAATGCGTCCGCCTATACGGTGGCGGAGACCAATGTGAGGATCATCAGCATTGAGTTCGCGGCGAAGGAGGAGACCCATGTGCAGTTTTTCGGGCAGGTGCTGGTGGATGTGTCGGCGGAACCGGTAGGCCGGTCTGCCACTGCGAGGGGGAGCATTGTGGTCCCGTTCCCGGTATCGGGAGGCGGTGATGCGGGAGCTGCCAGTGATATGGCGGAGGCTGGAGCAGATGGAGCTGGGAGCGGTACGGCAGAGGCTGGAACGGGGACGGATGGCAGCGGGGAGCCTGGAACGGATGCGGGGAGTGTCACGGTGGACGTGGAGCTCCCGGTGACCTGGACGGAGGATGGGAAAGCGGTGGCGCATGTCACCTATGAGTTCAATGATTCGGAGGTCCTGGTGCATTACCCGGCGGAGACCTGGGGGAGCGGGAAGCATATCCTTTCCCTGTATTATCCGATTGACGGGCTTGTGCCGAATGTCACGAACACGTTCAATGTCCACCTGCGGATGGAGGGCGGCACGGCGCAGATCGGGACGGGCGGGTGCATCGCTTCCATCAGCGGCCAGGGCATGGCGGCCGGCGCAGCGTGGGACGGCACCGTTACGGTGGAGGAATATGTACAGCCGTTTGCGCTCATGGGCGGGCTGCAGGCGAAGGCGTTTTCCGGGGAGATGGGCTTTGAGACAATGGAGCTGGTGAAGAGATATTATTCCGACAGCATCCGGAGGGCGGCGGTAGGCGCTTTCGGGATGCCGGTGGAGCTGACGCAGGAAGGAGAAGGATAGGATGAAGCTGAAAGGGACAATGGTGCTGGAGCTGGCGGATGTGGAGACGGGCGAAGTGGAGAGCGTCACGGAGGAGAACATGGTGACGGAGGCGGTGAATGACATCCTGGGAATGAACCCCATGGGCGTGTTCTATTCAGAGAAGGAGCTGGGGGACGTGCTTGCGTGGAACAATGTGCTTCTGCCCATCTGCCCGAATATGGTCGGGGGTATCCTGCTCTTCCCGCAGGCGCTGGAGGAGGATGCGGGGCATATCTATGAGGGCTCGGGCAACCTGCCGGTGGCGTATGCCTCAAATAATGTGAACACCACGGCGAACACGGCCAGGGGGAGCATGAACCAGACGGAGAGCAAGCCGCTGGAGAATGGGTATAAGTTTGTGTGGGAGTTCACGCCGAGCCAGGGGAACGGAACCATTGCGGCGGTGGCGCTGACCAGCGCCCAGGGCGGGCAGAACG
>CAJUAC010000267.1 GCA_910583885.1 uncultured Oscillospiraceae bacterium | reverse complement strand
TGGAGAAGCCGTCCATCTCCACCAGCAGCTGGTTGAGGGTCTGCTCCCGCTCGTCATGGCCGCCGCCCAGGCCGGCGCCGCGCTGGCGGCCCACGGCGTCGATCTCGTCGATAAATACCACTGATGGGGCCACCTTCTTGGCTTCGTCAAAGAGATCCCGAACCCGGCTGGCGCCTACGCCCACATACAGCTCCACGAAGTCGGAGCCGGAGATGGAGAGGAACTGCACCCCCGCTTCCCCGGCCACGGCCTTGGCCAGCAGGGTTTTACCGGTGCCCGGAGGGCCCACCAGCAGCACGCCCTTGGGAATCCGGGCTCCCAGGTCCAGATATTTCTTCGGCTCCTGGAGGAAAGTGACAATTTCCCGCAGCTCCTCCTTTTCCTCGTCGGCCCCCGCCACATCGGTGAAGCTGACCTTATCCTTGCTGTCGGAGCCGAAGCGGATGCGGGCCTTGCCGAAGCGGCGGCCCTGGTCCACGCCGCCCCCGCCCCCCTGGGCCCGGGCCATCATAAACTGCCAGGCCAGGAACAGGCCGCCGATCAGCAGTACATACAGCAGGATGCTGCTCCACCAGGGCGGCGTATACACGGGGGCATAGTCGTAGTCCGCCAGGACCTTCCGCTCCTTCTGGTCCTGGATCATCTCCCCCAGGTCCTGCCAGAAGAGCGCGGTGCTGCCCAGCTCATTATAGACGACACTGCCGTCCCGGAGGCTCAGATAGAGGCTGTCGCCGTCCCGGATGCTGAAGGTCTGTACCTGCTCGCTCTGGAACAGCTCCTTGACCTGGGCATAGGTGACAGCCGGCGTCCGTGCGGCGCCGTAGAAGAAGTAGTAGGCGCCCAGCAGGAGCAGGATTGCCGCGAAATACAGCCCCACTCCAGGGCGCTTGCTCTGATTGGACAACGGTTTTCACTCCTTTGCGTCCCCGCAGAGGGGACAGTTACTTTCCTGCGTAGATCTCCGGCTTCAGTACGCCGATATAGGGGAGGTTCCGGTATTTCTGGCAGTAGTCCAGCCCGTACCCCACCACAAACTCGTCTGGGACAGCGAAACCGACATAATCCGCTGTAATCGCCTTGGTCCGGCGGCTGGGCTTGTCCAGGAGGGTGCAGATCGAGACCGACGCGGCCCCTTTGGTGATGAAATATTGCTTGAGGAAATGCAGGGTATTGCCGGAGTCCAGAATATCCTCAATCACCACCAGATGGCGGCCGGTGATATCCTGCTGGATATCGTGGGTGATCTGGACCGCGCCGGAGGAGGAGGTGGCGTTGCCGTAGGAGGACACCGCGATGAACTCCACGTCGC
>CAJUAC010000266.1 GCA_910583885.1 uncultured Oscillospiraceae bacterium | reverse complement strand
GATATCGTCAACCCCAGCCAGATACGGACTGTGATTCGGGCGTTCCGGGAAAACCTGTACACCATCCTGTTTCCCCGCAGAAGCGAGGTCCCCAAAACGCTGATTTTTGCCAAGACTGACAGCCACGCGGACGACATCATCCAAATCGTCCGGGAAGAGTTTGGCGAGGGCAATGAGTTCTGTAAGAAGATCACCTATTCTGCGGATGACCCGGAAGGAGCCCTTTCTGATTTCCGCAACAGTTTCAATCCCAGAATTGCCGTCACTGTGGACATGATTGCCACCGGAACGGACGTGAAGCCCATCGAGTGCCTGATCTTCATGCGGGACGTGCGGAGCAAGAACTATTTCGAGCAGATGAAGGGCCGGGGAACCCGGACGCTGAGCAAGGATGATCTGCAAAAGGTAACTCCCTCCGCCACAGAGAACAAGGACCACTTTGTCATCGTGGACGCGGTGGGCGTCACCAGATCCAAGAAATCGGACACCCGTGCCCTGGAGCGCAAGCCCTCCGTCTCCCTGAAAGAACTGATGATGAATGTGGCGCTGGGGGCGAAGGATGAGGACACTCTCACCTCCCTGGCCAGCCGCATCGTCCGCCTGAATGCCCAAATGACACCCTCTGAGCGGAAGGAGTTTCAGGAGATCACCGGGGCCTCCGCCGGTCAGACCGCCCAGGCTCTGTTGGACGCCTTTGACCCGGACGTCATCGCAGCCCATGCGGGGGTGTCCCTGCCAGAGGAGGGCGAACCCACCCAGGAACAGCAGGCCCTGCTGGATGCCGCCCAGCGGGAGCTCTCCTCTGCCGCCGCCGCCCCGTTCCACAGGCCGGAGGTGCGGGACTACATCGAAAACGTCCGCCGGAACCACGAGCAGATTATTGACAATGTGAACATTGATACGGTGTTATATGCCGGGTACGACGTCAGCCAGGAGGAGACCGCCAGTCGGGTCATTGAGACCTTCCGAGAGTTTATCCAGGAAAACCGGGACGAGATCACCGCGTTGCGCATTATCTACGACCAGAGGTACAAGGACCGTCCCATGGCGATTGCCAAGCTCAAGGCGCTGTATGAAAAGCTGAAAGCCCGAAACATCACAGTGGACAGGCTGTGGGACTGCTATGCCATCAAACAGCCAGACAAGGTGAAGAGGGGGACGATGGTGCAGCTGGCCGACCTGGTATCCCTCATCCGGTTTGAGACGGGCGCGACGGATACCCTTGTCCCCTTTGCCGAGCGGGTCAGCTACAATTTCCAGCAGTGGTCCTTCCGCCGCAACGCCGGCGCCGTCCACTTTACCGAGGAGCAGATGGAGTGGCT
>CAJUAC010000265.1 GCA_910583885.1 uncultured Oscillospiraceae bacterium | reverse complement strand
GCTATCTGGCGGAGCTGTGCCAGGGAGGCTCGGCGGTGTTTTTCTCCACCCATGTACTGGAGGTGGCGGAGAAGCTGTGCGATAAAATCGCTATCATCAAGGCCGGACGGCTGGTGAAATCCGGTCCCACGGCGGAACTGGTGGGCGACTCCTCCCTGGAGGACGTGTTCCTGGAACTGGAGGGAGAGAAATGACGAAGTTTCTCGCTTTGCTGAAGGTGAGTATCCAATCCATGCTGCTCTCCTCCACCAACTCCCGGGGCCGCAGCCGGAAAAAGGCCGCCACCGGTACAGGCGCCATCATCGTCATTGCCGGCCTTGGCCTGTACCTGTCAGGGTTTTACAGCTACATGCTGATGCAGGTGCTAGCGCCCTCCCATATGGAGGTTCTGGTGTTCATTTTCATGGGTATGGTCGCCCTAGCAGGCGGGCTGCTGTTCACTACCTTCGCAGTTAAGGGCGTGGTGTTCGGCGGTAAAGATAACGATCTGCTGCTAAGTATGCCGGTACCCTCCACCCTGTTGATGGCCAGCCGGGTGACGGCCATCTATCTGGAGAACCTGCTGTTCTCTGCCTTTGTGCTGCTTCCCGCCGGGGTGGTCTGCACGATGATGACCCAGAACGGCGTGGGACACAGCCTTCAGTTTTGGGTGCGGCTGGCCATCGCGGCTCTGGTCCTGCCCCTGCTGGATACGGCGCTGTCGGTCCTGCTGGGGGCCTTGATGGCGTTTCTGGCCGCCAAGGTGTCCAAGGGAGCGCTGGGGCAGAACATCGTAACGGGTCTGTTTCTGGTTGTGGTGTTCTATTTTTCCTTCAATGTCAACAAAATGATTGGCGCCCTTGCCGCCAATGCCGCTGGTATAAAAGACTCCCTCAACTGGGCCGCGCCCCTTCTGTGGATGGGTGAGGGCATCATGGGGGACTGGGGCCTGCTGCTGGCTTTCGCCGCCTGCTGTGTCATTTCCTTTGCCCTGGTGGTGTTCGGTTTGGGCCGGGTATACCGTCAGGCCGTCACAGCTTTTGCTGCCAGAGCCGCTCAGAGCAACTATAAGCTCTCCACCCAATCCGCCTCCAGCCAGAAAAAGGCCCTTTTTCGGAAAGAGGCCCAGCGGTTCTTTGGTACGCCTATGTATTTCTGGAACGCCGGTCTCGGCCTGATCCTGCTGCTGGCCGCCGGGGTGGCGTCCTTGATTTTGCGGGACAAGCTGCTTGTCTACCTGGGTATGGCCGGAGAAAGCATTCCTCTGCTGCCTATGGCGGCGGCTGTGATATGCTTCTGCCTGTGTACCTGTCCCATCGCCGCCCCTTCTGTCAGCCTGGAGGGGA
>CAJUAC010000264.1 GCA_910583885.1 uncultured Oscillospiraceae bacterium | reverse complement strand
CTGCCTCCACCTGGGCGCGGGTCAGCAGGGACATTACCTCGTAATTGTCCCCGCCCTTTTCGTAGCGGCTCTCGCCCAGCGCGGCCTTGACAAACCCCTTACCATAGCGGCCCAATATACGCTCCACCAATGGGCCAACGGTTTTCGCCAGCATGGTATCGTCGGGACTCCAATGGCAGAAGTCTTTTCCGCCGTTCATGGTGCTGGGGAGGTTGCTGGTGACAGAAAGCTCCGGGAGACAGTTTCCCTTGTCCAGCAGCAGGGCGGGAATGTTCTTCATCACCGCCAGCACGTCCCGGCTTCCCCGGTGAGGCAGGGCAATATCCAGATAGGTCAGACGGCTCTGGGCCTCCCGCCGGACACCCCCTCTGGCATTGGCGGTGTAGGCTTTCAGCTTTTCGTACCAATACTCGCTTTTTTCGCCGTCCATCAACAGGGAATACAGCATACTCATGCCCGCCATCAATACCGGGCTGTCCGCAATCTCCTGTTCGTCCAGATTGAAATAGTAGTGCCGCAGTTCGTAGTAATGGCCGATGCCCACATTCATCCGGGCGTTGCGGATCAACAGGTTTTTGATTCGCTCGGTCTTGCCGCACACCTCGAACAGCCTTAGCGCGGGAACGACTTCATCGTGCATTTCATAGTAAAGGGCGGCGTTATATTTGAGGTCTTTGACCCGCTCCGTCCCATATACCTTTAATGTCCGGTTCCGCAGAGCATCGATCAACACCGGGCGTAAACGATATGTGCCGTCCTCCTGGAAAATAAAATTCCCAGCCTCTGCCGCCTGTTCCAGCAGGGCGGTGACATGGAGATTGCCGGAGATCATCTCCGCCAGCCCCGCCGTAAACTCGTCCACCACACTGACCTGCATCAAAAATTCCAACAGGTCGCTGTCCCAGCGCACCAGCACCACATTCTCCAGATAAGCGGCAAAGGCGTCCCATATTTCCGCGTGGAGTTCCGAGCCGGGGGATAAGCCCTCCTTCATACGCAGGGCGACATGGTGGAGGATGTAGGCGTTGCCCTCGGCGGTGACTTCCAAAAGCCGCATATCCTCCTCCGTATAGGCGATGCCGCGGGACTCCAGATAGGCGGCGATCTCGCTGCGGCCCATCCGCAGGTCTTTCTCGGAGATCACGACAAAAACGCTCTTGATATGCTGGGGCATGAGCCATGTGGGGACAGGACTCCGGCTAATCAGGATAAGCCATATATCCGCCCTCTCCTCCAACGCAATGATCTCCCGGCGCAGTTCCTCGCTTTTCAGCCGGTGCAGGTCGTCGATCACCACTACCCGGCACTTCTGTCTGCCCGGTTCCAAC
>CAJUAC010000263.1 GCA_910583885.1 uncultured Oscillospiraceae bacterium | reverse complement strand
CTACAACGGCATGACGCTGGAGCAGTTTGCCTGGGCTTTTATCAAGTCCGAAATCCTCTGCGCCGGGGAGCGCCGTTTTGTTTCCCGGAACTATCACTACGAGCTTTTGAAGCGGAAAGGAGGGCAGGACTTTGATTAAATCCCTTGTCTCTGCCAACAAGAGCGAGCGCGAGAAATTCACCGTCCCCCGGAGCGTCCAGGCTACGATCCCCGTCAAGTGCGTGTACCCGGACGGCATCTGGCTGGTGGGGAACCGGCACAGCAAGAGCTGGCGGCTTACCGATGTGAACTACGCCGCCGCCTCCGACGAGGAGCGGCGGGGCATCTTCCTGGCCTACGGCGGCGTCCTCAACTCCCTGCCCACCGACGCCGCCACCAAGATCACCATTATCAACCGCCGTCTGAACCCCGTGGACTTTGAGCGCAGTATTTTAATGGAGGAACGCTGGGACGGGCTGGACGAGTACCGGCAGGAGGCCAACGCCATTTTGAAGCGCCGCGCCGCCGAGAGCAACAATCTTGTGCAGGAGAAGTATATCACCCTGTCCATCCCCCAGCGGAAGATCGAGGAAACCCGTTCCTATTTCCGGCGGGTGGACGGCAACCTGACCAAAAGCCTGGGGCGGCTGGACAGCACGGCGCGGGAAGTTGCCAACCATGACCGGCTCCGCATCCTCCATGACTTTTTCCGTCCCGGTGAGGAACAGTATTTCACCTTCGACCAAACTGCGGCGATCCGGCATGGGGTAGACTTCAAAGACCTGGTTTGCCCGGACGGTATTTCCTTTAAGGCCGGACACTTTGAGATGGGCGGCAAGTATGGGCGCGTCCTCTTTCTCAAGGAGTACGCCAGCTATATTGAGGACGATATGATCTCCGACCTGTCCGACTTTGACCGCAGCCTCATGCTGTCCATTGACATCCTGCCCATTCCCACCGACGAGGCGGTCAAGGAAATTCAAAGCCGGATTTTAGGAATTGAGAGCGACATCACCCGCTGGCAGCAGCGGCAGAACGACCGGAATAATTTTACCGCCGCCATTCCCTACGAGCTGGAGCAGCTCCGCTCCGAGACAAAGGAATTTTTGTCCGACCTCACCGAGCGCGACCAGCGCATGATCTTTGCCGTGGTGACGCTGGTGCATATCGCGGACACGCTGGAGCAGTTGGACGCGGACACGGAAACCCTGCTGTCCATTGGCCGGGAACACCTCTGCCAGTTTTCCGTTTTGCGCTACCAGCAGGAGGACGGGCTGAACACCGTCCTGCCCTACGGTCTGCGGCGGGTGAAGGCCCTGCGGACGCTGACCACCGAGAGCGCCGCCGTCCTCATGCCCT
>CAJUAC010000262.1 GCA_910583885.1 uncultured Oscillospiraceae bacterium | reverse complement strand
GGCTCCTCCACCACATGGGCCGCATCTTCCAGGAGCAGGCCCCGCCTCCCAGCGGCGGGATCTCCTTTGTGGACAGCAAGCTGAGGAGAAAGATCAGGGAGAAGAAGATCGCCATGGGCCACAAGCCCGATGACCATGAGGAGCCAGTCCAGCAGCTTCGATAGCCGCCGCTCCAAAAGGGCTCCAAAAGTCTCGCATGGGGGCGCGGCCTCTTGCGCGAAAGGGCTCTCCCGTGTATAATGGTCAAAAGAAATCCTTACAGGAGGCCGCCACATGGAGCTGAACTTTTCAAGTGACCTTGACTCCGCCAAACGTCTGGACGAGATCATGAACTCCTATTCCGGACGGGATCGCGGTTCGATTCTGGCGGATGAGCACTCCATGGTGGTGACGCTTGTCCTGCTGGAGCATGGAAAGATCACTGTCACGGAACACACCTATTCATACGACCAAGACATCCAAAGCGACAGCGAGATGATGGAGGTCTATTCGGAGCTGGCGCGGGAAACCCGCTGGAAGCGGTTCGCACACACAGAGATCGAAAGAATACGCATCAACGCCCTCCGCCAGATGCGGCAGGAGGGAAAGCCGTCCTATGATGGAGAGTTCATGTGCTGGCGGGAGGGCCGGGTCTTTGCCCACTGCGGCAACCTCGACCTGCCACAGCTTCTGCTCTACCTCGCCAGCCATGAGCAGGCGGAACGGTTCTATCTTTTTACCTACCCCTACTGGACGGAGGATCACACAGCGAAATACTACCGCTTCGACCTGTCCGAAACCGCCATCAAAGGCGCGGGGATCTACCGTGAATCCATCTGGGAGAAATTGCGGCAGGCGTCTGCGGCCAGCGTTGTCTCCCCTTCATTCCCCCAACAGGAGGACGATCCGGCGTCCCCGTCATAAGAATACCAAAACCAACCAGAGCCAGAGTGCCGTGTCTGCGGCGCTCTGGCTCTTGCTTTTATCTGGAGGTGAAGCAAGTGTCCTATATCCATTTTACCGAGGAGCAGAAGCTCCGGGCCAGCGAGGTGGATCTGGTAGAGTTCCTACGCCGTCAGGGAGAGAAGCTGATCCGTTCCGGGCCGGAGTATCGTCTGGCCAGCGACCACAGCGTCACCGTCCGGGGCAATGGATGGTACGACCACGCTGTGAAGGAGGGCGGCGGCCCGATCTCCTTCGTCCAGCAGTTCTATGATCTCTCCTACCCGGAAGCCGTCACCCGTCTGCTGGGCGGGGAACAGGGAATCGTCTACGCTTCCGCCCAAAAGCAGGAGGAAAAGCCCAGAAAGGAATTTGCCCTGCCCTCTGCCGGTCAGGAGATGCGGCGGATGTACGCCTA
>CAJUAC010000261.1 GCA_910583885.1 uncultured Oscillospiraceae bacterium | reverse complement strand
CCACAAAGCCGCCCAGGTCTCCGGCCTTGACCTCACTGCCGATGTCCCGCAGGGCGCGGATACGGTGGAGAAAAGGATATTTTTCGTGGGCAATGTCTGTGATCTCGTATTTTGTGTTCATCGTGTTTTTACCTCCTACCATTGCAGGTGTTCCTCCGCCCCGCAGCGGCGGCAGGACAGGGTGCTGGTCCCGTTCTCCGGGTCGGCTGTTTCTTTCCAAAGATGGCCCTTGGCCTCGCAGACCATCATGGTCTCCAGACACTTCCTGGCCTCAGCGGCGGCCTCCGCCCGGAGTTGTTCCATCGGTGGCACGGGAAGCTCCTGGGACTTATAGTCGCGGATCAACTCCCCAATATCCATTTGAAACAGTTCCAGTTCCATATATTGGGCCAGACGCTCCTGCAGTTTTGCTTCGTCCACCACCGGCTCCGCAGGGGGCTGGGGCAGTTCCAGGCCGCAGTCCGCCATGGTATCCAGAAGCTGCTGGCGCTCATCGCCGCTCAGACTGCCGTCCTGACAGGCGGCCTCGATCTCTCCGGCGATCTTCAACAGTTCTGCTTTCTGTCCTTCTGACAGGGTAAAACCGATCATGATCTTGGTGGCCTCAAATATTTGAGCGTCAAATTCCTGGTACTTGCTTATGGTACACACCTCCCTATGATCTGCGGCAGCAAGGGAGCTGTCCAATCGGACAGTCCCCTGCTGTGCAAGATCGTGTTTTCATTTGTCCGCATCCTCCACCGGCCCGTTCCGCTCCAGCCACTCATCGAAGTCCAGGGCATCCGCCAGCAGGAGCGCCAGTTGATGGATCGTGGCGCGTTCCTGGGCATCGTCCAGCCGGACGGCTGTCTCGAACAGGCCCCAGAGCAGCTCGGCGGTCATGGGGCCATCGTAGCACTCCAGGAGCTGTTCGTCCGGCAGGGCGGCCCTGCCGCTGGCGGTCGCCAACAGCTCCTTCTGGTGCTGGATCAGGGCGACGCTGCTGTCCGCCAGCTCCTGGAACAGCCCCCAGGCTTTGACGGTCAGGGCCGCGCCTGTCTCCAGCAGGGACACGTCTGCGGGCTTATCCGGTGTGCCCAGGGCCAGCAGGTTGACCGCCTCCGTGGTGATCTGCAAAATCAGTTTTTCCGGCGCGGGGTGGCGCTCGTATCTCGTCATTTCGCTCGTCCTCCTCATCATGATTTTGTGGCTGTTCCAGCAGCAACGATACCAGCTTTTTCCGGGGAAAGCTATTCACGATACCCAACAAGAATGGGCTGTGAAAACCGGCCAATACCAACAACCACTTGCCGCCGTTATTCGATCCATACCCGATCCGGCAGATTATACAGCAGAGCGTCAAA
>CAJUAC010000260.1 GCA_910583885.1 uncultured Oscillospiraceae bacterium | reverse complement strand
TCCAGTCCCACGACGCCAGCCAGCGCACCCAGGGCTTCCTGTGTCTGTTCGGCGGGCTTATGATCGCCTTTGCTAAGGAGATTTTGACCGCCATTGGCGCGGTATAAGCGGCCCCATCAACCCTAATACCGGGGAAATGCGTCTCACGGTGAGACGCATTTCCCCCAATGAAAGAGGTGATTTTTTGAGTGACAACTGGATTGTCAGCAATCTGGAAAATGCCCTGGCAGACTGGAACGGGAAGCTGGGGGAGATATGGGCGCTGCTGACCCAATCCCCGGAGACGTTCAAGGGCGGCACCATTTGGAGCTTGATCCTCAACGTCCACAATGCCCTTGTGGGCATTGGCTACGGCCTTTTGGTGCTGTTTTTCGCTATGGCTATCTTTCAGAGCGCCGCCAGCTTCCGGGACTTCCAGAGGCCGGAGTATGTTCTGCGCCACCTGATCCGCTTTATCCTCGCCAAAACCGCCGTGGGCCGGTGTATGGAGATTATGACCGCAATTTTCAATATCTGCGGCGGCATCACCCAAACCGTGATGAGCGGGCTGGGCGGCTCCATTACCACGGCGGCATCGCTGCCCGGCGAGATCGTGACCGCGATAGAGGGGGTGGGCCTGTTGGAGAGCATCCCCCTGTGGCTGGTGTCCCTGTTGGGCACCCTCTTTATAACCGTCATGTCCTTTATTCTGCTGCTCACCGTCTACGGGCGCTTTTTCCGGCTGTATATGTTTACCGCCCTGGCTCCCTTGCCGTTAGCCTCCTTTGCCGGTCAAACCACGTCATCCAGCGGCAGGGCGTTCATTAAGAGCTACATCGGCGTGTGCATGGAGGGCGCAGTAATTGTGCTGGCCTGTCTCATTTACTCGGCGTTCCTGTCCAGCAGCGCCCCCGCCGTGGACAGCAGCCTGCCCGCCGTCACAATGGCGTGGCAGTACATCGGACAGCTCATTTTCAATATGCTTATCCTGACCGGCCTTGTCCGGGGGGCCAGCCGGATCGTAAAGGAGATGTTCGGCTTATAGGAAAATACAGTGTGATTTATGCCGACCCGCCCTGGCGTTATCAAAACTGGAAAGGGCAGGGCGTGGCCGAGCGGCACTACCCCACTATGACGTTGGAGGACATCAAGGCCCTGCCCGTAACGGGGCTGGCCGGAAAAGACTGTGTTCTGTTCCTGTGGGCCACTTGCCCCATGCTCCCGGAGGCGCTGGACGTGATCCGGGCGTGGGGCTTCACCTTTAAGACCGTTGCTTTCACCTGGATCAAGCTGGCCCCCAAAGCGGACAGCATCTATTGGGGCCTGGGCTATTGGACGCGCTCCAATGCCGAGATTTGTCTGCTTGC
>CAJUAC010000259.1 GCA_910583885.1 uncultured Oscillospiraceae bacterium | reverse complement strand
CTTTTCATGGTGACGTTCCTTGTCCTGAACATGGCCGACACCCAGCGGAAGTTGAGCAACGAGGTATTCCGGGCCGCTGGCGTGGCGCAGAAGTATAACTGCGCCCTGGTGCGGCTGGACGACCAGCAGGAGCAGGGCCTTATGGCCTCCCTCCCCCTGGGGCAGAACCATATCAACATCCAGCGGGGCCTTACCACGTCCAGCGCCGCCATCTTCGTCCCGTTCGTCACGCAGGAGCTTTTTCAGGGCGGCGGGGCCATGTACTACGGCGTCAACGCCAAGACCCACAACATGATTATGCTGGACAGAAAACTTGCACGCTGCCCTAACGGGCTAAAGCTGGGTACGCCCGGAAGCGGCAAGTCCATGTCCTGCAAGTCCGAGATCGTCAGCGTGTTCCTCACCACGCCGGACGATATTTTTGTCTGCGACCCGGAGGCCGAGTATTTTCCCCTGGTACAGCGGCTTCACGGGCAGGTTATCAAGCTGTCCCCCACCAGCAAAGACTATGTAAACCCGCTGGACATCAACCTGAATTACAGCGAGGACGAAAACCCGCTGGCGCTGAAAAGCGACTTCGTGCTGTCGTTCTGCGAGCTGGTGATGGGCGGCAAGAACGGTTTGGAGCCTATCGAAAAGACGGTGATCGACCGGGCCGTGCAGGTGATCTACCGGCCCTACCTGGCAGACCCCAGCCCGGAGAAAATGCCTGTCCTCTCCGACCTCCACGCCGCCCTGACCGCCCAGCACATCCCGGAGGCCGACCGGGTGGCGCAGGCCCTTGACCTCTATGTGTCCGGCAGCCTGAATGTGTTTAACCACAGGACGAATGTGGACATTGAAAACCGGCTTGTGTGCTTCGACATCAAGGATTTGGGCAAGCAGTTGAAGAAATTGGGGATGCTGATTGTCCAAGATCAGATTTGGGGCCGTGTCACCGCCAACCGCAGTATGGGCAAGGCGACCTGGTACTTTGCCGACGAGTTCCATTTGCTTCTGAAAGAGGAACAGACGGCGGCGTACAGCGCCGAGATTTGGAAGCGTTTCAGGAAATGGGGCGGCATCCCCACCGGGGCCACGCAGAACGTGAAAGACCTGCTTTCCTCCCCGGAGATCGAAAATATCCTGGAAAACAGCGACTTCATTACCCTGCTCAATCAGGCCAGCGGCGACCGCAAGATTTTGGCCGAACGGCTGAACCTGTCCCCCGACCACCAGAAGTACATCGACAACTCCGAGCCGGGGGCCGGGCTTCTGATCTTCGAGAACGTGATCTTGCCCTTTACCAACCCCATCCCCAGCAATACCGAGCTGTATAAAATTATGACGACCCGGCTTTCCGAGGT
>CAJUAC010000258.1 GCA_910583885.1 uncultured Oscillospiraceae bacterium | reverse complement strand
CCACGGCCACGACTACCGCCAGGGCAGAAAAAACGAGCTGCCGCAGGGACAGCCCAAAAAACATACTCTCCGTGTAGTTGCGTATCTCACGGTTGATTTTGACTTCCAATCAAAGCACCTCCTATAATCCCATCATTTCCCGCACAACATGGTCGGACATTTTGACGCTGCCCACCAAGATAAGCATATTAAACACCAATTCTCCGATATAGCTCCATACCATAGAAGCCGCCGCCGCGTCCGGGTCAATGGTGGGCGGGGAGCTGGCAAACACGGAGAAGATGATGCAGGCCAGCACGATGACGGCCCCCTCCAGGCAGACGGCGGCGTAGCTTTTCAAGAAGCTCTTGCCCACGTTCTGGCTGGGTTCCCCAGCAAAACTGGACAGGGGAATGGGAGCCAGCGCAGCGTACATATACATCTTGAAAAAACGCCCGTAGACGCTCAAAATCATAACGAAGGACAGCACCCAAATGAACAGCCCGCCGATCAGCGTCACCGCCCAAAGGGGGATGCTCTCAAAAAAGCCGCAGTCCTCTATGGCCGTCACGATCTCATCGGGCAGGACGGTGGAGTTGGGAGCGCCGAAGCCCGCCGAGTTCATAATGGTGGACACTACGCCCTGGATGATACTCAACAGGGCCAGCATCAGCTCCATGCCGTGGGTGATAAGGGCCTTTGCCAGCGCAAAGCGGACGAACAGCTTAATGGCGTGTTCCGGCTTTTTGACCTCCGCAAAGCTGCCGCAGGTCTTGACCACGCCCACCACAAAGAACAGCACCAACAGGGCGTAGCCGATGGCCTGGAGCGCCCCGTGGATGTTTGTTACCACGTTCCAGATCGCGCCGCCCTTGAAGTCCTGGGGCGACTGTGTGATAAGCTGCCATATCTCGCTCAACTTGCCGTTCCAGACCTCCAGCGCGTTCTCTAAATTCTGGACTACCCAATTATCCGACACGCAAAGCACCTCCTTTTTAGGGGCAGGCCCATCCTGTGAGCCTGCCCCCGTGTCAATGGATAACGAGTGCTTATGCGCCGGTGATAAGGGTCAAAATCTCCTTTGCAAAAGTTATAATGACGCCGCCCGCCAGGGTCAGGAAGCCGTTGGAACGCTGGGAGGGGTCGTGGCTCTGGAGGGAGAGGCCCACCTGGACGATGCCCCAGCCCAGCAGGATCAGGCCCACGGCCCGGATCAGGCCGAAGATGAACGTGGACAGGTTATTGATAACGGTGAGGGGGTCGCCGCCCTCGGCGGCAAAGGCCGTCATGGTGCAGCAGCCCAGCAGGGCCACTACCGCCACCAGGGAGCAGTACCAGCGGTAGCCCCGCTTTACCTTGTCGGGCATGGG
>CAJUAC010000257.1 GCA_910583885.1 uncultured Oscillospiraceae bacterium | reverse complement strand
TGAAGGAGCGGCTGGAGACGTTGAGCGTCCGGGAGAGTTATGCCCTCGCCGCCGTCTCAATGGGGTATCCGCCCGAAAAGGCGGCTGACGCCATCAACAGTATTTTGCACCTGCCCGACTGTACGCTCCATCCGGCTGGGAGCTATGAGGATTTGGGCAAGTACAGCCAGAAAGGAGCGGCCAGCCTGCCGGAGGACGTCCTGCCCTATGTGGATTTTGATCACATCGGGCAGGAGTTTGAGGATGAGCACCCCGGACTGTTCATCGGAGGCTATTATGTGGAATATCCGAAAAGGGCAGCAGAACCAGCTTACTCCGGAAAAAACGCGTTTTTGCCGGAGGACAGCGATTGGAGCGTCAAGCTGAAGCTGGCCTCCCCTGCGGTCCCCGAGGGCGTGTGGCTCCGTCTGCCGGGATATGACGGCAAAATGGCGGAGGACGCGGACGAGGTCGTGCTGGCACTGGACGAGCTGCGGGTCAAGTCTCTGGAGGACTGCACTCTGCTGGAAGCCCGGTGCATTCTCCCCGAGGCCGGAGACCTTACGAAGCAGTATTCCAGCATTACCGATCTGGTTCGGGATGGGGATAATCTCGGCTATGTTCTGGCTGAGCAGGGCCAGGGCAAAGCGCACTGGCTGGACAAGTTTGCCGCCGCTTTGGAGTATGAAGACTGCCGTACCCTGAAATTTGCCCTGGACATCGCGCAGAACCTCCACTGCTACGAGTGGGTACCCCGTGACGGTGTAAAGGAATTTGCCGCAAACAACTTGCGCACCTATCATGTACCGGAGGAGCTGATCCAGTCCGGTAATATTGATCTGGACGCCTATGCGGAAGATCTGCTGGAGAGTTCCGGATACATGGAGGCCGGCAGTGAAACCGGCTATCTGACGCGCAACGGCAAGGAATTTGTCCGTGATTTTACTGCCCCGGCCCAGCAGGATGTGCTGAAAGCCGTCCCCATGCTGGAGAAGATGTCCAGCCAGGCCGCCCCGGAGGATGCTGCCGCAGCCAGAGCCGCCATCGCGGAGGCTCTGGCCGGGCGCGGCGAATGCGGCCTCCGGCAGCTCCAGGCGGCGATGGAATCGGAGGACTGTGCCAGTCTGGAGGAGGCGGTGGAGATCGCCGGCCGCCTGGACAGCTATGAGTTCGTAGAGATCGGCAGCTTCCGGGAGAAGGCAGAGAAAGAACTGCTGGAGAAGGGCCTGGACAAAAAGGTGATCGACCGCTGCGTCGACTTCACCGCCTACGCCGCCCTGACCCACGAGTTCGAGAGCATCTACACATCCGGCAGCACCGGACTGTACGTCCACAGGAATGAGGCCATGTCCCCGCCTGAGCAGGGCATGACCAT
>CAJUAC010000256.1 GCA_910583885.1 uncultured Oscillospiraceae bacterium | reverse complement strand
TCATGCTGAACCAGGCGGCCACCGACCGGGCGGAGCTGGCGCGGCTGCTGAACATTTCGGACAACCAGCTCTCCTACATCACCAACGTGGACTTCGGGCGCGGCCTCATCAAGTGCGGCAGCGCCATCGTGCCGTTTATGGACAATTTCCCCAAGAACCGGCTCTACCGCTTGATGACCACCAAACTGAGTGAGACCAACGCCGCCTGAATATCCGGCCTTATTTTCTGTTGTTCGTGTGCCAGGGACACCAAACCATGTGGTCATCCACCATCCCGACAGCCTGCATAAAGGCATAAATGATGGTTGACCCCACAAATTTGAAGCCCCTCTTTTTCAAGTCCTTGCTGATTTGATCAGACAGCGGGGTGGACGCAGGCAGCTCCTCCATGCTGTGCGGAGCGTTGATGATGGGTGTGTCTCCGACATAGGCCCAGATGAATCGGTCGAAGCTGCCGTACTCCTTTTGAATTTCAAGGAATGCTTTTGCGTTGCCGATGGCTGCGTTGATCTTGCCCCGGTGCCGGATGATCCCAGCGTCTGCCATAAGGGCTTCGACCTTTGCGTCATCGTACAGCGCTACCTTTTGGGGATCGAAGTTGTCAAAAGCGGCACGAAAGGCTTCCCGTTTTTTCAGCACGGTGATCCATGCCAGTCCGGCCTGCATCCCCTCCAAGATCAGCATCTCAAACAGCTTATTATCATCGTGGAGGGGCTGGCCCCACTCGTTGTCGTGGTAATCAATATATATTTGGTCGGGGCCGGCCCATTCACATCTGCGAATCTGTTCCATGAACGCTCCCTCCTTTGGGAGACAGTGTAGCATAAAATGCCGAAAAATGCAAAGTGAGGTGATAGAGTATCGCAAAAGTCAAAGAAAAACGCACAATAAAGGGCAAATTAAAAGAAAAAGCTAAAGCTGCGCCGAAACAACTTATTCGCCGTGGGCTGGATGATGGTACGGAACGCCTGCGGGGCCAGTTCCGTGAGGCCGCCCAGCGTGGACAGGCCAGCGACTACGGCGGCGGCCGGATTGAGGATGCCGCCGCCCGTGGGGCCTATCAGGCGCGGCGCGGTGTGGAAGCTCTGCTAAAGAAGAAAAAGTCCACCCAGAGCCGGAAGGAGGATGGGGAGCCGCGCACCACCGCAGACCGACCCACGCAGGAGATCCCGGCAGACTCGCCATCGCCGGAAGCCCCAGGGGAACAGCCTCCGTCCCATGAGCCGTCCCCGCAGGAGCGGCCCTGGATCAAAACACGGGAAGCTGTTTCTACCAGGGAGAGCGGCGCAGGCTCTGGGCCGTCCCCTGGGGAGCGGATGAAGCAGAGGCGGATCAAAACAAGAAAGTCCGCTTTGCATGA
>CAJUAC010000255.1 GCA_910583885.1 uncultured Oscillospiraceae bacterium | reverse complement strand
GGCGGGTGGACAAATGTCCGCCTATATTAGAGAAAGAGAAAGATATAGAGTTAGAGATAGATAGAGAGATAGAGGGGGGAGAAATCGCCCCCGCCGTTTTGGGCCGCTATCAAAATGTTTTTCTGTCTGCTGGTGAACTGTCCGAACTGCAAAACGACTTCCCCGCCGTCTGGCAGGAGTATATCGAGAGGTTATCCGAGTACATGGCCTCCACCGGCAAACAGTACCGGAGCCACACCGCCACCATTCGTCGCTGGATAGCGGATGACCGCCGCAAGGCCGCTCCCCCTGCCCGTGACCGGGATTACAGCGTGAAGGACGGTGATACCGTATGACGGAGATCCGCGAGGACGAATATCTTGACCCCGCTGACGGTCTTATTCATTGCCGGAAGTGCAGAGGCCCCCGGCAGGCGGTTATCCCCGACCCGTTCAAGGGCGGCAGTTTCAAGCCCCGCTGTGTCTGCCCCTGCCAGCAGGAGGCGGAGCGCCGCCGGAAGGAGGCCGAGGAACGCCGCCAGCGCATGGAGCGCATCAGGCGGCGCAAGGCCCAGGGACTTCAAGACCGTTATCTCTACGGCTACACTTTCGCCAATGACAACGGCGGGAACCCGTCAATGGCAAAAGCCCACGCCTATGTCGATCACTGGCCCCAGGCGTTCAAGCGGAACATCGGACTACTGCTGTTCGGAGACGTAGGGACTGGCAAATCCTTCGTAGCCGGGTGCATTGCTAACGCTCTGCTTGACCGGGATGTACCTGTACTCATGACCAACTTTCCCACCATCCTGGCCCGCCTGTGCGGGACGTTCGGAGAGGACAGGACGGACTTTCTGGACAGCCTGGGAGACTATGACCTGTTAATCATAGACGATTTAGGCGCGGAGCGCAACACCGAGTATGCCCTTGAGCAGATGTTTTCCATCATCGACAGCCGCTACCGCTGTAATAAGCCGCTGATCGTGACCACGAATCTGAAGCTGGACGAGCTGAAGCGCCCACCCGACCTCGCCCACGCCCGTATCTATGACCGGATTTTAGAACGCTGCGCCCCCATTCTCTTTGCCGGAAAGAACTTCCGGGAGGACAACGCCGCCAGCACCAAGGCGGCGGCGCGGCGCATCGTATCACCAGAATAATTTTGAAAATTGGAAAGGAGCCGCCTATGGCAAAAGCGAAGGAGCCTGTTATTACCGTCAGCACCGTGTTCGCCGGGAGGCAGACCGACAGGCAAGCCTTTATTGATTTGATTATACAGAAAAAAGAGATTGCTAAATCGCAAGTTGCGCTTGACATTACCGCTCCCACGCGGTATAATGAAATCACTCCAAACTGCGGCATACACAGCAGGACGGAGGTCATA
>CAJUAC010000254.1 GCA_910583885.1 uncultured Oscillospiraceae bacterium | reverse complement strand
TGTTTCATTCCAAAATTGGTGAAACAGCCCACGGCTGGCGGCGGCATGGCCCCGTTAGGTACACCCTGATCCCCCTGCTGTCCAGATTGATAGGCTCTATTTTGTTACAGTTCTCGGATAAGTCTGCGCTTATCCGCCTGATTGTTGAAGTTAAAGTGAATTTCTACCGTCTGCCGGACGGTATCGCCGTCCTTGTCCTCATGAATGACAATCTTCTGCACCAGCCGGTTCAGCGTCACAGCGTCCAGCTCCTGAATGTCAGCGTAGTCCTTGATGATCTCCAGCCAGCGGGTGTTGTCCTCCTGCTCCTGGGTCTGCTGGGACAGTCGCTCCCGGTTCAGCGTGACACGGTTCTTTAACGTGGCCTGTTCGGTCTGGCTGTTCTCCAGGATGCGGTTAAAATTGTCCTCGCTGATGCGCTGGGCGATCATATCCTCATAGACCCGGCTGATGATGCGTTCCAGGGCGGTGATGCGCTCGGTATCCTCGTCAATGCTCCGCTGGATGGCCTCGCGCTCGGCCTGCTCGTCCGCTTGGCAGTTCTCCCGAAGCTGGGCGGCTGCCTCCTGTTCATCAGAGAGGGCCTTTCTCGCACAGGCCCTAATTTGTTCCAGCACGATATTGTAAAGCGTGTCATACTTGATGCGGTGCTGGGTACAGTGGGCCACTCCATACTTGTTGTACCGGGAACAGGTGTAGATGCGGTCGTTGCCCTTCTGATTGGCGCGGCGGATGTTCATGGTGCTGCCGCACTGCCCACACTTCACCAGCCCAGCGAACAGACTGAAATTCCCCCAGGCGTCCGCCCGTTTCCGGCTCTTGACTTTCTCCTGCACAATGTCGTAGGTGTCCCGGTCAATAATCGCCTCGTGCATCCCCTCAACGATAATCCATTCCTCGCGCCGCTTATCCCCCATCCAGCCGATCTTGAAACGGTAGTTGACCTTTTGGGAGGCGATAGCGCCGATGTAAACAGGATTAGACAGGATTTCCTTGATGGTAGTGAAGTCCCAGATAAACCGTCCGCGCTCCGGGTTCTCGCGCTCAAACTTGGTGACGTGATCGCGCAAGCCCTTCTGACGGTTCCACCACGCGGGGCAGGGGATTTCCTCGTCCTCCAGCCTGCGCCGGATGCGGTTCGGGCCGCTGCCGTTGCGGGCATAATCATAGATTTTTCGGACAATCCATGCGGTGTCCTCGTCAATGATAAGGCGGTTTTTGTCCTCCGGGTCTTTACGGTAGCCGAAGGGGGCGAGGCATCCGGTAAACTTGCCGGACTTGGCTTTCGTCAAGTAGGACGAATGGACTTTCTTGCTTACATCCCGGCTATACATTTCGTTCAGAATGTTGCGGAATGGGGTTA
>CAJUAC010000253.1 GCA_910583885.1 uncultured Oscillospiraceae bacterium | reverse complement strand
AAGCAGGCCGCAAAGTGGGCCGAGCGGAAACGGCAGGTGAAAAACCGGGCTGTTCAGTCTGACCGGCCACCGCAGGTAAAGCCCCAGACCACCGTCAAAGCGCCCCGGCAGGTGGAAACGGCGGTCAACACCGTGGAAACGCCCGTAAAAACGGCGAAACGGCCCGCCCAGGCTATGGGGCAGACCGCAAAGGCCACCGGCAGGGGCGCAAAGGGCACCATCAAGAGCGCACAGCGGACGGTAAAGACGGCACAGCGCACCGCAAAGGGCACCGTGAAAACCGCCCAGCATACGTCTAAAACCGCCATCAAGACCGCAGACCATACGGCAAAGGCGGCGCAGAAAACGGCCCAGGCCACCGCAAAAGCGGCGAAAATGACCGCCCACGCTGCCCGTGCCACGGCCAAGACCGCCGCCGCCACCGCGAAAGCCACCGCAAAGGGCATTTCCGCCACGGTAAAAGCCATGATTGCGTCCGTCAAGGCGCTTGTGGCCGCTATCGCCGCTGGGGGATGGGTTGCCATCCTCGCCATTGTGATTATCTGCCTGATAGGTTTGATTGTTGGCTCCTGTTTTGGTATCTTCTTTTCCGGGGAGGACAGCGGCACGGGACAGACCATGCCCGCCGTTGTCCGGGAGATAAATCAAGAATACGAGGGAAAGCTGGAAGAAATCAAGAGCGGCACCGCCCATGACGCACTTGAAATGTCCGGCTCCCGCGCCGTCTGGCCGGAAGTGTTGGCGATATACGCTGTTAAGACCACCACCGACCCGGACAATCCCCAGGAAGTCGCTACGATGGACGATACCAAAAAGGCGCTGTTGAAAGAGATATTTTGGGCTATGAACGAGATCAGCAGCCGCACCGAAACCGCTGATACCACCCAAACCGTAGAAACAGACGATGGAGCGGGCAACATCATTGAGGAAGAAGTCGAGGTAACGACAACGACCCTTTATATCACTGTGGGCCACAAGACCGCCGATGAAATGGCGGACGCTTACAACTTCACCGCCGACCAGCGGGCACAGCTTGCGGAGTTACTGGCTGAAGAAAACCGCAGTATGTGGAGCAGCGCCCTATACGGTATCGGCGTAGGCGACGGGGAAATCGTGGTGGTGGCCCTATCACAGCTCGGCAACGTGGGAGGCCAGCCCTATTGGTCATGGTACGGTTTCAACTCCCGCGTGGAGTGGTGCGCCTGCTTTGTGAGCTGGTGCGCCAACAAGTGCGGGTATCTGGACGCTGGCGTAATCCCCAGGACGGCGGGCTGCATTTCCGGCTCGGATTGGTTCAAAGACCGGGGGCTATGGCAGGACAACAGCTATGAGCCGCGCCCCGGCGACATCATCTACTTTGATT
>CAJUAC010000252.1 GCA_910583885.1 uncultured Oscillospiraceae bacterium | reverse complement strand
TTTTAGCAGGGCGATCCATAATGCTTCTTACGGCGGCGCAGCACACAGAAAACTGCGGCACAAACCGAAGCAAGAGCGCCTGCAACAAGCAGCATCTTCTTCATACCAGACTCCTCCTTCCCCAAAAAACAGGCTGCCCCTATAGACAGCCGGAAACAGTATCAAAAATACTCCATCCCTCTGCCACAGATCGTTGATATTTTCCCGGAAGAAACACACTCCTTCCTTTATGGAAGAAAACAAGCCGCCAGAAAACCGGCAGACAGGAAGGGAGCCATGGGGCGGGCTTCCTTCCTGCGCAGTCCGCCTGGAAGGACCAGACAGAAGCACAGCATCAGGAACAGCCCGATGATGCATCCAAACATCGCATCCCAGAACCCCAGGACCAGGCCGCAGGCTGCCACCATCTTCACATCCCCGCCGCCCATCCTTCCGCCCATGGCCGCTGCCAGAAAGGGGACCGCAGCCAGGAGTCCCCAGAGATTCGCCGGCCGGAAACACAGAAGCACCGACAATGCGATCCCCAGGTTCAGGATATCCGGGATGATATGCTTCCGGTAGTCGATCCAGGCCGCTGCCAGTAACAGCACCGCAAACAGAACTGTCTGCATCAGGGCCAGGATCCGCCCTGGCTGGCTGGCCGCCTCCTGTACTCTGGACACAATCCAGGGAACGGGCAGGATCAGGGTTGTCCCGGCACTCTTAACCGGCATAGTTGAACATTTCCTGCACACGGCGGGTCAGCGTGGGCAGGACCGTCTCATCGAACAGCGCATACAGACCTGCCAGCACCAGCGCTCCGATGACCACTGCCATCAGGATCTTGATGGCGGTATCCACGAACCCTTCCCCGGATCTGTCTGCCAGTGCCTGACGGATCTGGAATGCCCTGCGGGCCACACGGTTTCCTAACTGGATCATTGCTTTTCTCAAAATCGTTTCCTCCTTTTTCTGCTGATAAGACAAAGGCAGGCGAATCTCTACGCCTGCCTCACCCGGCACCTCCCGTTCCATCGGGAGACTGCCGCATTTCATTGGTCTCTTTAGTTTCTGATTCTCTCCGTTTCCTGTTGATCTCCTGCCTGCCGCTGCTACATGGACATCCCGCCCATGCCCTCCTCCTGCTCCGGGTACTCTTCTTCCTGGAAGTTGGCATCATCCAGATCCGGTTCCTCCCCGGAAGCCTGCCCTTCTCCCGCAGTCTGCGCTTCCCCGGAAGTCTGTTCCTCTTCCGAAGCCTGCTCTTCCTGCATGGCCAGCATCTGGGCATATGTCTCCCTCACCGCCTGGTCGAACTGTTCCCGCAGACTCCTGCTCTCAAAGAAGCAGGCATCCTTGTATTCCCTGGTGTCCGCCATCTTCGTCC
>CAJUAC010000251.1 GCA_910583885.1 uncultured Oscillospiraceae bacterium | reverse complement strand
TCCATGCGGGAGAGCTGGCCATCCACACTGGGGTGCAGCTCCGCTTGAACCTCCACCCCTCTGCCATTCGCTTTATCCAGCAGCAGCGCCCGGAGACGTCCGGAGTTGGATACCTGCTGATCCAGATAGAACAGGGCCTTTTTCACACCCAGCTTCTCAAACCGGGCGATCAGCAGTTCCACCGCCTGTATGGTCTTATCCACGATACGGTAGCTGCCACGCAGTCCTGCAAGATCACGGATGGTCCCATCCATCCCCTCCAGCAGCAGGGAGCCGGATAGGGCAACCTCCAGGGTGATGATCGTATTAAACCCGTCCAACACCAGATAGTCTGGTGCCTGGATCAATTCCTTCCGTTTCCTGCGCTGCACAGCGCTGGCCGTTGATACGATGCGGGCCAGTGCCATCCGTTGCCGCTCGGAGAGAAGATGGTGGTTGCCTACAAAGGTAGAGGCGGATTTTGTGTCATATCCACGGTCCATCAGGAATACCAGCTCCTGGGCGGCGGCATTCAATTTTTCGGCGGCCTTTGCTCCAAACTCAACGCTATCCTTCGGGACATAGCCGCGTCTGACGATTTCCATAGCACCCTCACTCGTCCCATAGATTGGCGTTTATACGCTACTCAAATTCCTGAATCTCATCCTGTGTTGCCTCGCGGATACTCTCTTTTCCGCAGTCAGGGCACTGTTTGGCAGGGGCAGTCCGGGAAAACAGAAAGTGGCAGCTATCACACGCATATATCATTATTTTTTCGCCTCACTTTCGTGCCCATTCAGTTTAGCACGGAACGGGGCATTTTTCAATTCAAAACAAGAAGGAGGCCAGCCAGGTGAAACGCTTGCTGAAGTACCAGTGGGTCAAGCTCCCCCGCAGTCAGATGCCAGCAGGCAAGGGCGTCATGGGCGCCTGGGCGCGGCTGGCCTCCCGTGCGGCCTTCCGCAACGGGCAGGCTCGCTACTGTGGCTATATCAATCAAGTTACCATTGGCTCCTGGGCAGGAGGCATCGTGGGGCTCAAGAGCATCCTGGGCATCAAAAACCGAAGCAAGGCCCTGGAGATGATGGACAAGCTGGCCCAACTGGGCTACATAGATTATGAGCTGAACCCCAAGACAAAGAAGCTCACCTATCAGATCAAAGACTGGGTGGTCCAGTGCTCCGGCGAGCCCTGCATGGGCTCTGAGGCCATCTATGCCACCCAGGGGTATGGCTTCCTATGTCTGCCCCGGAACATTACCCAGCGCCTCGTAGAGGCGCACTATCACTTTGATGAGTCGGACGCATGGCTGGATCTCTGGTGCCACACGGTATGGCAGGAGCCCGGCAATGCGTTTTCTCATATGGCGCCCGCTGTCCAATTTGGCAAGT
>CAJUAC010000250.1 GCA_910583885.1 uncultured Oscillospiraceae bacterium | reverse complement strand
AGCATTGGCGGGAGGCGTGGGCCGCTATGGTGAACGCCAAGTTTGAGGAAAAGGGCCTGACGTGCCGCATCGACCACCGCTCCTATGAGCGGCAGGGCCTTGACCTGCTGCCTACCGTCCATGAGGGCGTGGCCGTCCGCCAGATGGAGGCCAAGGGCATCACCACCGACAAGGGCGATTTGAACCGCTGGATAAAAAAGGCCAACAACATCCTGCGGGATATTCGGAAGAAAATCGCCGGCCTGACGGACTGGATAAAGGCCATAAAAGAAGAATTGAGCCAGCCCCAGGCCCCGACCCTTGCCGCCCTGCTGACCGACTACTATGAGGGCCGGAACGCCGGAGCATGGAGCCGCAACGCCAGGATTGGAAATCTCAAAGATTTTGCCGAGGCCGTCAATTTTCTGACCGAGAGAGGCATCGTCACTCTGGAAGATTTGGAGGCCCATATCGCCGCCCAGGGTGAGCGGGCGGAGGCCATCAACACGTCCATGAAAGCCAAGCGCGACCGTCTGAACGAGTTGAAGGAACTGCTTCGCCTTGTTGACCTCTACCGGGACACCAAGCCCATCTATGACGAGTTGCAGGGTATCAAGTGGAAGGGCAAGCGGGAAAAATTCGAGAGGGAGCATGAGAACGAGTTGAGGACGTTCCACATGGCCCGCCGGAAGCTGGACAAGCACCGTTCCCCTGCTGGTAAAATCCCCGCTCATGCGTGGGAACAGGAGCAGGCGAGGCTTCACCAGGAGTACACAGCCGAGTATGAGCAGTACAAGCCCATCCGGGACGACTTGCGGAAACTCCAACAGGTGAAGCAGAACGCCGATGCCGCCATGCGCCAGCAGGAGCAGACCCGACAGAAACGGCGGGAGGTGGAGCGGTGAAGAACATTCCCCGCTTGACATACCAGCAGTACCGGGCCGTCCGGCGGCTGGTGCATGAGTGCTGCAATTATGACGGCGGCAACTGCCTTGCTCTTGATAACGGCTGGGAGCCTTGTGTCTGCGTCCAGAGTATCACCTATTCCCTGGTCTGCAAATGGTTCCGCGCCGCCGTCCTGCCAACAGACAAGGGGCTGTGTGCCGCCTTGCTCCACCGAGGACAGGCGCGGCCCTGCGCCGAGTGCGGGACGATGTTCGTGCCGCGCTCCAACCGAGGCAAATACTGTGGCAAGTGCGCTGCCAATGTGCGCCGGAGGAAGAAAGCCGCCAGCGAACGGGAACGCCGCAGGCGTGGACATTTAGAGGCTGGAAAGCCTTGCAATCAGGGGGCTTGCGGATAGCCCTCAAAGGGGGGCTGATACATTCCCTTCCCCCGCTCCAACGTGGGCGACAAAAATGATATGCTCCCCATATGGCAGACAGGGAAATAAAGAA
>CAJUAC010000249.1 GCA_910583885.1 uncultured Oscillospiraceae bacterium | reverse complement strand
TGACTTCGCCTGTATGTGGGACATCATCCTGTCCCTGCTGCGCTCGGACTGGTTCGTGGCCTGCGCCGCCGCCTGCGTCTGGCAGGACGAGGACGGCGAGGAGGACGTGCTGGCCCAGGCCGTGAGGTCACAACAATGCTAAATGCTGAAGAATTGAAAGAATGGATCGCCCAAAATGGCACCGGGGAAAAGGAACGGCGGTACATCAATGGGATCTCCTATCTGTTCACTGTCATGAACGATGGATGGATCGCCATTTTTGAGGTCGATAATGGCTTATACATCCCCCTAATCCAAGCGCGGGACATCGCGCACGCTGAAAGCTGGTGCGTAATGAGAGAACGGCCTAATGTGCCATTTAATATCTTCTGAGTTAGAGAAGGTGAACAATCATCAAATATTATCCCATCAATGAGGAACTGGCCCGCAGGGCGAAAGGGATGATCAGCTTCTCCGACTATGTGCCGGGGAGCGCCACAGCATCCTACCGGCAGGCGGTGGATAAGGCCGCCGAGATCGCGGAGCAGCAGAAGCGGATGGTGGACCCCATCCACCATGAGAAGATAGACCGTCTGCTGGACACCTACGCCCGCAGGCTGGCGGAGAATATGAATCAAGGCTACGCTATCACCGCCCGTGTGCCGTCCATCCTGATCGCAGGTGGTAGTAATTTCCCTGCCCGCCAAAAGGAGAAACAGAATCGGGCCGCAGACACCAACATGGCGGAGTGGCGGCAGATCCAGGGCCTGCTGGACAAGATCCGCGGCACAGGCAGGGGCGGCATCAGCGCCGATGACCCGGAGGCTGTGCAGAAGCTGAAGTCGAAGCTGGCAGGGCTGGAGCAGGAACAGGAGCGGATGAAAGCGGTCAACGCCTATTACCGGAAGCACAAGACCCTGGATGGCTGTCCTCAGCTCACCCCAGATGAAGTGGAGCGGCGGAAAGCGGCCATGGCCCGGAGCTGGCGGGCTGATCCCCATCCCTACGAGAGCTATCTCCTGACGAACAACAACGCCAACATCCGCCAGACGAAGAAGCGGATCGAGGAGTTGTCTGCCAAAAAGGAAACGGAATTCGAGGGCTGGTCTTTCGAGGGCGGCGAAGTGAAAATGGACCTGCAGGCGAACCGGCTCCAGGTGTTCTTCCACGAGAAGCCTGACCGGGATACCTGCTCGGCCATGCGGCATGGCGGCTTCCGATGGGCGCCCAGCGTAGGGGCGTGGCAGAGGCAGCTCACCAACAACGCCATCTGGACCGCCACGCATATGGACTGTCTCCGGCCTCTGTCTGGAGAACAGCCTACGCAGGAGCAGGCCGGACCTGTGCGGGAAGTACCGCAGGGTGATGGCAGCGGGTGGGGCTTCTACATCATCGCAGACCTGAAAACCTGGGCGGACAACGCAGAAAACCGCAGTC
>CAJUAC010000248.1 GCA_910583885.1 uncultured Oscillospiraceae bacterium | reverse complement strand
GCCAACACCAAGGGGGAGGGCAAGGAGGGGGACCCGTTCTGGACCAAATCGGAGACGCTTTTATACTGCGCCCTGATTGCCTATATCATCTTCGAGGGGCCGGAGGAGGACCGGAACATGAACACGCTGGTAGACATGATTTCGGGAATGGAAGTGAAAGAGGACGACCCGGACTTTATGAACGCCATCGACTATATGTTCAAGGGCCTGGAGAAGCGCAAGCCGGACTGCTTCGCCGTGAAGCAGTACAAGAAGTACAAATTAGCCAGCGGCAAGACTGCCCGCTCCATACTTATTAGCTGCGGGGCGCGGCTGGCCCCCTTTGACATTCCCCAGCTCCGGGAGATCATGAGCTACGACGAAATGGAGCTGGACCGCCTGGGGGACAAGCGGACGGCGGCTTTCTTCATCATCAGCGACACGGACACCACCTACAATTTCATTGTGGCGCTGGCGTTCTCCCAAATGTTCAACCTCCTGTGCGAGAGGGCGGACAATGTGCATGGGGGCCGCCTGCCCCACCACGTCCGGGTGCTGTGGGACGAGGCCGCCAACACGGGGCAGGTCCCGAACCTGGAGAAGCTGGTGGCGGTGATCCGCTCCCGCGAGGTCAGCCTGACCCTGTTCTATCAGGCCCAGTCCCAATGCAAGGCCATTTACAAGGACAACGCGGAGACGATCATGGGCAACATGGACAGCGTGGTTTTCCTGGGCGGGCGGGAGCACTCCACCGTCAAGGAGATTTCCGAGGCGTGGCTGGGCAAGCAGACCATCTCCATGCAGACCGACAGCCGGTCCCGCGGGCAGTCCGAGAGTTACAGCCAGAACACCCAGCGTCTGGGCCGGGAGCTTATGACCATGGACGAGCTCACCACCATGCCCGGCGACAAATGTATTTTACAGCTCCGGGGGCTGCGGCCCTTTTTCTCCCCCAAGTACGACTTGAAGCAGCACCCCAACTACCGCTATACGGCGGAGGCGGACAAGAAAAATGCCTTTGACCTGTCCCGCCTGATCTCCCGCCGTATGGAGAAGCTGGACCCCGACGAGCGATACACCGTGTACGAGGCGGACGTGCCGGACGAGGCGGACATAGGCGAGGACGAGGACATCTTCAACTATGACGACCTGGACGACCCGGACGCCTTTGTATAACCTCTGGACACCGTGTCCAGAGCGTTCCTGCCGCCTGACAAGGGCGGCTTTTTTCATGGCCGGGATGATATTCCCGGAGAATATGGAGGTTTATATGGAGTTCTTTTCTTCCGCTATCACCACCTTGCAGACCCTCGTTGTGGCCCTGGGCGCTGGCCTGGGCGTGTGGGGCGTCGTCAATCTCCTGGAGGGCTACGGGTCGGATAACCCTGGCTCCAATGCTCATGTACGGTAAAGAAGCAAGCAACCGAAAACAAGAGATAGAC
>CAJUAC010000247.1 GCA_910583885.1 uncultured Oscillospiraceae bacterium | reverse complement strand
TCACTCGTATGTCAGCGCGTCAATCGGTTTCAGCCCCGCTGCCTTGTAGGCGGGATAGAAGCCGAACACCGCCGCAGTACCCACTGCGAAGAACAGCGCGATGACCCAGCCCTCCACGCTGGGCGATACCGCAATGCCGGTGCGCTGCATCAGCGGCATTGCCGCAAAGCTCACCAGGACGCCGACAATCCCGCCAAAAAGGCCAATCTCAACGGACTCCAGCAAGAACAGCAGCAGGATATCCTTTTTCGATGTCCCCAGCGCTTTCAAAATGCCAATCTCTTTGGTCCGCTCCTTCACGGAAACAAACAGGACATTCATGATACCGATACCGCCCACCAGGAACACGATTGCGGCCACCGACACCAGCAGCATCTTCATCGTGCGGGCCGACTGCAGGGCCGCCTCGATACGTCCGCCGGCATCCTCAATGCCGTACATCGTGCTGTCCTCCAGCAGATAGTCCAGTGAGCTTTTCAGCCTGGTCATGGCCTGGTCGATCACCTCGGTGCTGGTGGCCAGGCCGACCGCCTGGGGTATGGCGTAGTCATCCAGCATATCCCCGTTCTGCGCTGTCTGGAGGGGCAGGAAAACGCTGTCGTCCGGAGACAGGCCCTGCAGGCCCTCGGACTTCTTTGCCAGAACCCCGATGATCTCATAGCGGGCGTTGTTGATGACCAGGGATTCCCCGACCGCAGCCTCGGGGCTGGTAAAGTTCTGCTGCGCCACATTATTGCCCAGTACCACCACACGGCCTCCATCCTCAAAGTCCGCATCCGCAAAATCGGTCCCCTCCGCTATAGGCAGCGAGGATATCTCACTGTACCCCTGCGTCACAGCCGCAATGGTGAGGTCTTTCTTTTTCTGTCCGATTCGTGTCTCCTGGAACAGTGTAGTACGCAGATATATCCCCTCAAGGTAGGGGTTTTCCTCCAATATCACCGCCAAGTGTTCTGTGGAGATGCGCGGTATGCTGGCAAAGTCGAGCCTGTCACTGTATATGACATTAACATAGATCGTCTCAGCGGACATACTGGAATACTGCCGGGCCACCTCTTCCTCGCCGCCTTTGCCGATGGCGATTACCAGGATGATGGTCAGGGTCCCGATAATAATGCCGAGAGAGGTCAGCAGGACCTTGGACTTGTTCTGGAGCAGATTCGTCCAGATCATGCGGAGCGTTTCTGTCAGCCGCATATACTCACCCCGCTACCACAACAATTTCGCCGGCGGACAGGCCGCTGGTCACCTCGCTGGTGCGCCCGTCGGAAAAGCCCGTCTTAATCTCCCGCTCCTCATGGGAGCCGTCCGCCATCTGGACGATGACTGTCTGTTTCCCATCTGTCAGCGTAATGGCCTTATTGGCCAGGGTCAGAACATTCTCCACCCGTTTCTGGATGAACTTCACACTGCAAGTCATGCCCTGCAGC
>CAJUAC010000246.1 GCA_910583885.1 uncultured Oscillospiraceae bacterium | reverse complement strand
CCCCTTGCCTATATCAAGACGGAGAGCGACGTCTTAAAATTCGTCAACGCCCTGATTGCCAACACCAAAGGGGAGGGCAAGGAGGGGGACCCCTTCTGGACGAAGGCGGAAACCCTCCTTTACTGCGCGCTGGTGGCCTATATCGTATTCGAGGGGCCGGAGGAAGAACGGAACATGAACACGCTGGTGGAGATGATAAACAGCATGGAGGTGCGGGAGGACGACGAATCCTTCAAGAACGCCGTGGATTACATGTTCGACGGCCTCGCCAGGAGGAGCCCCCAGCACTTCGCCGTGCGCCAGTATGCCAAATACAAGCTGGCCAGCGGCAAGACCGCAAAAAGCATACTTATTTCATGCGGCGCAAGACTGGCCCCTTTCGACATTGCGGAGCTTCGGGAGATTATGAGCTATGACGAGCTGGGGCTGGACACCCTTGGGGATGAAAGGACGGCCCTTTTCTTCCTTATCAGCGACACCGACACCACCTACAACTTTATCGTGGCCCTCGCCTTCTCGCAGATGTTCAACCTTCTGTGTGAGCGGGCCGACAGCAAATACGGGGGCCGCCTGCCCCACCATGTACGGGTGCTCTGGGACGAGGCGGCCAACACCGGGCAGGTGCCGGGGCTGGAAAAGCTGGTGGCCGTCATCCGGTCAAGGGAAGTGAGCCTGACTTTATTCTACCAGGCCATGAGCCAGTGCAAGGCGCTTTACAAGGACAACGCCGAGACCATCATGGGGAACATGGATTCCATTGTGTTCCTCGGGGGCCGGGAGGCCTCCACCCTGAAAGACATTTCCGAGAACTGGCTGGGGAAGGCGACCATCTCCATGCAGACGGACAGCCGCACAAGGGGCCAGTCGGAAAGCTACGGGCTCAACACCCAGAGGCTGGGCCGGGAGCTCCTTACCACAAGCGAGATCACCACCATGCCCGGGGACAGATGCCTGCTACAGCTTAGGGGGCTGCCCCCGTTCTTCTCGCCAAAGTATGACTTGAAGCAGCACCCCAACTACCGCTATACAGCGGAACATGACAGCAAACGGAACGCCTTCCACCTGGAACGCCTTATCTCCCGGCGATTGAGACTGAAGCCGCAGGAGGAATACACGGTGTACGAGGCGGACGCCTCCGACGAGGACGCTGACATCCTCAACTATGAGGATTTAGACAGCGAGGACGGTTCCGTCTGACTGATAGACGGCTTCGGGCCAACTTGGCCCGAGGCCCGCTGCCGCCTGAAAGGGCGGCTTTTTGTTACCCAAAACCCACAATCATTCATCAAAACGGAGGAAAACCATATGGCATTTTTCGCAAGCGCAATCGACACTTTGAAGGTACTGGTCATGGCTATCGGCTGCGGCCTGGGCGCGTGGGGGATCGTGAACCTGCTGGAAGGCTACGGGGCGGACAACCCGGCCAGCAA
>CAJUAC010000245.1 GCA_910583885.1 uncultured Oscillospiraceae bacterium | reverse complement strand
CCGTCTGATGGACAGAAAACCGGCCACCAGACAGCCGGAAAATCGGCCCTCTGATAGCCGGAAAACTGACCGTCAGATGGCCGGAAAACCGGCCCCTAATAAAATAAGTAATAGTAACTTGAAGAATAACTTGAGTGGAGTGAGTGAGAGCGCCCGCATTTTGGGCCGCTATGGAAACGTCTTTCTGACGGAGGCCGAGGTTGCCGAACTACAAGCTGACTTTCCCACCGTCTGGCAGGAGTACATCGAAAGACTGTCCGAATATATGGCCTCCACTGGCAAGACCTACAAAAGCCACGCCGCCACCATCCGCCGCTGGGCAAAGGAGGACAGACGAAAGGGCAAGGGTGTGGCTGATTATTCGTGTAAGGAGGGTGAGAGCCTATGAATGACTTTGACAGCATCATCAAGCGCATCACCGTGACCCGGTTGGAGCCGGGGGACTACACCGGCGAGGACGGGCTTTTGTACTGCGGCAAGTGCCGCACCCCCAAGCAATTCCGCATGGAGGCCCCGCCGTTGGAGGGCCGCTTGCTCCCGCACCCCTGCCGCTGTGAGCAGGAGAGGCTTGACCGAGAGGCAGCGGAGCAGGAGGCCCGCCGTCACCGTCAGGCCGTGGCCGGCTTGAAAAGCAAGGGCTTTACTGACCCGGCTATGCGGGGATGGACATTTGCCAACGATAACGGCAAATGCCCGCAGATGAAACACGCCCGCTTTTACGTTGAGAACTGGCCGACCATGCAGGCGGAGAACATCGGCTATCTGCTTTGGGGTGGCGTGGGGACTGGCAAAAGCTATTTCGCCGGTTGCATCGCCAACGCTCTGATGGAGCAGGAGGTGGCCGTCCGCATGACGAACTTTGCCCTGATACTCAACGACCTGACCGCCAGCTTTGAGGGCCGCAACGAGTACATAGCCAGATTGTGCCGCGCCCCGCTGCTGATACTGGACGATTTCGGCATGGAGCGCGGGACGGAGTACGTTTTGGAACAGGTCTACAACGTGATTGACAGCCGTTACCGCAGCCGCAGGCCGCTGATCGTCACCACGAACCTCTCCCTTCAAGACTTGCAGCACCCCCAGGACACCGCCCACGCCCGCATCTATGACCGGCTGTTGGAGATGTGCGCCCCTATCCGTTTTTCCGGCGAGAACTTCCGCAGGGCAACGGCACAGGACAAGCTGGCACGTCTGAAAAATCTGATGGACTGAAAGGAGCCGCCTATGGCAAATAAACTTCCCAACGCTACCGCAGGCATGACCTTCCCCCGGCCCAAGCCGGACACCCCGCCCTCGATGGTAAAGAAAATCGGCAAGACCACTTATCTTGTGTGGGCGCATTTCAGTGAAACCAGCACCGAGACAATGGAGGACAAAATCAAGCGGATGCTCCGCGAGGAAGTCCGCCAGATGATGGCGCAGGAGTAAGC
>CAJUAC010000244.1 GCA_910583885.1 uncultured Oscillospiraceae bacterium | reverse complement strand
AGCTGTGAGTGGGTGGTGGTGGCCGGGTGGATGACAAGGGACTTTACGTCCGCCACGTTGGCCAGCAAAGAGAAAATTTCCAGATTGTCTATAAACTTGTGGGCCTCCGCCTGCCCGCCCTTGATCTCAAAGGTAAAGATGGATGCGCCGCCGTTGGGGAAATACTTCTCATACAGGGCGTGGTCAGGATGCTCAGGCAGGCTGGGGTGGTTGACCTTCTCCACCTGGGGATGGTTGGCCAGATACTCCACCACTTTTTTGGTGTTTTCAGCGTGGCGTTCTACCCGAAGGGACAGGGTCTCCACTCCCTGGAGAAGCAGAAAGGCATTGAAGGGTGAAATCGCCGCTCCGGTGTCCCGCAGGAGGATAGCCCGGATGTAGGTGACAAAGGCGGCGGGGCCGACGGCGTCCACAAAGCTGACTCCGTGGTAGCTGGGGTTGGGCGCGGCAATGGGGGCGTACTTGCCGGATGCTTTCCAGTCAAATTTGCCGCTGTCCACGATGATGCCGCCCAAAGTGGTGCCGTGACCGCCGATGAACTTGGTGGCGGAATGGACTACAATGTCCGCGCCATGCTCAATGGGGCGAATCAAATAGGGTGTCCCAAACGTGTTGTCAATGACCAAAGGAAGGCCGTGGGCGTGGGCGATTTGGGCAATGGCGTCGATGTCAGGAATATCGCTGTTGGGGTTGCCCAAGGTCTCCAGGTAGATAGCCCTGGTATTGGGCCGGATTGCGGCAGTGGCAGCGTTCAGATCGTGGGCGTCCACAAAAGTGGTAGATACACCGAACTGGGGCAGGGTGTGGGCCAGCAAATTGTAGCTGCCGCCGTAGATGGTCTTTTGCGCCACGATGTGATCCCCCGCCTGGGCCAGAGCCTGGATAGTGTAAGTAATCGCCGCTGCGCCGGAAGCCAGCGCCAGAGCTGCCACACCGCCCTCCAGGGCCGCGAGACGCTTTTCCAGCACATCCTGGGTGGAGTTGGTCAGCCGCCCGTAGATGTTGCCGGCGTCGGCCAGCCCGAAGCGGGCGGCGGCATGGGCAGAGTCCCGGAACACATAAGAGGTGGTCTGGTAGATGGGTACCGCCCGAGCATCGGTGGCAGGGTCGGGCCGCTCCTGGCCCACATGGAGCTGCAAGGTCTCAAATTGATAACTCATGGGAAAATCCCCTCTCGATGAATTGGCCCCATTATATGCCTACTAAAATACTTTGTAAATAGGTATAATGGCGCCGCTTGAAATCCTATTAACCTTGTGGTATAATAGAAAAAATGGAGGGGATTTTTATGATGATTTCCACAAAGGGCAGGTATGCGCTGCGTTTTCTGGTAGATGTCGCGGAACATCAGGGGGACGGCTATGTGCCATTGAAGGATGTGGCCGTCCGGCAGGAGATTTCAGAAAAGTATCTGGAAATCGTGGTAAAAGAGCTGGTAAA
>CAJUAC010000243.1 GCA_910583885.1 uncultured Oscillospiraceae bacterium | reverse complement strand
TGCTCCACTGTGCCATAAAACACTGCCGTACCCCTGCGTAAAATACAAATTTCATCACACAGCGCCTCCACCTCGTCCATGAAGTGTGAGGTCAGGAGGATGGTCAGCCCACCCGCTTTCAGTTCCGAGAGGATCTTCCACACATCCCGCCGGGCCTTGGCGTCCAGGCCGGTGGTCAGCTCGTCCAGAAATACCAGCTCCGGGTTTGGAATGAGAGCCAGGACGATAAACAACCTCTGGCGTTCGCCGCCTGACAGGCTCTTAACCGCATTTTTCAGCTTGCCGCCAATCCCGAACCGCCGGCACAGCTCCCGCCAGTCCGCCGGGCGGTTATACAGGCAGGCGATCTCCTCACACAGCTCAAACACCTTGATCTCCGGCTGGTAGTCGCCCTCCTGGAACTGCACGCCCACCCGCTGGAATAGAGCGCCGCGTTCCTTCCTGGGGTCGTGGCCCAGCACCGAGACCGCGCCGGAGTCTGCACGCCTGGTCCCCAGGATGCACTCAATGGTGGTGCTTTTGCCCGCCCCGTTAGCGCCCAGCAGGCCAAACACCGTACCACGCTTAATAGAGAGGTCCAGCCCGCTCAACACGGTTTTACCCTGGTAGCTCTTAGTGAGGCCGGTTACTTGAACGGCCAGCTTTTCATCTCTCATACGGATTTCCTCCTTTTGATGGCCCGCAGCTCGATGTAGCCCCGCTCGCCCCGGGGCTCCAGTTGGATACGGGGATTGCTGTCATCCCACTCATAGCCGATGACAGCCGGGTCGTAGTGGTCCATGGCGTACTGCACGGAGAGGATGGCCTGGGAATAATCCTCCTCTTTGAAGGGCTCGCCCTGGAAGGCCAGGTACTCTGCGGCTGGCAGGGTGATGACATCGAACCCCTCCGGAATGTCCCCGGCGTAGTCCGGCATCGTTTCAACTCCCTGCACATAGGTGGAGGTATCCGGCTTCTTGTACGCATCCGGCAGCCAGAGGCAGACCGGCTCGCCGCACAGGGAGTCCATGCTGGCCAGGATGCCCCAGACCTCGCAGCTGACCTCCGCGCAGTAGGCAAAGTAGTCCTCGGCCCGGACGCCGCGCTTGAGGATGACCTTGCGCTCCGGCTTGCGGACCACCTGGACGAATACGCTTTGCAGGTTTTCCATATCAACGGTATCCTTTCTCAGCTCCTTGAATTTCACGCCATAGGGGATAAACAGCCGGATTGGGACGGGGGCTTTCACGTAGTCCCCAGGGTTACAGCCAAATTCCCGGCAAAAGGCGCGGGTGAAGCCGTCTATACTTTGAAAGCCGCAGTCATAGGCCGCGTCGGTGACAAAGCACTGTTCCTGCTTCAGACGCATGGCGGAGTGGGAAAGCCGCATCCGGCGGATATACTCCGCTGGCGTGAGGCCCAGCCGCTCCTTAAACAGCCGGTGGGAGTGCCAGGGGGAAAAGAGCGACACCT
>CAJUAC010000242.1 GCA_910583885.1 uncultured Oscillospiraceae bacterium | reverse complement strand
GGGTGGAGAACTGATTGGACCTGTTCCCGCAGTCCGGGGGTATCTTTCAGTTCGGCCCCGTCAATGAACGCATACGCCTCGTCCCATGTCTTGAAGGAGGTGGGATACCCGCCTGTCAGGTCTCCAGCGCGGAAGATAAGGGGGTCCAGGGCGGTATTGGAAAGCGGGTCATAGAAAAATCCTGCCGTCTGCATGGCATCCACGATACGCCGCTGTCCAGGCTCCAATGCGGCAATGGCCGTTTGCGTCTGACGCTGGTAGTCCGCCGCCCATTTTTCAACATCCGCAAAAGGATCTTCTTCCCTCTGTGCGGAAAGGATATGCTCGACCGCATCCCGGTCGGCCTCCGCAAAGCTGAATGTGACATCGCCGTTCTCATGGACGAACCGCGCCGTGGAGATGCCGGCCTTGCCCATCTGCTCCTCCAGGATGGGGGCCTCCTCCGCCGTGACCTTCACCCGGTAATTGGGGGTCGTGACCTCGATCTTCGCACCGGGCAGGAATGCGTTGTTCCTGACATCCGCCCAGAGCATCCGCTCCAGCCTCTCCTTGCTCTCAGCGCGGAGGACGGGATAGGCCAGCGTAGGGTCACGGAGCTGGACATCGAACAGGCCGATCTCCTCCACGATATAAGCCGTGTCCTCCAGATAGACGGTATCGCCCACCTGGTAGGTCGGCTCCTGCGGTGCGGCAGTGCTTTTTGCATCGGTCCCAGGGGCGGCAGGGGTAATATCCTCCCCGGCTCCTTCATAGGTCTCGCCCTCCGGCGTTTGCCCCGCTTCTGTGCCGGGAACAGGCTCCTCCATGACCCTCTCGGCCTTGGGGCGGTGTGAGCGGAGCGCCGTCTCCGCCTCCTCAAAGGTAGCGAAACCGCCAGCCGTAGCTATAGCAAAACGGCGCTGTTCATCGTAGCCGTAGTGGTTGTAGAACTGCCCGTTGGGGTACTGCTGGATGACGATAGCCTCATCGCCGCTGCGGTAGCTGGCGGCAGTCTGCACCGCTTCTTTCGGCTGGGCGTCCCGGATGTGTCCCGTCCGCAGGCTATGCTCGAACATCTCCCGGTCCATGAACACATGGTTTTGCCCCGGCTCGTCAGGATAGACATAGAACACATCCCCATCCGTGATGCTCGTCAGGACGATCTCCTTTGTACCGTCCTCGGAATAGATGGTGAACGGGTCCCCAATGCCATATTTCAGGGGCGGCAGCTTTGCCTCCTCCGTTTTGAGCCAGTCGGCGGCCTCCCGCCTTGCGACATCCTCCTTGACCTGGAGCAGATAGTCCTCGGCCTGCCACTCGCTGGTGAACTCCTCGGAAACGCCCTCCGGGTCTACATATATCTCATCCCGGATGTCATCCCAGACGGCATAGCCATTATCGGTCTCGATCAGGAAGAACCGCTCCGGGGCGGCATAGTTGCTGCCGTCCGCCATCCGCGCCGCCTGTGTCAGCATCTC
>CAJUAC010000241.1 GCA_910583885.1 uncultured Oscillospiraceae bacterium | reverse complement strand
TATCCTCCGGGGACTTCTCATACCCATACCTGGCAAACCCGCCCAGATACTCCCCTTTCCGCGCCCGCGCCATCTGCGCAGACCGTATCTTCTTAGACAAATCCCTGCTGTACAGCATATTAATCAGGTTCTTAAACGCCACATTCAGACCGCCAGCCGTCCCCAGCACACCCTCACTGTCATAATGGTCATTCACCGAAATACACCGCACCTCCATCAGCGGGAAAATCTGTTCCAGATAACTCCCCACCTCAATATAATCCCTCCCCAGACGGGAAAAATCCTTCACAATGACACAGCCAATCTCCCCACGCTTCACCGCCTCCATCATGCCCTCAAAACCGGGGCGCCGGAAATCGGTCCCGCTGAACCCGTCATCACAAAATTCCAGCACCCGGCACCTTCTAAGCCCCGCATCCCCCTCAATAAACCCGTCCAGAAGCCGCCTCTGGGACACAACACTGTTGCTCTCCTGCTTCACGCCCCTCCCGGTATCCACATCCTCATCCGACAGCCGGATATACTTAGCCACCACATCAACCTTCATCATTCTCCGCCTCCCTTTCCCTCACAGCCCCCAAAAGCTCCGCAAGCATATCATCATAGGCCAGGACCACCTCACAGTTCCCGTCCCTGTCCACAGAAACCCTCGTCACAAAAGCGTCCACCATCCCCTGGGTCAGCTCCCGCTCCCCCAGGAACCCGCGCACCGTCTTCTCCCAGCCTTCCTCTATATGAAAATCCCTCTCATACCTCTCCCGCTCCTCCAGCAGCCGCTCCAGCTCCGCAGAAAGCGCCTCCGCCTCCTTCGTATACCGCTCCGACAGCGCCGCATATTCCTCCCCGTCAATCAGCCGCTCCGCAAAATCCGCATACAGCCCCGCCTTCTTCCCAGCAGCCTGCCGCATCCTCTCCCGGATACGTTCCGCCTGCCTGGACATCAGCCTGTACCGCTCCATCCCCTGCCTCCCGGCATTCAGCTTCCGGACCAGCCGCTCCGCATCCAGACAGGCATCCATATGGCTCCTGATAACCCCGAACACCGCAGCCTCCAGATCCTCCAGCATGACCTTATGCCGGTACGGACACACCTTCCGGCTCCTGTTATGGGAACTGCAGCCATAAAAAAACTTATCCCCCTCCTGCGATACCGCCCGGAACAGATACATCGTCTTCCCACAGTCACTGCACACCACCTTCTTCTTAAACTTATTCCTCCCCGCCGCACAGCGCCTGCCCTCCGCACGTTTCCCGTTATAAACCCGCGCCTGCTCCGCCTTCATCTCCTGCACCCTGTCAAAATCAGCCCTGGAGACCAGCGCCTCATGGGTATCCCTTACCACATACCCGCCAGCGTCCTCTCCCCCGCCGGAACCGCCCCCAAACAGCTTCCCGCCGGTCTTCCCATGGACAGAATCCCCCGTATAATACTCATTCGACAACAGCCGCTTCACCAC
>CAJUAC010000240.1 GCA_910583885.1 uncultured Oscillospiraceae bacterium | reverse complement strand
GGTACCCAGACCTGGCCAACTACCGCAGGGATGGCTACGATTTCGACGCCCGCTATGAGGATGGGCTGGCCAGCTATAAGGACAAGTGTATTATGGATGTGCTTCTCCGGGACGGCCCCACGCTGACCAAAGACTTGAAAAAGGCGGCGGGCTTCGGCGGGAACGGCATGAAAGGTTTTGAGACCGTCATCACCCGTCTGCAAATGCAGACCTATGTCACCGTCCACAGCTTCGAATATTCCAAGGACAAGCACGGGAAACCCTACGGCTGGGGCGTGGCCCGCTACGCTGTGGCGGAGGACGTGCTGGGAGCGGAGGTCACCCGGAGCGCCTACCGCCGCGATCCTGCGGAGTCCAAGGCCCGACTGCTGGCGCACCTGCGAAGCCTGTGCCCCCAGGCGGCTCCCGCCGACCTGGAGAAGCTGATCCGTTAGGCCGCGCCGGCCTCCATGAACTTTGTACTCATTAAGCGGTAAAGATGCGTATTCTTCGGGAAACTGTTGACGAAGGGCACGATGGCGCTGCCGCACTTGATAAGCCCCCGCCCTGCGTCCACATTGGTGATGTAGGAGAGCTGATTCTCCGAGATGTTCAGCAAGCCGGCCAGCTCCGCCCTATCGGTGCTGGCCTGGTTCAGCATCACCAGAAACTCGCTGTTGGCCAGCATGGTGCGGGCTGTGTGGGACTGGAGGAGATCTTCCACGTTCTGGGTGGCGCCCGTACACAGCGCCCCGTACTTTCTCACCCGTTTCCAAAGGGTAAACAGGAAATTGGCGCTGTACTCGTGCTGGAACAGCAGATAGATTTCGTCGATATAGATCCAGGTGTTCCGCCCCAGCGCTCGATTGCGGATGATGCGGTTGAACACGCTGTCCAGCACCACCAGCATCCCCACGGGCAGGAGCTGCTTGCCCAAATCCCGGATGTCATAGCACAGGATTCGGGCATCCGTGTCCACATTGGTGGGCTTGGCAAAGGTGTTGAGGCTGCCCTCGGTGAACAGCTCAATGGCCAGCGCCACGTCCTTGGCCTCCGGTTCCGGCTGGCGGAGCAGCTCCGCGTGAAAATCCTGGAGGGTTGGCGTTTTCCCTTTGCACCCACCCCGGATGTACTCGTGGTAGCACTGGGCGGTACAGCGGTCAATGATGGATTTCTCTTTGGCGGACAGCTTCCCTGAGCCCACCAGCTGCTCACACAGGGACAGCAGGAACTCGGACTTCAGCACCACGGGGTTGTCCCCGTCGCCATAACCCTGCTCCATATCCATGGCGTTGATGTGGTTCCGGGAGGTGGCGGAGATGTCGATCACCTCGCCGCCCAGGCCCTCAACGATGGGCCGATACTCGGATTCTGGGTCGATGACGATGATGTCGTCATTGGTGGCCAGGGCCACGTTCACCAGCTCCGCCTTGGCGGTGAAGGACTTGCCGGAGCCGGACACGCCCAGGACGAAGCCGTTGCCG
>CAJUAC010000239.1 GCA_910583885.1 uncultured Oscillospiraceae bacterium | reverse complement strand
CGCCGGCCTACCGAAAATGGCTGGCACTGGCCGCTTGTCTGGCCCTGACGGTGAGTTTGGCAGGGGTAGCTTTTGCCGCCGAAGCCAGGGAGTATGGCGCGGCGGTGGCGTTCTTTGACGAAAACGGGTTGTCTACCAAGGGGTTGAGCCGGTCAGATGTGAAAGCTGTCTACCGGGATATTACCAGCCAGCATTTCACCTATGACAAAACGGCGGAAGTCATTGAGCGGGCAGTACCGGGGCTGGAAATTGATCAGCGCCAGCCCACCCCGGAGGAACTGGCGGAGCTGTGGAACAGCAAGGACCCCGCTAAAAACCCCACGGCCAGCCCCTTTGCCCCCCTGGACTACCGCTTTGAGTACGTGGATAAAATGGACGAGGAGCTGGGCTTCAAGGTCTTTGACCGGTGCTATTTGAGCCACTATGAGGACGGCGCGCTGGTGTGGAAAACGGAGTTCGACCAGTTCTGCGTGACGGACTGGGCCCCCGTGTCCGGCGGGACGGCGGTGTGGGGGGAGACCTACACCTGGTCCAGTGAACAGCCCAGCCATCCCTGGGTGGCCCGGGTGGATGGAGGCGGAAACATCCTGTGGCAGTGCCGGCTGGATCACGGTTTTCGGCACGAATATGTCTCCCAGGTGGTGGACAACGGGGACGGCACCTGGGCGGTGGTGAGCCGGGGAGATCTGGAGTACCTCTGCCTGGGTCAGTACGACACGAGTGGGAACGAGCTGTCTTTCCACAAGACCCAGGTGGGCAACTTGGGCATCTGGAACGTGGTGCGCCTGGGGGACGGCTATCTGGCCCAACTGGGGAACATCACGGACGGCGAGACTGACCGGCTGGTCAAACTGGACCGGGAGGGGAATCTGCTGGACAGCTTCCTCTACGAAGGGGAAGACTGCGACTACACCATCACCAACATGATCGAGTTTGGGGGCCGGGTGTACCTGTCGGCTTACGCCGTGCCCAAGCAGACAGACAGGGGCGGACGGTATGAAATCGCTGATATCCTGGCCTACCTGTTTGACAACAACATTTGGGAGATTTCCAGCGAGGAGCTGACCCCCATGGTGCGGGATAATTACACAGCGGTGCTGCTGCTGTGCGACCCGGAGGGCGGAGCGCCGGAGACCTTCTACTCCGTCAAGGGTTCCCTGGGTGGAAAGCTGGCCATCAATAACACCGGAGAACTGGTGTGGGACGTGGAGAGCGTGGTGGACACCTTCTTTTCCCCCGCTACCAGCTCCTTCACCATCGGCGGCACCTGCCAGGTGTTCCGATATACCTTTGATGAGGCCGGAACCCTGCTCCGCCAAGAGGACACAGGCGAAACAGTACCGTATCGTAGATAACACTTATGCAATTTGTCTATGTAGGCACCGCATGGCCTTATGGCTGTGCGGTGCTTCTTGCCGTCAGTCTTTCGTGTAGGCATCCACGATACGTACTTCCAGTTCCCGGTTCC
>CAJUAC010000238.1 GCA_910583885.1 uncultured Oscillospiraceae bacterium | reverse complement strand
CCCGCCGGGTACTCCCTGCACATCCCCGCCGGGGCCAGCCTCAGCGGCTGCACCCTCACCGGCGGCGGGAGCTACACCACCGGGAACATCACGGAGGACATGATCTCCGTGGATGTAAACGCCCTGAAGCCCTCGGAGGAGGACCAGTCGGCGGCGGTGGCGGAGAAGGCCGCAGTTACCGGGACAGTGGAGATTTGCGGCAAAGCGTTTGCGGGGGACGCTACGGGCTGGACGCAGAGCGTTACGAAGGTGTCCGACAGCGAGTACACCGTCACCTACAGCAAGGACGGAACGAGCGTTTCCAAGACTGTAACGCTGGTGGACTGTGCCCATCAGTACGCGGGGTATGCCCACATCTCAGGGACCACCACCCACGCCCAAACCTGCACCCTCTGCGGAGCGCAGTCGGTTCCGCAGAAGTGTGATTTCACACAAGGTGCTTGCGTCTGTGGGGCAAAGCTGGCGGTTACGCTGCCAGATGATCTGGCTTTGACCTATAACGGCAAAGAACAGAAACCCGGCGTTACCGTCACCGTGAACGGGCAAACGCTGGCGGCGGCGAATAACTATACCGTGACCTACGACAACAATATCGATGCCGGGGATACGGCAAAAGTCACTGTCACCGGCACATCGTTCGAGGGTACAGTAGAACTTCCCTTCTCCATCGGCAAGGCCACGCCCACGATTGCGTGGGATCCCTCCTATCAGGTACTGACCTACACCGGCCAGCCTGCGGACATCAAGCCGGTCATAACACTGGTGAACGGGGAAACCTACGATGGGCCGATTTATTACACTTGGCCTGGTTTTACCAACCAACTCGTGCTGCCCACCGATGCCGGATTCAACGGCATAACGGCAAGTATCCCGGCGAAAGGCAATTACACCGCCGCAAGTACTGAGCCGGTGCTGGTGCTGACGATCAACAAGGCGGATCAAGACGCGCCTGCCGCGCCCTCCGCAGCGGAGGAAAACATCAAGGACAACAGTATCACGTTGGACACCATCGAAAACGCGGAGTACAAGAGGGACGAAGGCGAATGGCAGACCAGCCCCGTATTTACCGGCCTTGATCCAAACCATGAATACACCTTCTATGTCCGGCTGAAGGGGGATAAAAACCACAACGCCTCCCCCAGCAGCGAGGGAAAGCCTATCACCACCAAGAAAACCATGCTGGACGGCGCAACTGTGACCGTCAGCGGCAGCTATACCTATACCGGGGCGGCGGTTGTCCCGGCAGCGGGAAATGTGACGGTAGAACTGAACGGAGTGACGATTGACGCCAGCCAGTACACCATCGGCGCCACGAACAACGTCAACGTGGGTACGTCCACGCTGACCGTCACCGCCACAGCGGATGGGAATTATTCCGGCTCCGCCAGTACGACCTTTACCATCAGTCCGGCCACGCTGACCATCAAGGCCAGCGACCAGACCATCACCTACGGCCAGAGCATCACAGA
>CAJUAC010000237.1 GCA_910583885.1 uncultured Oscillospiraceae bacterium | reverse complement strand
TGTCCGCCGCCCTGCGGTACTCCACCGCCACGGGCCGGGTCTGCTTGTAGGTGGTGACGTTCTTTATCAGCACGGCCATTTCTCCCAAACGCCGCTCCGCCGTTTTCAGCGCGGCGGCGGCTTCCTCGCTGGCGGCGCTGATCTCCGCCACCCGGCTTTCCAGATCAGGATAGGCGTCGATGCCATGCTCCGTCAGGAAGTTCATGGTCTTTGCCGCCTGCTGTAAATTGTGTATCTTCGCCCACCGTGCATAGCCCGCCGATTGCTGGGCCTTGATGCTGTTCTCAATGTCGATACGCAGGGAGATACCCTTGCGGACTTTCGGCTTCCGGGCGGCGATGGCCCGGCCCTGGATGCGCTCGGTGATGGCTTCCTCGGTGTAGGCTTCGCCCAGCGTCTTGCACCTGGTAAACCGCTCCTGGCCGGGGGCGCGAAACGACACGAATTTCCCCCGCCTGATTTCATAGCCCTGCCTCTCCATGAGCCGCAGAAAATCGTCAAAATCCTTGGCCTGGGGGATAGCGGCGTCGATGGCGATTTTCAGCTTCGCTTTCCAGCTCCGGCCCCGCCGCTGGGCGTCCCACTCGGCATAGGACTGGCCCCTGTCCTGGCCCGGCTTCACCACGGACAGCCCTTGTTCCCGGCACAGCCGGTCGCTGGTGCGCCGGATGAAAGAATAGCTTTGCTTGTTGGAAACATACTTCCGGCAGTTCACCATGTCCACGGCGCAGAAAATGATGTGATTATGGACATGGCCCTTGTCGATGTGGGTCGTCAGCACATAGGGATATTTCCCCTGCAAAACCTCGTCGGCCAGCCGCCGCCCGATCTCATGGGCCTGCTCCGGCGTGGCCTCGCCGGGGGCAAAGGACTGTATCAGGTGGTGGGCCAGATTGTTCCCTTTCTGCATCGCCTGGGCCAGCAGCATTTCAAATTCGATGTCCGCCGTTTCATAGGAACAGCCAAAGGAGGACACCAGCATTTTGTCCTCGGTTTTCTCCGGGTTTTCGATGTAGTCAAGGGCCTGTTTCAGCGTTGACTTGATAGGATGTATCTTTGTAACTGCCATATCTCCGCCAGCGCCCCCTTGATGTCCTCCATGTCCTGCGCGTACACTGTGCCGGTGCTGTTCACCCTGCGGGCGATCTGATTGACATTGACGCCGATCTTCTGTATCTCCGCCGTCTGCGCCCGGATGTCGCTGGTGTCCACGTTGACGATATAGCCGTCAATCAGCATCTTCCGGGCATAGGCCGAAAAATTGGCCGTATGGAGCAGGGCCATTTTCTGCTGTATCAACGCCTGTTCCTCCGCCGTCACCGGGACACGCAGCACGATCTTCCGCTTCCTGTTCGCCATGCGTCACCTCCGTTCTGCATAAGGGTTTGGGATTATCCCAACAAGCGAAAACGGACACGGCCCGGCAGGGGCCGGGGCAGGCCGTTTTCCGGGAGTGTGGCTACACTCCCTATG
>CAJUAC010000236.1 GCA_910583885.1 uncultured Oscillospiraceae bacterium | reverse complement strand
CGCTCCGGCTCCAGCATCTTGATAATCTCGGCCATATCCTTGGTGCTGCTGTCCAGGGTGACAACCTCGATGTAGTCCTTGGCGTCCGTCTCGCTCAGGTCGTTCTTCAGCACGTCCAGCAGCGTGTAGTGACGGCCCTCCCGGTCAAAGTCCCCGGTGGGGATGGCGGCGGGGTCGTCGCGGGTGGAGAGGTAGTAAACCTTTTCCAGCCGGATCATGCCGTTTTCCTCGCTCGTCCGTACCTCTGCGGGGTAAAGGGCCGCAGGGGGCGGCGCTCCCTGGGCCGGTTCCGTGTCCCCGGCCTCTGCCGCCAGCGCCGTGCAGGGCAGGGCGGCGAGGGCCAGCAGGAGCGCGGAGGCCAGAGAAACCAGCCTGTGGTGTTTCTTCATGGAAAAACCTCCTGTTTCTTAATGTGGGTGTTCTCGTACATAGGCGGCAAAGCGCCGTTCCTGCGCTTCAAAATAGTCGCCGTCGATCTCATAGCCGGTGAAGTCCAGCCCAGCGTCATAGGCGGCGATCCGGCTGCTCCCGCTGCCTAAATGGGTGTCCAGGATTTTGTCGCCCGGTTTGGCGAACAGGGCGTATATCCAGGCATAGAGGGCGATGGGCTTCTGCGTGGGGTGGATGCGGCCCGGCTGTACCGGGGACAGGGCGATCCGCTTGCAGGTCAGGTCAAAATTCGTCCAGGCCAATTCAAAGGACGCAAAGGAGACTTCCGGGGAATACTTCTTGTCCCAGCACAGCCAGCAGTGGCTGTCGGCGGCGGGGAGCATACTGATGAAGTGGTTGGCCCCCCATATGACTTGGTGCCTGGACACGCGCCGCAGCTCCCGGAAATACTCCGGGGGAGGCGGCTTGGCGTCCCAGAATACGGGTTTGTATTTGCGGGGCTTGCCCTTGCGCCGCCCCATATCGCCCCGGATGTTGAGGCCGTATGGGGGATCAACAACAGCGAGGTCAAAGGCGTTTTCCGGCAGCTCCCACAAAATATCTGTACAGTCCATGTGATACGCTATGTTAATGCGGCTGGTCCCCTCCTTTCTCGGTGAAATGAAAAATGCGTCTCACCGTGAAACGCATTTTTGCCGGTTCCGGGGCGCGGACGCGCCCGCCGCCCCCGCCAGCGATAACCGCCGGACTTTCCGGGAAACGCGCCCGTCTCCCCATAGTAGCAAAAACCGGCGCAAGCCGGTTTTTGGGGTATGCCCCCCTTGATTACCAAAAGCACCGGCGGACTTTGGCAGTCAAGGCCCGCGCCGACCGCCCCAGCGGGCGGCGCGGCTTGTCTTGGCCTTGACGGACAAAGGCCGGTGGTGTAAAATCCGCGGGGCTGGGGGCATACCCCGGATCGTGCCGCCTGATTACCGCCTGCCGTATTGCCGGTTATTGCTGCCCCGGCTGGCGGTATGCTCCTGCTGGCGGGGCTGGATGCCCCGTTCCACGGTGTCGCCCATGTTCCGGGCGGTCTGCCGCAT
>CAJUAC010000235.1 GCA_910583885.1 uncultured Oscillospiraceae bacterium | reverse complement strand
CCTCACTCTCGGAGCCAGCCAGCTCCAGCAGGGCCTCCACCGTCTCCGGGGACAGACCCAGCTTGACGGCCAGATCATCCGCATTGGGGACGCCGCCGTCCGCTTCCAGGAACCAGTCGTAGGGCATACCGAAGTAGTGGGTGATCTCCCGGAGCTGGTAGGCGTTGGGGGTGCTGATACCGTTGAGCCAGCGGTTGACCGTGGGCACGGACACGCCCAGGTGACGGGCCAGCTCCCCGCGCTCCACGCCGCTGGCAGACAGAATCGCCTTCAAACGGCGGTCAAAAATATTATTATTCATTCTCATTTTCCTTTCTTTTCGGTAGATTTGTTGTCAAATTCCAGCTTGAAGCGGACAAATTTGCCGCCGTCATCGTTCAGGACAACAGTGGCGTCATAGAAAACGCCCTTCTTCTCGGAAAACAGGCCGGTGACAGCCGCGCGCCCGGTTTTCAAGAGAGAAGCGGCGATTTTCTTAGTCAGCTCCTTGCGCTTGCTGGTAAAGAAGCGGTCATTCTTCCACAGAGCAAAGCCGCAGGAGGGGGTATCGTGGTAGCCCTCGCAGTAAAAGCTCTTTTTGCCCTCCACCACGTTTTTACCGCAGCGGGGGCATTTGCCAATTCCCGCCCGCCCGGAATCGGAGAGCGGGGACGGGGCCACAGCCACATTCCGGTAGGACCGGACCAGCCCGGTGAGCATGGCGGTGATCCCGGCCATGAAGTCCTCCGGGGCCAGCTCGCCCCGTTCCACAGCCCCCAGCCGGTCCTCCCACTCCGCCGTCAGCTTGGCGGATTTGAGCTGGTCGGGCATGGCCCAGGACAGCGCCAGTCCCTTCTCCGTGGGAAGAAGCTGCTTTTTCTTCCGCTCCACAAAGCCGGATTTCACCAGCTTTTCAATGGTAGCGGCACGGGTGGCGGGTGTACCCAGGCCGGTCCGTTCCACGGATTCCAGGGCAGCAAAGTCCTCCGCGCTGGCGTGTTCCATGGCGGAGAGCAGAGTGTCCTCGGTGAACCGTGCCGGGGGAGACGTTGTACCCTGCTTCAATAAAGCGTCCGCACCCTCCAATCGCTGCCCCTCGGACAGCACTGGGAGAGCCGGGGCCGGTTCCTCTTGTTTCGGTTTCTGCTTCAGCGTGGAGAGAAAAGCCCGTTCCAGGCCCTTCCAGCCCGCAGCCGTCATTGTGCGGCCCTTGGCGGCAAAAGAAACGCCGCCGCACTCCAATGTAACGGCGGTTTCAGCGTAAATATGGGGTTCTCCCACGGCGCACAGCAGGCGGATGGCGATCAGATAGAGAATGTTCCGTTCCCCGGTAGGCAGGGCGGCAAGGTCCGCGCTGGCGATCTCTGCTGTGGGAATGACGGCGTGGTGGTCGGTCACTTTGCTGCTGTCCACCACCTGGGCGGCGTTCACCGGGAGGGGCTGGCCCTCCATGAAGGACAGCGCACCGGCCACAGTGGAGCAGAGGGCGGGCAGGCCCTCCGC
>CAJUAC010000234.1 GCA_910583885.1 uncultured Oscillospiraceae bacterium | reverse complement strand
AAGATGCCGCAGGCCCCGGACACAATCATCTCCTCCGCTTGCTGCTGGGTGAACGCAGGCTTATAGACCCGCGGATGTACCAGAGCGTCAAATGCGTCCGCCAGCCCCACCACCTGTACCCAGGGCGTGATGCTGTCTCCGGCCAACCGGTCCGGGTAGCCGCTGCCGTCCCAACGCTCATGGTGGTGGCGGCACACATCGCAGATGGCGGAAAACACCTCGCACTCCCGCAGCTCCGGCAGGTCACAGCCCTGGGTGGTATGGATCTTCATTACCTCAAATTCCTCTTTGGTCAGCGAGCCGGGCTTATTGAGGGTTTCCTGGGGGATAGCCCGCTTGCCTACATCATGGAGCAGGGCCAGGGTGGAGTATAGCCGGATCTCCAGCGCGGACAGGGCCGGGATAACAGCGGCGGCAGAACAGACCCGCAGCAAGCTGTCGGCCAGGTCCTGGAACTGTACGCTGTGGGGCGCGTGGTCAATAAGCAGCTGCTCCCGGCGCAGGACGACAAAGGTTTTCCCGCTGACCTGCCAGTAGGCGGGAGCGGTCACCTCAACAATTTTATACCGGCCTAACGGCAACGGCTTGGAGGCAACCACGCCGCGGGCGTCGGTGGTGATATAATCCACTACTTTGCCGCTGCGGGCCTCGCTGATCTCATACACAGCGCCCTGGAGGGGAGCTCCGGCGGGTGTGCCGGTAACCTCGTTGTACTCGGCGGCAAACTTGTGGATCTGGAACTGCCCGGTGATGGGGGTGTTCTGCCACTCTATCTCAATGGTCTTGCCCGGCTGGACATAGACGGTCTTGTACTCCTTGTCCAGCTCATAGCCGGGGGCCGCCTCTAATTCACGAATATAAAGCCGTCCCTTGCCCTGTACGGTGAGGTCGTCGATGTAGATATACCCGCCATCGTCCGTGGTGTACTCGCCAATGGGATTCTTGTTCTGGTCATAGACCAAAAACTTCACATTATAAATTCCTAAGCCGGTCACACTGTCGATTTTATGGAGGATAATCCCACTGAAGGGGGCGTTAGTCACGGTCAGCGTGGTAGTTTCGTTGTCCTTAATAGTAAAGTAGTGGGGCGTGCTGTCGAGCTTAAACCCTTCAGCTGCCTCGACCTCCACACAGTAGTAATCGCCTGCGTCCAGGGAAACATGGACCCGACTCCGGTCCCCGGTGGTCACGGTGTCCACCAGAGCGCCATCCATCTTCCGAATTTCAAAGGTCACGCCCTCGATGCGTTGGGACTTGTCCGCCTCAGAGACCTTAATGAGTTCCAACCCTCCGATGGGGACGTTGTAGAAGGTCAGTGTCTGTGTCTCACCCTCCTTGATCTCAATGGACTTCGGTGTACCGTCCAGCACGAACCCGTCCACTGTGGCGGTTTCTTTCGCGGTAATAACCGTGCCCGGCTTCAAATCAGAGAGTACAATGCGGCCATATTCGTCCGTTTTGTAGATGCCCTTGTTGGGGCCAACAT
>CAJUAC010000233.1 GCA_910583885.1 uncultured Oscillospiraceae bacterium | reverse complement strand
GGGGAACCGGACACCCGGCCTATGCGGGAGGGCGGGCGGACGATCATCAAAACGGTACGCTCCGGGAGAAAGACTACCCAGCGCACAGCCCGTCAGACTATCAAAATAGCGGAGCATTCCTCCAGGCAAGCCGTCAAGACCACCCAGCGGACGGCGAAAACTGCCCAGCAGACGGTCAAGACCGCCCAGAGATCCGCCCAGGCCACCGTAAAGGCCACCCAGCGGGCCGTACAGACCGCCCGTGCCACAGCAAAAGCGGCGGCGGCCACCGCCAAGGCCACGGCGAAAGCCACCGTGGCGGCGATAAAAGCGGCCATTGCGGCCACGCAGGAATTGATCGCCGCCATCGCCGCCGGGGGCTGGGTGGTACTCGTGGTGGTGGTGCTGATCTGTATCGTGGGCCTGCTCATCACCTCGCCCTTCGGTATCTTTTTCGCGGATAGTGGTTCCCCGGATGCGGTATCCCCTACATTGGCAATCGCCCAGATCAACAGCGAGTATGCAGACAGGCTGTCCGCCCTCCAGAACGGTGGAACCTATGACCGGGTGGAGATCCAGGGCCGCCCACCGTCTTGGGCGGATGTGTTTGCGGTGTTCGCTGCTAAGACTGCCGGAGCGGCAGATGGAGCGTCCGCGGCTTTTCTGGACCCGGATACGGTTGAGAAACTGCGGATGGTATTCTGGGATATGACGAAAATCACCACGGCGGAGACGGACATAGATCATCCAGCCGAGGGCGATACCCCCGCTTGGACGGAGAAGGTGTTGACCATCACGGTTACGCCCCGAACCCCAGATGATATGCGGGTGTTTTACGCTTTTACAGATCAGCAGAACGCCGCCCTGGACGAGCTGCTGACGGAGGAGATACGCGCCATGTGGAACAGCCTCCTATACGGTTCCAGCGGTGAGATCGTGGCTGTAGCGCTGTCCCAGGTGGGTAATGTGGGCGGTCAGCCCTACTGGAGCTGGTACGGCTTCAACAGCCGGGTGGAGTGGTGTGCCTGTTTCGTGAGCTGGTGCGCCAACGAGTGCGGCTACATCGACGCCGGGGTAATTCCCAAGTTCGCGGGCTGTACAGGCGGCTCCAATTGGTTCAAGGATCGGGGACAGTGGCAGGACGGCAGCTATGAACCGCGCCCCGGTGACCTAATATTTTTCGATTGGGACGAAAAAGGTTCCTCCGGGCCGCAGGACGATGTGCCTGACCATGTGGGCATCGTGGAACGGGTGGAAAATGGCGTGGTCTACACTGTGGAGGGCAACTCCGGCGACAGCTGCCGCCAGAACGCCTACAGTGTCGGCCATTACGAGATCTGGGGCTACGCAACCCTGTTTATAACTAAATCAAGAGGCTGGGAGACAGGATGTCCTGTTTCCCAGCCTGAAATTTTATGAATTTGGAGTGAGGATACAATGGCAGTTTTTCGTGTGGAGCGCACCCAGAATTACACCGTCATGAGCAACTATCACCTGCGGGACAAGACC
>CAJUAC010000232.1 GCA_910583885.1 uncultured Oscillospiraceae bacterium | reverse complement strand
CTGAAGCGGGATGCATTCACCTATAACGAACAGCGGGACGTATACTTGTGCCCTAACGGGAAAGAACTGCGGCGCAAGCGGCTGTATCGAAGTGGCAGCGGGCTGTTCTGGGAATACTGGGCGGAAAAGAAAGACTGCGGCAGCTGTCCTTTGCGGCAGAAATGTTTGAATGAGACGGACAAGGCCGGCGCCAGAAAGCTCCAGGACAGTTATTTCAAGACGGTTGTTCAAAAACATTTCTCCAGGCGATGGGAGCCGGATTACCGGGAGGCGCTGAAGCAGCGGCAGATCTGGTGTGAGGGTACTTTTGCCGCACAGAAATGGGGACACAACCTGACGCGTCTCCTGCGGCGAGGTTTAGAGGCAGCGGAGGACCACTGTCTCCTTTACGCCGCGGCCTTGAACCTCAAAAGAATGATTAATCACTCAGTGTGATGCCGAAAGGCGTCTTTTTCCTTGCTTGATCTATATTTCAGGCACTTTGTCAACAGTTCCACCGTGAGATGCATTTTATAGGGAGAATAAATTCAATATCTATTTCCAAGGAGAATGTCCTAATGAAACGCAGAATATTGAGCATCATCACCGCTCTGGCTCTGTACCTGAGCCTATGCCCCACCTGGGCGCTGGCGGCGGAGGCAGACCCCACGCTCTGTCCCCATCACCGGGAGCATACGGAGGACTGCGGCTACACCGCTCCCGCCGAGGGCCAGCCCTGCGGGTTTGTCTGCCGTATCTGTCCCATTGAGGACTTGATCGCCGCCTTGCCGGGTAAAGTGACGGAGGATAATGCGGACGAGGTGCGGGCGTAGCTTGACCAAATCCTCGCTCGCTATCGGGAATTGACGGAGGACGAACAGGAGCAGATCGACCTGTCCCGCTGTTATGAGCTGCAAGAGGCGTTAGACGGGTCCAACGACCCCGACCCAATAACGGAATCTGTCGAATATCAGGAAGCGTCCTGGGACGGGCAGCCAAGTGACCTATGAGAGCAAAGCCGAAACCTGTACCCTCGTTGAAAACAGCACCGAGGCAATAGAATGGACTGCGGGCTGGTGCACTGTCAGTGGCACCGTCACCATTTCCGAACCCGTCACCGTCAGCGGAGCGGTGAACCTGATCCTGGCGGACGGCTACAACCTCACTGCGGAAAAGGGCATTGTGGTGACTACTGGCAACAGCCTGACCATCTACGCCCAGACCGGCGGCACCGGCACGCTGAATGCCACAGGCACGACTGACAGCAACAATAATGCCAGCGCGGGCATCGGCGGCGGTGGCGGCATGGATGGAGCTGGTGGCAACGCGAACAGCATCACCATCTATGGCGGCAGCGTTACAGCAACATCTTATGCTCGTGCGGTCAGTAGCGGTAGCGCGGGGATCGGCGACGGCGCGAACAACATCAACGGCGGAGGCGGGGATGTTACCATTTACGGCGGTACAGTGCAGGCCACAGGCAGCTCTTTGGGTGCGGGTCTTGGTGGCGGTGGCGG
>CAJUAC010000231.1 GCA_910583885.1 uncultured Oscillospiraceae bacterium | reverse complement strand
CGCCTGCGCAACAAGGAGACCGAGGAGATCAAGGAGCAGGAGATCTTCATGGGGGATTTCCCCCTGATGACCAAGTCCGGCACCTTCATTGTCAACGGCGCTGAGCGCGTGGTAGTCTCCCAGATCGTCCGCTCCCCAGGCATCTACTACGGCAAAGAGGTCGATGTCAAGACTGACCTGCCCATCCTCACCTCCCAGATCATCCCCTACCGGGGCGCCTGGCTGGAGTATGAGACAGACACCAACGAGCTGTTCTGGGTCCGTATCGACAAAAACCGCAAGCTGCCTGTCACCTGCCTCATCCGTGCCGTGGGCCTGCGGACTGACGCGGAGATCCTGTCCTACTTCGGGGATGACCCCACCATCCTGGCCACCCTGGAGAAGGACGCCTGCAAGACCTATGAGGAGTCCCTTCTGGAGATCTACCGGAAGCTGCGCCCCGGCGAGCCCCCCACGGTGGACTCCGCCGAGGCCCTCATCAACAACCTGTTCTTTGACCCCCGCCGCTACGATCTGAGCATGGTGGGCCGTTATAAGTTCAACAAGAAGCTGGCCCTGTGGGTGCGCACTGCGGAGCGCACCCTTCTGGAGCCTGTGGTCCATCCCGCCACCGGCGAGATCCTCCACGAGCCCGGCCACGTCCTCTCCCGGAATGAGGCCCGGGAGCTGGATGCCATCGGCGTCAACGAGGTGGTCGTGGACGTGGACGGCAAGCCCATGAAGATTTTCTCCAACCACATGTGCGATCTGAGCAGCTATGTGGACTTCGACCCCCTGGCCGAGTGCGGCATCAAGGAGCGGGTCCGCTTCAGCGTCCTCCAGGAGCTGCTGGGCCAGTACCAGGGCGCGGAGCTGAAAGAGGCCATCCGTTCCCACATTGACGAGCTGATCCCCAAGCACATTATTGTAGACGACATCCTGGCCTCCATCAACTATATGAACGCTTTGGGCCACGGCCTGGCGGCCAAGGATGACATTGACCACCTGGGCAACCGCCGCCTGCGGTGTGTGGGCGAGCTGCTGCAAAACCAGTTCCGCATCGGCTTCTCCCGGATGGAGCGTGTCATCCGGGAGCGCATGACCATCCAGGACCTGGATATCGTCACGCCCCAGAGCCTCATCAATATCCGCCCCGTCACCGCTGCCATCAAGGAGTTCTTCGGCTCCAGCCCCCTCAGCCAGTTCATGGACCAGACCAACCCCCTGGCTGAGCTGACCCATAAGCGGCGCCTGAGCGCCCTGGGCCCCGGCGGCCTGAGCCGCGAGCGGGCCAGCATGGACGTGCGTGACGTCCACTACAGCCACTATGGCCGCATGTGCCCCATTGAGACCCCTGAAGGGCCCAACATCGGCCTGATCAACTACCTGTCCACCTATGCCCGGATCAATGAGTACGGCTTCATTGAAGCCCCCTTCCGCAAGGTGGACCATGAGACCGGCCGGGTCACTGACGAGGTGGTCTACATGACCGCCGACGTGGAGGACCAGTATATCGTGGCCCAGGC
>CAJUAC010000230.1 GCA_910583885.1 uncultured Oscillospiraceae bacterium | reverse complement strand
TTCAGCTTCTTCCTGCTCTTCCTTGCCATGTCAGACCGCCTCCCTTCCGGCAGACACCCCTTCCGGCCCCGGACACTCCCTGCCCTCCACATATTCCAAAGCCTGCCGGTACTGGTCCGCAAAATCAAACACAACCTCAATATTCTCCCTGTCATACACCCGCACTTCCGAAATCAGCGCCACCACCACATTCCTGGTCAGCTCCCCGATATCCCGATACTCCTTAAAATAAGAAATCCACCGGTACTTGTCCTCATCCCCTTCCAGGACAGCCCGGATCTCCCTCTCCGCCTTCCCTGCCGCCTCCTGCGCCTCCTTCCCCCTGGCCTCATACGCGGCATGGAGCTCCACATAATCCTCCTTCGTGATCACCCCGTCCTTCATGTCCTCATAAAGCATCATACGCAGCTCCCGGCACCTCTCCGCCTCGCCTAACAGCTTCTCCCGCCGTTCCTCCAGCTTCCGGACATCCAAGTCCCTAAACGGCACCGTCCCCGCATATTCCAGCACCCTCTCCAGATCCAGGATACACCCTATATGCCTCTTCAACAGGACAAACACCGCATCCTCCAGCGCCTGCACCGGAATCCGGTGAGGGCCGCAGCTCCCGCCCGCCTTATGCCCGGAACAGATATAATAACAATACCTCTTCCCATTCACCGAAGACACCTTCCGCACCATCGGGGCCCCGCAGTCCCCGCACACGGCAATCCCGGACAGCAGATACACGCCCTCCCTGTCCGGCGCCGTCCTCGTATCCATCCCCAGCAGCTTCTGAACAACCGCAAAATCCCTCTCGCTGACCACCGGCTCATGGTTCTTCTCAACCCTCACCCAGTCCCCTTTATCCTTCCGTATGGATTTCTTCACCTTATGGTTCGGCGTGGACTGCCTCCCCTGCACCAGATTTCCAATATAGACCTCATTTTCCAGAATACGCCTCACCGCCACCGGGCTCCACCCGGACGCCGCCTTCACCCGGAACGCCGTCCGGAAATTGATACCCCGGCTGTTCTTATACTCCATCGGAGAAAGGATACCGTCCCTATTCAGCTTCCCGGCAATGGCATCCTGGCTCATGCCGTGCAGCTTCATACGGAAAATATCCCGCACCACCCCGGCCGCATAAGCATCAACCACAAGCCTATGGCGGTCCTCACCGTCCTTCTGATACCCATAAGGCGCAAAAGCGCCGATAAACTCCCCGTTCCTCCGCTTCACTTCCAAATGGCTCCGGATCTTCACCGAAATATCCCGGCAGTAAGCGTCATTGATCAGGTTCTTAAAAGGAACCAGAATCTCGTCCCCCTGCCCGTCCCCTCTCAAACTGTCATAATGGTCATTCACCGCAATAAAGCGCACCCCAAGAGCCGGGAACAGCCGCTCAATATAGCGTCCCGTATCAATGTACTCACGCCCGAACCTGGACAGATCCTTGACGATCACACAGTCCACCGCGCCCCGCCGTATATCCTCCAGCATCTGCTGGAACCCAGGCCGCTCAAAA
>CAJUAC010000229.1 GCA_910583885.1 uncultured Oscillospiraceae bacterium | reverse complement strand
ACAGGTCCCCGATCCGAAGCTGATGGAGCAGTTCGACCGTGAGCTGGAACAGGCCAGCGGCAGCGCGGCGGCTGTGCCCACCCCCCTCCAATTGCAGAGGGGAACCATTCAGAATCTGCGGAACTTCGTGACTGTGCTGGAGGACACCGGCGACGACCGCCGCCGACAGATCAACGTGGTACGGGAACTGCTGGAGGACATGGCGTCCCACCTGCCCTGGGCTGGCAAGAGCAACAGACTCGACCTTGCCCGAGATGAGGCGGAGCGGTCGCTGGTGCGCATGACCGCTCAGATGCCCATCCGCTTCACCCACATTGCTCTGGGCGGAGACGCCGGGCCGTACTGGGCAAGCGGTTTTGTCTCTGGCTCTGTTACAGACGCTGAGGCTGTCAAACAGTCCGCGGTGTACCAGGGTGCGGTTCGGGATCACCCGGAGATCACAAACTGGGCCACCCTCTGCGTGGTCTATGTGGGGCGGGGCCTGCCCTCCGCGCTTGGGACGGTCGACGCTTCTGACTTCGACCTGGAGATCATGAACCGGACCGGGGACAGGTTCCTGGATGAGCGCGGCGTTCGCTGGCTGAGTGGTCCCTACCAGATGACCATAGCCGCCGCCCCCGCGGAGAGTCTGGATGGGTCTGCCCTGTTCCAAATGGGACACATCATGTAGGAGGGATGATGGAATGGAAAATAACGAAATCAAGCTGTCCTTCAACAGCGAGAAGATGGAGGCGCTGGTGTTCTATCTGAAAAAAGACAACACCACAGTGCAGAAGAAGATGGACGAGGCCCTGCGTCTGCTCTATGAGCAGACGGTGCCTGAGCCGCTGCGGGAGTATCTGGACGCCAAGTCCGCGCCCACCCGGCCTAAGCGTCCGCCCCGTCCCAACCAGCCCAAGGCGGCTGCGCTCAAACCGGCGTCCGCCCCCACGGAGCATGAGAAGGAGGGCGGCGTATGAGCAACTATGTGCAGTTGGACGTATGGTTCCAGGAGGATAAGCTGAGCGCCCTCTCCTCTGTACTGGTGGAGCAGGGCACCACCGTGGAGAAACGGATGCAGGGGGTGCTCCTGGACATGTATGAGGCGTTAGTCCCGCGTGAGACACAGGAGGCGATCCGTACCCGCCTCGACAAAGAGGAAGCTGAAGCACGGGCGGCGGAGGAAGCGGCCCGAAAGTATACGGCGTTTTGTGTTCGGGAGAATGGAGAAAGGTCGTTCTTCCAGCTGGACAGGACGGAGGATATCCTGGAGATCGCCAAGTTCCTGCGCCGGTATCTGCGTGAGGAGCAGGGGCCGGGGATCGCCGCGCTCCAGACGAGCGCCTTCGCTGGAATGGAGCCGGTCACCGCCGAGCAGTATGACCAGCTGCTGGCACTGCGGATAGAGACGCCTGATAAGATTACCGGCGTGTTCGATCTGGACTTCGACAAGCGGGAGGTTTCCACCGTGGATGCTGACGGCTGGAAGACCTGGCCCATGCAGGATGTCTCCACCGCCGTCTATCACGC
>CAJUAC010000228.1 GCA_910583885.1 uncultured Oscillospiraceae bacterium | reverse complement strand
ACCCGCGAGGTGCAGGCCGAGAGCGTGGCCTACGCCGTCTGCCAGCACTACGGGCTGGACACGTCGGATTACTCGTTCGGCTATGTGGCCGGTTGGAGTTCCGGCAAGGAGCTGTCCGAGCTGAAAGCCTCCCTTGAAACCATCCGGGCCACGGCCAACGACCTGATTACCAAGATCGACGGCCACCTTGCCCAGCTTCAGCAGGAGCGGCAGGCCCGGCAGGAGCAGGCCCCGCCCATCTGGAACGGGCTGGACGGGCTTATCAACGACAAGCCTTTCATGCCGGGGGCCACCCCGGAGCAGCAGGCCAACGCCCTGATCGACTTTGCCGAGCGCGACGGCCAGCGGTTGGGCAACGGGGAACGCCGCCTGATCGTGGACTATGCCAATGTTATCCGGGACTATCACAAGGTTGCCGACCTTATCAATGAGCTGTGCGAGGACGGCTTTGAGATACAGCACGGCCATGTGGACGCTTCGGTGCAAATGCGGGTGGAGCGTGAGATCGCGGAAGCGCCCCCAATTCTCCTTGACCCGGACGCCGAGCCGCTTGTGACGGTCATTTGGAGCGAGAGCGCCGACCTGCGGGATGGGGAGCAGTTGCCCCTTTCCCAAGCGGATGTCGTTTTCAAGGCCCTGGACGACGCCATGCAGGACGAACCGGGCTATGACAAGACCAAGTTCCGCATCGACTTCACCATGAACGGCAAGGCGGACAACTACGAGGGGCGGCAGGACTTTGGCGACGGGGACGGTTCCCTGATCGAGCATATCCAAGGCTACCATGAGTATTACGCACAGTCCGAAAGCTGGAAAAACCATGTGCTTCACCATGAGGGGCCGGAGGCATGGGAGGCGGACAAGGCCGAACGGGACATGATCTTGGGCGAGTTCGTCCCCTATCTGAAACTGCACTGTAACCTCTCCGCTATGGAACGGGAGGCCCAGCGGCCCTTACAGTCCGGGGAAAACCTGATGCCGGAGCAGACCGCCTACTTCAACGCCGTTCTGGACTATGTGCGCCAGTGCCGCCCGCTTCTCAATCAGGGCCAGTATCAGCTGCCGGAGCCGCCCCGCCTGGCCGACTTCGACGTGGATTTGCAGGAGTACAAAAAGCAGGTGGAGGCCGAGATCGCACAGGAAGCCGCCGCAGCCGGTATGACCGTGGAGGAATACGCCGCCAACGGCTACGAGCCAGCCGCCCAGCCGGAAGCGGCGCAGACCACCGACACGCCCCAGCCGGAAAGTTCTGTTCCTGAAAAAGTGGACACGCCGGAGACTACTGCCCCGCCCTTAACGGAGTTGGAGAAAAAGGCCGTGGAGATCGCCAAGGGCTATGAAAAGCTGCCCTTGCAGGACAGGATAGATGTGATCGCCCGGACATTCGGCTGTACCACGGGCAAGATCGAAACCTCCCCCTGCCGGGGCAAGTGGCGGGGGACAAGCGATATTTCCATCCGCTTTGACAACGGCGCTTCCCTGGCTATCGGCAATTACCGTACCCCGAAAGCCA
>CAJUAC010000227.1 GCA_910583885.1 uncultured Oscillospiraceae bacterium | reverse complement strand
TGCCGATGTCCCGCAGGGCACGGATGCGGTGGAGGAAGGGATACTTCTCATGGGCAAGGTCCGTGATCTCGTATTTTGTGTTCATGATAGTTTCACCCCCTTTCACCACCGCAGGTGTTCTTCCGCCCCGCAGCGGCGGCAGGACAGGGTGCTGGTCCCGTTCTCCGGGTCGGCTTTTTCTTTCCACAGATGGCCCTTGGCCTCACAGACCATCATGGTCTCCAGACACTTCCGGGCCTCGGCGGCGGCCTCATCCCGGAGCTGTTCCATGGTTGGCACTGGAAGCCCCTGGGCCTTATAGTCGCAGATCAACTCCCCAATATCCATTTGAAACAGTTCCAGTTCCATATATTGGGCCAGACGCTCCTGCAGTTTTGCTTCGTCCACCACCGGCTCCGCAGGGGGCTGGGGCAGTTCCAGGCCGCAGTCCGCCATGGTATCCCAAAGCCGCTGGCGCTCATCGCTGCTCAGACTGCCGTCCTGACAGGCGGCTTCGATCTCGCCGGCGATCTTCAGCAGCTCGGTTTTCTGTCCATCTGTCAGGGAAAAACCGATCATGATCTTGGTGGCCTCAAATATTTGAGCGTCAAATTCCTGATATTTGCTCATAACATACCTCCCTTCGCATTGCGGCGGAGGCCGTCTGTTAGAACAGCCCCCGCTCACACTATCCTGCTCTATTTGTCTGCTGCTTCCAGCCCGTTCCGCTCCAGCCACTCATCGAAGTCCAAGGCGTCCGCCAGCAGGAGCGCCATCTGGTGGATGGAGGCCCGTTCCTGGGCATCGTCCAGCCGGACAGCGGTCTCGAACAGGCCCCAGAGCAGTTCGGCGGTCATGGGACCATCGTAGCACTCCAGGAGCTGTTCGTCCGGCAGGGCGGCCCTGCCGCTGGTGGTCGCCAGCAGTTCCTTCTGGCGCCGGATCAGGGCGGTACTGCTGACCGCCAGCTCCTGGGACAGCCCCCAGGCTTTGGCAGTCAGGGCCGCGCCTGTCTCCAACAAGGATACGTCTGCGGGCTTCTCCTGGGTCCCCAGGGCCAGCAGGTTGACCGCTTCCGTGGTGATCTGCAACAGCAGCTTTTCCGGCGCGGGGTGGCGTTCGTACTTCGTCATTTCGCTCGTCCTCCTCATCATGATCTTGTGGCAGTGCTGACAGCAACGATACCAGCCTTTACCGGGAAAAGCTATCACGATACCCAACAACAATGGACTGTGAAAACCGGGCAATACCAACAATCCCCGACTATGCCGCTGCCTGTCTGGGCGCTGTCTCGCCGTCCTCCTGCCGGAACATGGCGTCGATGTCCGAGAACTTCTGGGTGCGGTTGAACTTCTCCGTGGTCTTGCCGGGGATGGCCTGGAGGGCCAGCATCCTGGCCCACAGGTCCGGGTGGTGGTCGTAGAGGTGGCGCAGCTCCAACATCTTGGCGTTGGGGCAGAACCAGCACCCACCCCGGTCGGTGAAGGCGTAGATAGGCGAAAGCAGCCCCGCTTTCTCGCAGAGCTGCCATGCGTCCTGTTCTGTGAAA
>CAJUAC010000226.1 GCA_910583885.1 uncultured Oscillospiraceae bacterium | reverse complement strand
CCCGTGCGGGGAGACGATGCAGGAAATCGGCAAGGAGGTACGGGAGACTCTGGTACTAGTCCCGGCCAAGGCGGTCCTGCGCCAGGATGTGTACTACACCTATGCCTGCAAAAACTGCGAGAAAAATGAGGAGACTGACGCTGAGAAAGAGGATGTGTCCACGCCCATTGTGAAAACGCCCAGGGAGCCCGCCGTGATCCCCGGCAGCTTTGCGTCGCCGGAGGCCATCGCCCACATCATGACACAGAAATTCGTCATGGCCAGTCCACTATACCGGCAGGAGCAGGAGTGGGGACGGCAGGGCCTCAAGCTCTCCAGGCAGACTATGTCCAACTGGGTGCTGCGGGCGGCGGAGGACTGGCTGAAGCCGGTGTATGATGTGCTGCACCGGCGGCTGGTGAAGCGCGAGGTGCTCCATGCGGATGAGACCACCCTCCAGGTGCTCCGGGAGCCGGGAAAGAAGGCCCAGACCAAGAGCTATATGTGGCTGTACCGGACAAGCAGGGACGCAGAGCATCCCATCGTACTCTATGAGTACCAGCCCAGCCGGAAATCTGAGCACGCGGCGAAGTTCCTGGAGGGCTTTTCTGGCTATCTCCATGCGGACGGCTATCAGGGCTACCACAAGCTGCCGGAGGATATCCAGGTGGTTGGCTGCTGGGCCCACGCCCGGAGGAAGTTCGATGAGGCGCTTAACGCTCTGCCGCCGGACAAGCGGGAGGGCACGGCGGCGCTCACTGGACTGGACTACTGCAATCAGCTGTTCGCCTGGGAGGAGCGCTTCAAAGGACTCTCCCCGGAGGAGCGGACAAAACAGCGTCTGAAAGAGGAAAAACCGATTTTAGACGCGCTTTTGGCATGGGCTGATTCCATTTCAGGCTCTGTGGCCCCAAAATCTGCGCTGGGCAAGGCACTGCACTATCTCAGAGAACAGTGGCCGTACCTCCTGCGTTATTTGGAGGACGGGCGGTTGGAGCTGAGCAACAACCGGGCCGAGCGCAGTATCAAGCCTTTTGTAATCGGACGGAAGAATTTCCTCTTTGCCAACACCCCGCTGGGCGCCCAGGCCAGTGCTATGATCTACAGTCTGATCGAGACCGCCAAGGAGAACTGGCTGGATCCCTACCGATATCTGCTCTGGGTGCTGGAGCAGGCACCGAAGCTGTTTTTGACTGATTGTGACTGGGCCGAAAAGCTGCTCCCCGATAACGCCCCAGACTCCTGCCGGATTTTGTAACTTCAATGAGCCGCAGTGCTGATGCCATTCAGCGCTGCGGCTCGTTTCCTTGCTACGAGATTTGACGATTACACAAAAACAATCTAAAAGGAGCTGATTGGGGATTTCTCAATCAGCTCCTTTAGTTTTATTCTGTTGGTGGACTGCCTGAGGTATCAGATGTTTCAACAATTTGCCATAGCTCATCCTTCTTATTTGTTTCGGATTTTTTGAGTTTCTTGATTTTGTATGGCAGAGAAAAATACTGAATAATGGGAGGCTTCGGTAGAATGTGTGGGTAGGAAAATCAGATATGGGCAGCATCT
>CAJUAC010000225.1 GCA_910583885.1 uncultured Oscillospiraceae bacterium | reverse complement strand
CCTGTTCATTATGCTGATCAACGCCGCGCTGAATTTCTTCCTCAAGAGGGACAAGAAGGGGTAATGATTGTGGATAGACCAATTTCCCCATCTCGGAGGGCTTATACGGTTGCGATGAAGCTGCTGTGTATCCTGTCGGCCCTGCTGGTATGCGCTTTGGTGCTGTTCCTTATAGGCTATGTGCTGGCTGCGGGCCTCCCCAACCTGTCCTGGGAGCTGCTGACCTCCAGACCCAGCTACCTGTCGGACACCATTGGCATCCTGCCGGACATTCTGAACACCATCTACATCATCCTCGCCGCCCTGCTGATTGTCCTGCCCGTAGGGGCGGGGGCGGCGGTCTACCTGACCGAGTACGCCGCGAATCAGCGTCTGGTCTCCGCCATCGAATACGCGGCGGAGACCCTCTCCGGCATCCCGTCCATCATCTACGGCCTTGTGGGGATGCTGGTGTTTACCGGCGTGTTGGGAACCTCTCTGCTGGCGGGTGCGCTGACGCTGGTTATCATGAACCTGCCCACCATCATGCGAACGACCCAGGAGAGCCTGAGAACTGTGCCCCAGAGCTACCGCGAGGGGGCCTTTGGCCTGGGAGCCGGGAAGTGGCGGGTCATCCGCACCGTGGTACTGCCTGGGTGCGCAGACGGCATCATCACCGGCTGTATCCTGTCGGTGGGGCGCATTTTGGGTGAATCGGCGGCGCTGCTGTTTACGGCGGGCTTTGCCCATGCGCTGAACGGCTTTTTTACCGGCCTGACCAGTCCGGGGGCCACCCTCACCGTGGCGCTGTATGTCTACGCGAAGGAGCAGGGAGAGTTTGGCGTAGCCTTTGCCATCGCCGCGATCCTGATGCTCCTGACGCTGGCGGTCAACCTGACTGCCGCCCTGGTGGGCCGCTGCTTCAAGAAAAGGAGGGCGCTATGAACAACGCAATTACCGCAAAAAATCTATGCCTGTGGTACGGCAGCGCCCAGGCATTGAAAAATATCAATATCCAGATTCCAGAGAACAACATCACCGCTCTGATCGGCCCTTCCGGCTGCGGAAAGTCCACTTTTCTGAAAACGCTGAACCGCATGAATGATCTGATCCCCAGCGTCAGGATTACCGGAGAGGTACGGTATCAAGATACGGACATTTTCGCTCCCGGACTGGATGTGAACGCTCTGCGTAAGGAGATCGGCATGGTGTTCCAGAAGCCCAACCCCTTCCCCATGAGCATCTATGACAACATTGCCTACGGCCCCCGCACGCACGGTGTCAAAAACAAAGCCAAGCTGGATGAACTTGTGGAGCAGTCCCTCCGGGGGGCGGCCATTTGGGACGAGGTGAAAGACCGGCTGAAAAAGAACGCCCTGGGCCTGTCCGGGGGCCAGCAGCAGCGGCTTTGCATCGCCCGCGCCCTGGCCGTGGAGCCCAAGGTGCTGCTGATGGACGAACCCACCAGCGCCCTGGACCCCATTTCCACCTCAAAAATTGAGGAGCTTGCAATGGGGCTGAAAGAGCGGTACACTATTGTTATCGTGACCCACAATATGCAGCAGGCGGTG
>CAJUAC010000224.1 GCA_910583885.1 uncultured Oscillospiraceae bacterium | reverse complement strand
TCCTTTGCCGAGGACACCGCAGAGAAAACCGGCATGAGCAAGCGGGCGGTCAGCCGCCTCCTTCAGATCGCCAACAATCTGACCAGGGATGCCCGGAGAATCGTTGAGGCCCACAGCATGACCCAGGACACCGCTCTGAAGCTGTCCCGGCTCCACTACGATGAACAAGTTGAAGCCGCCACCATGCTGGCAGAGGGGACTATGCAATCGGTGGAGCAGTACCAGGAGTACCAGCGGGAGCGGCGAAAGGCAATCGCGTTGTCCCGCCCTCTGTCTGATGAGCCGCCTGTTGATACCCGGACGGAGGAAGAGAAGGAGCGGCAGAAAAAGGAATCCCTGGACGGCCTTGTGCGGGAATTTTCCCGGTTTATTGAACAATTCCTTGACCGGATGAAGATGTACCAGGGCTATGCTGACGATTTTGCCGAAATGTCCCAGCTGCAGATCAGTCAGGTGTGGGACAGCGCCGCCGCCGTGGATATGGCGATCATCGCTTTCTCCAAGGAAGTGAAAGCGTTGCAGGCGGAGAATGAAAACGGAGGACACGACAATGAAAACTGATTACATCACCAGCGACCCCACCCTGCCGCCCTACCTGGTTCTTCCCCAGTTCCTGCTGAACCTGGATGTTCGGTTCACGGCGAAAGAGGTCTATGCGATCCTGCTGGATATGGTGCTGAACTCCGAGGTCGCGCAGACCGACCAGCAGGGGCGGCGGTATCTGGCGTTCTACAACAAGATCATTGCGGAGATCATCGACCGCACTCCCAGCACAGTGGCGCAGTCACTTCGGGAGTTGGAGGACGTTGGGCTGGTGGAGAAGAAGCTGATAGCCCTCCATACCCCCTATCACATCTACATCAAGCTACCTATTGTGGAGAATGAGCCGTGATCCAGCACATGAACTACCAGCAGTACCGGACGGCCCGGAGGCTGGTACATAGCTGCTGCAATTATGATTGCGGGAATTGTCTGCTTCTGGACGATAGCGAGGAATGTGTCTGCCCGCAGAGCATCACATATTCGCTGGTATGTCGCTGGTTCTGCGTTGCCGTTCTGCCCCTGGACGCTGGCCTGTGTGCCGCCCTACTCCATCGGGCAGACAGAAAGAAATGTGTCCTCTGTGGCGGTTACTATCTGCCGAAATCCAACCGGGCGAAATACTGCCCGGAGTGCGCTACTGCGGCCCGCCGGAAGAAGGAGGCAGAGCGCCAGCGCAGACGCTACTACGATTCTACGCATTTAGGGCCTAAAAAGCCCTGATTTTGCAAGGCTTTCCGGGGGCGGCTCGATAGGGGCCTGATACATTCCCTATCCAGCACCCCGGAAGGCCCTCTAGCGGCCCGCAGAGGCCATTCTACAAAGGAGTTTTCCCTATGACCGAGAACAGGCGCTATTACTACCTCAAACTGAAAGAATATTTCTTCAACAGCGAGACGATGATGATTTTGGAGAGTATGCAGGACGGTCTTCTATACTCCAATCTGCTGCTGAAGATGTACCTTATGTCGCTGAAAAGCGGCGGCATCCTCCTGTTGGGAGATCACTTCC
>CAJUAC010000223.1 GCA_910583885.1 uncultured Oscillospiraceae bacterium | reverse complement strand
CTTCTCCCGAAGTTACGGGGCCATTTTGCCGAGTTCCTTGACAATGCTTCTCCCGTCGGCCTTGGGATCCTCTCCCCATCCACCTGTGTCGGTTTACGGTACGGGTGCGGCGCGGGCAATAGCGGCTTTTCTCGGCACGCCACCCACGCTCTTCGCTACTCTCGGCTCGCTCCGCGTCACGCTCTTGGCTTGGCGGGCGGTTTTTCCGGCCCGCCGCCTCCCTCGCTTGCGCCGGGCCCTCCGGCCCCGGCACGCGCTTCCGGCATGCGTCCCCACAGTTCTGCCGCGCCGCAGTACAGGAATCTCCACCTGTTGTCCATCGGCTACGCCCTCCGGCCTCGCCTTAGGCCCCGACTCCCCCAGGGCAGATCAGCTTTACCCTGGAAACCTTGGATATCCGGCCGGGGGGATTCCCACCCCCCTCTCGCTACTCATTCCGGCATTCTCCCTTCCTGGCGCTCCACGGCTCCTCACGGTGCCGCTTCCCCGCGCCAGCAATGCTCCCCTACCGGCTGCCTGCTGGCAGCCCCGCGGCTTCGGCGGCGCGCTTGAGCCCCGGGCATTTTCGGCGCGGGGCCTCTCGACCAGTGAGCTGTTACGCACTCTTTGAATGCATGGCTGCTTCTGAGCCAACGTCCTGGCTGTCTTCGAGGCCCCACATCCTTTCCCACTTAGCGCGCACTTTGGGGCCTTGGCCGGCGGTCTGGGCTGTTTCCCTCTCGACCGCCCAACTTATCTCGTGCGGTCTGACTCCCATGGAGCATCTGGCCGGCATTCGGAGTTTGATATTCTTCGGTAGGCTTTGACGCCCCCTAGGAAATTCAGTGCTCTACCTCCGGCAGACTCAGCCATGGGGCTAGCCCTAAAGCTATTTCGGGGAGAACCAGCTATCTCCGGGTTCGATTGGAATTTCTCCGCTACCCACACCTCATCCCCACCCTTTTCAACGGATGTGGGTCCGGACCTCCACTGCCTCTTACGGCAGCTTCATCCTGGACATGGGTAGGTCACCCGGTTTCGGGTCTGCGTCCTCTGACTTTACGCCCTCTTAAGACTTGGTTTCCCTTCGGCTCCATGCCTGAAGCATTTAACCTTGCCAGAGCCCGCAACTCGCCGGACCGTTCTACAAAAAGTACGCGGTTGCACTCGTATGGTGCTCCCACAGTTTGTAAACACAGGGTTTCAGGTTCTCTTTCACTCCCCTCCCGGGGTCCTTTTCACCTTTCCTTCACAGTACTATGCGCTATCGGTCACTGGGTAGTATTTAGCCTTGCGGGGTGGTCCCCGCATGTTCCGCCAAGGTTCCACGTGTCTCGGCGTACTCTGGATCCCGCCATGCCGCCCCAGGCTTCGGGTACGGGGCTCTCACCCTCTGTGGCTGGCTTTCCCAAAGCCATTCCCCTGCCTTCCCCGGTCATAAATGCGGTCCGAACCCCGGCGTATATTTACGCCGGTTTGGGCTGCTCCCATTTCGCTCGCCGCTACTCTGGGAATCGATCTTTCTTTCTCTTCCTCCGGCTACTTAGATGTTTCAGTTCGCCGGGTTCCCCTCC
>CAJUAC010000222.1 GCA_910583885.1 uncultured Oscillospiraceae bacterium | reverse complement strand
TGCCCGCCCTGCTCCTTGTGCTGGCACTGCTGGGCGGAGGCGGCTTCTTCGCCTATACGAAGTTCTCCAAGGGCGGCGGGAAGAAGGAACAGGCCAAGCCGGACCCGGACGCCGACTATTCGGAGGATGACGAGGACTACGGCCTCCCGGAGGACATTGGGCTTGACGATGAGGACGAGGATGGCTTTGACGGGTCGGACGATGAGCCGGTCTAAGCGGAGCCATCTGTATCTGATGGAACAGTCTGCGGCTGGCGGCTGAGACCAGCCGCAAACCCTTTTGTAGAACAGGAGGTGCGGCTATGCGTATTGACCCCCGAAGGTTTCTTGAACTTCTGGTCCTCCTGATGATCTGCCTGTGGCTGACGCTCATTTGTCTGAACGGCTTTCCAAAAGCCTATGGCGGATATGCCGTATCCATGTTACAATGGGTACAGTAATGCCGGGAGGTGGCGGATATGGGCGCGAGGGGCTGGAAAGACCTGAAAGCAAAACAGAAACAGAAGTTGTCCGAGGTCATGTTCGGCGTGGTCTGCGCCCATTATAAAGAGCATGGGCGGATGCCCGCCGATGCGGAACTGGAGAAGCTGGCAAAGGCGGCTTTTACCAAGATACAGGGCCGTGGGCTGGGGCTGTCCTATGAGACCGTCCATGATGTTTTCCTGAAAAAACAGGCCAGATTTGCGGAGCGGATCGAGAAGAACGGCCTCCCGGAGCCGCCGAAGCCCAAGGTGAAGAAAACCGAGGCGGAGAAGCTGGCGATCAAGCGGGCCGCCCGGAAACGGAAAAAGGCGAGGCTGGCGGCGCAGGAGCAGCAGAGCTTGCCGGAGCAGGACGGCCGCTTCTTTTATATCGCCGGGTACACCTCCGGGGGCGCCCCCTATGGCGTCACCTGGGAGGAGATGGGGCTGGAACCCTGGGAAGAACTGGAGTAGGAGGTGCGGATATGGGCCGCTACACGGAGCAGGAACTGAGGGACATCTTTTTTGACGCCCTGGACTTCTTCAACGAAGCCCTTGACTCCGGCATCACAAGGGACAACACAGTCCTTGCGTTCTTCACCCCGGAAAACGGGCTGGATGTCTATGAGCAGTTCTGCCGGGAGCATTTTCCGAAGAACCTGGACGAGGACTACAAGGCGGAGGGCTGTTTCCAGACCTTTGCGGCACAGGCTTTTTGGGGCAAGGGGCAGTACGGCGTGATGGTACGCGCAGACACCGACTTCCCCCTGCCGGAGCTGCACCGTGTTTTCCTCCATGAAATATCCCACCTGTTCTGCTGTGAGAACGAGATCGAGGGCGGCGGCTTCTTTGACCGCTACTGCATGGGCAGCGGGGCGGAGGACGGCATGATGAACGCCGGGTACGCGGTCTGGCGGGAGGCTGTGGCTGACATCATGGCCGATTCCATCCTGAGCGAGTACACGTCCCTGACGCTGGCGGATACCCTCAATCTCCGCTCTCGTGTTCTGCATCTCCACACCGCAGGCCTTACAACACAACTCCAGAAAAGCCCAGGCATTCCCCACAGACTCAAACCCGTTAAAACTCTTCTCA
>CAJUAC010000221.1 GCA_910583885.1 uncultured Oscillospiraceae bacterium | reverse complement strand
GGCAGCCCAGCGGGCGCTGGAGGATGCCCAGAACAATAAGCGGAAGATGCAGCTGGAGGGCGTGCTCAGTCAGACCCAGGGCCAGCAGGATCAGGAAACGGCCTATGAGGGTTCCAAACGGGAGATTGAGAATGCGATTCAGAATGGGGAGCACACAGTCGCCCAGCTTCAGGAGAAGGTCGTCTCTTTACAGGAAGAACTGCGGCAGGTGAGTATGTCACAGGATGGCACCGCCGCCTCCGCTGATTTACAGAATTTGATGGCCCAAATGTCGCGTCTGAAAAAGGACATGGAGCGGCTGCAGGCGAGCAACACCGCTGCCGCCGGCGACCAGCAGATCGCCGCCCTGGTCCAGCAGCGCAGGGAGTTGTATGATCAGTTGGATGACATTGAGCGTCAGATCAGGGACGCTGAGAATACAATCAGCTACTTACAGCGGCTGGAGCAGGACCTGTCAGGTGTGCAGCAGCAGATCGCGTCGCTCCGTGTGCAGATTGCCGAGTTGGAGGCTGCCCAGCAGCAGGTCCCCACAACGTCTCCTGCGCCAGAGCCCACGCCAGACCCAACCACAGAACCCACGCAGACCCCGGACCTGCCAGAGGACCCTCCGCCCACGCAGCAGCCGGAGACGGAGCTCTTCCCGGAGACAGCGGCAGATAACGGGCAGCTTTCGGTCCTGAAGGCGCAGCTGGAGAACCTCCTGGCCGACGAAACCCGCCTGAAGGCTGAGATTGATGCCACAGCCGATCCGTCCGACCAGCTCGCCTCACTCCGCTCACAGAGGCGAAGCACAGAACGCAGCATATCCAATGTCAACGACCAGATTGACGCCATGGAGGACTCGGCCCAGATTGCTGAGGATATCCAGAAAAAACAGAGTCAGATTGACAACCTACAAGCACAGATCAATGCGCTTTCTGCCAAGGAAGAGAAGATTGACTCACTGAGTGGCCAGATTGAGAAAGCGATAGAGGATATAAATACCGCCAACTTTGATTTGGAGACCCAGCGTATTGCCCTGGAGACACTGGAGACCAACCATAGTGCGCAGGTATCAAAGACGGAGGCCAACCAGGCGACGCAGTCCCAGATCGACGCGCTTACCGTTGAAACACTGAACAATGCTATTGAGAACGCACAGGCGGAGATCAGAAGCATCAATGCAGAATTGTCCGCAGCCCAGGCATTGCTCGCTACTCCCGCACTGTCCGCAAAGGCGGATGGGGTCGTCACACTGGTGAGCTATACCGAGGGGGATACCGTCCCCGCCGGGAAGTCCGTGGTGACGATTGGGGACAGCGGTGAGAAATGCGTGGCAGCGGAGATCCCGCAGGAGGACATAGGCGGCGTTGAGCTTGGCCAGGCGGTGGAGCTGCAGTTTGTGGCGGACCCGGACAACACGATCTCCGGGCGGGTGGTTGAGAAAAACCTTGTACCGACCCAGGGGACAGAGGGCGTTACATATACGGTGAAGATCGCCTTTGACGAGCCGCAGGAAGAACTGCTGCAGGGCATGACTTGCAGTGTGAAGTTCATCCAGAAACGGGTGGAGAATGTT
>CAJUAC010000220.1 GCA_910583885.1 uncultured Oscillospiraceae bacterium | reverse complement strand
GCGGTGCAGCGGTGCTCCCCGTACTTGGCCGCGTTGATGGTTTCCGCATCGAACACACTGGCCAGGGCGTCGATGTCCTGGAGCCGCTGCCGCTCGGCCTGCACGGGATCAACGTCCACGGAGCCCTGGGCCGAGGGGGTGGGGGGAGCGGCGGGAGCAGCAGGGGCGCCGGACGCGGACACGGCGGCGCGGGCCTCAGCCATCAGCTGCTCGGCCAGAGCCGGATCCTCTTTCCGCAGCTCCTCAAGGGTTTTTGCCATAATGTTTCCTCCATTCTGTCCGCCGGTCTGCGCCGGCTTTTGATTATTTGCCTCAACCGGGGCTGCCGCCTCGGGTGTGACCGTAGGAATCGTGTCCGGGGCGAACATCCCCGGGGTAAGATGGAACTGACGGCCGCGCACAAACAAACTGCGCCCGTCGGCGCTGGCGGCAATGTCCAGGGGGGCGGCATCCTCCAGGACTTTATTCGCAAAGCCCTTTTCCACCGCCTCTGTCCCGGTCATGTAGGTGGTCTTTGCCATCATATTGGAGATCACCATATCGGACAGTCCGCACTTGCGCTTGTAGATGGACACCTGGGCTTTGTCCCAGGCCTCATTTCTTGCCGCCAGTTCCTTCAATTCATCCGCATTGTAGCCACCCCACAGGGAGCTCCAACACTTGTGGATCATGACGATGCTGGCGGGATTGACCAAAACCGTGTCGCAGGCGCTCATGATAAGGGAGCCGCCGGACATAGCCACGCCGTCCACAATGCAGGTCAGCTCCATCCCCTGGGTGGCCAGTTCCCGGAGCCGGTTGTGAATCAGGATGGACACGCCCGCGTCGCCGCCGACACTGTTCATGCGAATCGTCAGGGTCTTGGCTCCGGCCAGAGATTTCAAGTCCTCCAGGAACTCGGACTGGATGATATAACTCCCCTCAATAAGCTCGCCTGTCCACCAGTTAATAGGCTGGCTCTCAACGATCTCCCCATACATGGTAAGCTCTGCGTTCTCGCCGTCCGCCATCTCCATGACATAGGGCCCTCGGTTGATACTGACCACTTTGGCCGCAGCTCCGCCTCGGCCAAAAGGCGTTTTGAACGGGTTAGGCATTGTTCCCATCTCCTCCTTCGTCATCGTCTTTTTCGTTAGGGTCAACCTCCATGCGGACGCTCCCGCCACCAGCAGCGGCCAGCTTCGCGTTCTCCGCCGTCAGCTGCTCCACATTCTCGTCCCAATCGCCTCCGCCCGTCTCGCGGGTGACCTGCTCATGGGTTTTGAGCGCGTGCTGGATCTGCAGCACCGCCGCTTTTGCCTCTTTCAGCGGGTCAAGGCTTCCTTGAACGGGACCGATCCACCGCGCCCCGCACCATGCGGCCCGGATAAGGGGATCGGCAAAGAAGCCCGGTGCATTGACGCGCCCCAGGGCCACAGCTTCAGCCAGCCAGACCTCGTAGGTGGGCTGGCAGAAATCGTCCACGAACCATTTCCGGCGCATACGAAAATCCTCCCATGCGTCCAACAGCGCGGCCCGCGCGGACGAATAGGAGGAATTGTATTCTTTGATCAGCACGTCATAGGGAA
>CAJUAC010000219.1 GCA_910583885.1 uncultured Oscillospiraceae bacterium | reverse complement strand
AGTAATTTAGGATAGTCTGACGCACCGTGGGCGATATGGTAGATCACCACCGTATCCCCTAACAGACGGTAGAAAACCAGATATTTTCCCGCCAGGATATAGCGATATCCTGCGGCATTCAACTGGGCATCACGCACTGGAGGCCCGGAAAACGGAAAGCGTGTCAGCTGCTCCATCGCGTCATAGATTTTGTCTGTTATGCTGCGGGCGGATTGCGGCCCGGAAAGGGCCATGTGTACCCGGGCGATTTCCTCCATCTCCGCTTGTGCTGTGGAAAGAATGTCCAATCTATGCTTGCTGCCCATAGATCGCCTCCAAGCGGCTGCGGGATTCCTCCATAGAAATAGCAGACTGTCCTGACACACGAGCGTGTTCTGCCGCAGCCAGCTTTGCCCGCAGCCTCCAGATTTCTTCCCGGCGTTCAAATGCTTCGATACTCATAACAACCAAATCGCCTTCGCCATTTTTGGTGATATAGATAGGCACGTCTTCCTCGTGGGCCATATCAGAGATGGAGCTGTATTCATTCCGCAATGCGGTGGATGGCTTAATAATCATCACGGCATCCTCCTTGTTGTTATCTTGATAGTATTCTATCACTATTGTTTCAAAGCTACAAGCCCCAGAAATAAAATTTATAAAGGAGAGTGAAATCTTTGTACCGATTAGTTGTCACAGAGAAACCATCCGTAGGACAGAGCATTGCTGCCGCGCTGGGTGTAGCTGGCCGGAAGGACGGGTACATGGAGGGCGGCGGCTGGCTGATCTCCTGGTGCGTCGGGCATCTGGCGGAGCTGTCCGAGCCTGCTGCGTATGACCCGGACTTCGCTAAGTGGCGGCAGGAGGACCTGCCCATCCTGCCGGAATGCTGGCGGGTTACCATCCAGACGGACAAACGCAGTCAGTTTGACCTCCTGCGGATGCTGCTGCTGCGGGAGGATGTATCGGAGGTGGTGAATGCCTGCGACGCAGGCCGGGAGGGGAAGCTGATCTTCCGCACAGTTTACCATCTGGCTGGCGGCACCAAGCCTGTCCAGCGGCTGTGGATTTCCAGCATGGAGGACGGGGCCATTCGGGAGGGCTTCGCCAATCTTCGGCCCGGCAGGGACTATGACGGCCTCCACCAAGCGGCCCTGTGCCGGTCCAAGGCTGTCTGACCCGGCGGAGGCGAACGCCATTGCTGCCGCCTGTCGGGATAGCTCCGCCGCCGTCCGGACAGTGGAGCGGCATGAGAAGACGGAAAAGGCCCCGGCCCTCTGCGATCTCACCACCCTACAGCGGGAGGCCAATCGCGCCTTGGGCTACACCGCCCAGCAAACCCTGGATTACCTCCAGGCCCTCTATGAAAAGAAACTGTGTACCTATCCCCGAACGGACAGCCGCTTTCTGACCGATGATATGGAAAGCACAGTTTCGGAGCTGGTCTCCGTTGCCGTCTGGGGTCTGGACGGCCAGAAGAAATCCTGGCATCCCAGGTCTGCAACAGCAAAAAGGTCTCCAGTCACCACGCGGTTGTCCCCACCAGGAGCGCCGCTGCCGCTGATATTACCGCCCTGCCCCTGGGAGAACGGGAGATTCTGCGGCCGGGGGGGGGGGGGGGT
>CAJUAC010000218.1 GCA_910583885.1 uncultured Oscillospiraceae bacterium | reverse complement strand
CAGATTGCCCGGAGCAACAACGGCATTGTCCGCTCCAAGTACATCACGTTCGGCGCTCCCGCCGACAACCTCGCCGCCGCCCGGCCCCGGCTGGAGCGTGTGGAGGCTGACATCATGGGTAACTTCAAGCGGCTGGGGGTGCAGTCCCACGTCCTCAACGGCTGGGAGCGGCTGGAGGCCCTCCACGGCCAGCTCCACCCCGGAGGCCGGGAGCCGTTCCGCTTCTCCTGGGGGGACATCCCCAAGACGGGCATGGGGACAAAGGATTTCATTGTCCCCGACAGCTTTGACTTCCGCCAGAGCCGGACGTTCCGGGTGGGCCAGTCCTGGGGGGCGGCGTCCTTTCTGCAAATCATGGCTTCGGAGCTGTCTGACAAGCTCCTGCTGGAGCTGTTGGAGCTGGACGCGGAAATGACCGTGACCCTCCACGTCCAGACGGTAGACCAGACCAAGGCCATCAAGACGGTAAAGGGCAAAATCTCCGACATCGACAAGATGAAAGTGGAGGAACAGCGCAAGGCCACCCGGAGCGGCTACGACCCCGATATTCTGCCCCCTGACCTCATCACCTACGCCAAGGACGCGGCGGCCCTCCTGGCCGACCTGCAATCGCGCAACGAGCGGATGTTCCTGCTCACGTTCCTGGTGGTGAACACCGCCCCCACGCGGGAGCGGCTGGAAAACGAGGTGTTCACCGTGTCCGGCATCGCCCAAAAGCACAACTGCACCCTCCGGCGGCTGGACTGGCAGCAGGAACAGGGCTATATGTCCTCCCTCCCCCTGGGCTGGAACGGCATCGAGATACAGCGGGGCATGACAACCAGCTCCACGGCGATTTTCATTCCCTTTATGACAAAGGAGCTGCGGATGGACGGGCAGGCCCTCTACTACGGCATGAACGCCCTGTCTAACAATGTCATCATGGCTGATCGCAAGCGTTTGAAAAACCCGAACGGGATGTTCCTCGGAACTCCTGGAAGCGGCAAGAGCTTTGCCGCCAAGCGGGAGATCGTCAACGTGTTTCTGACGTGGCCGGAGGATGATATTGTCATAGCAGACCCGGAGGGGGAATATTACCCCCTTGTCAACCGCCTGGGGGGACAGGTGGTGAAGCTGACCCCCTCCGCCAGCTCCGGCACTTACATCAACCCTATGGACATCAACCCGGACTATGCGGACGATGAAGATCCGCTGTCCCTGAAAAGTGACTTCATTCTGTCCCTGTGCGAGCTGATTGTGGGCGGCAGGGGCGGGCTGGCCCCGGTGGAAAAGACCGTGATTGACCGGGCGGTGCGGAACGTGTACCGCCCCTATCTGGCAGACCCGGCCCCGGAGCGGATGCCTATTCTCCAGGACTTGTACGAGGAGCTGCTCCAACAGCCGGAGCCGGAGGCCCGGCGGGTAGCGTCCGCCCTGGAGCTGTACTGTACGGGATCGCTCAACCTCTTTAACCACCGTACCAATGTGGAGGTGAGCAACCGCCTGTTGTGCTATGACATCAAGGCCCTGGGGAAAATGCTGAAAAAAATCGGGCTTCTGATCCTCACCGATCAGGTGTGGGGCCGCGTCACCGCCAACCGGGAAAAGCGCCGGGCCACCTGGGT
>CAJUAC010000217.1 GCA_910583885.1 uncultured Oscillospiraceae bacterium | reverse complement strand
ACGCTGTTGAACTGCTGGAAAAGGTAAAAATCAGCGGCAGCAATGTATTAGCAGATCGCGCTTATGAGGCAAAGACGATCCGAGCTTATATCTCAGAACAGGGTGCCAGCTATGTGATTCCGCCTCAGAGCAATGTTTCTGATCCGTGGCCGGTAGATTGGTGGCTGTATAAAGAGCGCCATTTGGTTGAGTGTTTCTTCCAAAAGCTCAAATGGTTCCGCAGGATCGCCACCAGATATGACAAATTGGATGCGTCTTTTCTCGCTTTCGTTTACATTGCCGCTATCGCTATTTTGTTGATTTAGCTCAGCCTTCACTATTTTTCAAACAAGCCCTAGCCGGGTATGATAAAATGAAAGTGAATTTGGGAAAGGAGGACACGCCATGAGTGAGCGAACCTATCTCGCCATTGACTTGAAGAGCTTTTACGCATCCGTCGAATGTGTAGAGCGTGGTCTCGACCCCCTGACCACCAACCTTGTGGTGGCAGACTTGAGCCGCACCGAGAAGACCATCTGCCTGGCGGTCACTCCCAGCCTGAAAGCCTGGGGCATCTCCGGCAGGGCGCGGCTGTTCGAAGTGGTGCAGCGAGTCAAGGAAGTCAACGCCCGGCGGCTGCGCTCCGCACCGGGACGGCAGTTTACCGGCTCCTCCTCCAGTGATCCCGAGCTGAAAGCCAATCCCGGTCTGGCGCTGGACTACATCGTGGCCCCGCCCCGGATGGCTCATTACATGGAGTGGAGCACCAGAGTCTACAACGTATATCTCAAATACATCGCGCCGGAGGATATCCACAACTATTCGATAGACGAAGTGCTGATGGATGTGACCAACTACCTGGACACCTACAAGCTCACCGCCCGGGAGCTGGCCCGGAAGATCATCCTGGATGTGCTGGAGTCCACCGGGATCACCGCCACAGCCGGCATCGGCCCAAATCTCTACCTCTGCAAGGTGGCTATGGACATCATGGCCAAGCACATCAAGCCTGACACCAAGGGCGTCCGTATCGCCAAGCTGACCGAGGCATCCTACCGCCACCTGCTGTGGGAGCACCGGCCCCTCACCGACTTCTGGCGGGTGGGACCGGGCTACGCCAAAAAAATAGAGTGGTGCGGACTGTACACCATGGGAGATATCGCCCGCTGCTCTCTGGAGAATGAGGAGTTGCTCTACAAGCTGTTCGGCGTCAACGCGGAGCTGCTCATCGACCACGCCTGGGGGTGGGAGCCCTGCACCATTGCGGATGTCAAGGCGTATCAGCCGGAGTCCAAGAGCATCGGTTCCGGGCAGGTCCTCCAGCGTCCCTACGTCTATGACGAGGCCCGGCTGGTGGTGCGGGAGATGGCGGATCAGCTGGCGCTGGACCTGGTGGACAAGGGCCTGGTCACTGACCAACTGGTGCTGACGGTGGGCTATGACCGGGACAATCTCAGCGATCCCAAGAAGCGGCAGACATACCACGGCGAGGTCACTACGGACCGCTATGGCCGGGCGGTTCCCAAGCACGCCCACGGCACTGCCAACCTGGAGGAGTACACCGCCTCCACCCGGCGCATCATCACTGCCGCTCTGGAACTGTTCGACCGGATCATTGACCGGAGCTT
>CAJUAC010000216.1 GCA_910583885.1 uncultured Oscillospiraceae bacterium | reverse complement strand
GTCAGGCCGTCACCAGCGTGGACACGGCGGTGGAGGCCCTGGCGGTGTCCATTGGAGAGAAGGCCCGTGTGGACCTGGAGTACATGGCCGGGCTGATGGGCGGTTCTGATAAGATTCCGCAGATCGTGGAGGATTTGAAGGGCATTATCTTCAAGGACCCCGCCACCGGCCCCTTTGATTTTGCCGGGGGCGGCGAAAACTGGTCACGGGGCTGGCAGGCGGCGGACGAATACCTTTCCGGCAACGTCCGGGTGAAGCTGGCCCAGGCCCGCGCCGCCGCAGAAGATAACCCGCAGTTTGCTATCAATGTGGAGAAGCTGGAACAGGTACAGCCCAAGGACCTGACCGCCACGGAGATCAGCGTCCGGGTGGGCGCGTCCTGGATTGACCCGGAGATTTACCAGCAGTTCATGTTTGAGCTGCTGGGAACATCGGAACGTCTGCGTGAGAAGAAGATTCAGCTCCGTTATTCCGATTCCTCCGGCGAGTGGCGGGTCCAAGGAAAGAACGAGGACAGCCGGGATAACGTCCGTGTCCACACTACCTACGGCACCAAGCGCGTCAACGCCTATGAGCTTTTTGAGGCCGCGCTGAACCAGCGGGACGTGCGGGTATTCGATAAAAAATGGATAGGCGGCGAGGAAACCCGCGTTCTCAACGAGGAAGAAACCACGTTTGCCCAGCAGAAGCAGGAGGCGATCTGCGAGGCGTTCAAGGAGTGGATTTTCAAGGACCCGGAGCGCCGGGAGGCGCTGTGCCGGAAGTACAATTCGATCTTCAACGCGACCCGGCCCCGTGAGTACGACGGCTCCCATATCCGCTTTGCGGGCATGAACCCGGAAATCTCCCTGCGGCCCCACCAGCAAAACGCCGTGGCCCATATCCTCTATGGCAAGAATACGCTGCTGGCTCACTGTGTCGGCGCGGGCAAGACCTTTGAAATGGTTGCCGCCGCCATGGAGAGCAAACGCCTGGGCCTGTGCCAGAAATCCCTATTCGTCGTCCCTAACCACCTGACGGAGCAGTGGGGCGGCGATTTTTTGCGCCTGTATCCCGGCGCGAAGGTGCTGGTGGCCACCAAGAAGGACTTTGAACCCCACCGCCGCAAGAAGTTCTGCGCCCGGATCGCCACCGGAGACTATGACGCTGTTATCATCGGCCACAGCCAGTTTGAGAAGATTCCTCTCTCTCCCGAACGGCAGAGCGCCGTCATCCGGGACCAGATTGACGAAATTATAACCGCGATTGAGAGCGCGAAAGAGGAAGATGGCGACCACTTTACCGTCAAGCAGATGGAGAAAACCAAGAAAAATCTGGAGGCAAAGCTGGAGAAGCTGGCGGCAAAGGAGAAAAAGGACAATGTGGTGACGTTTGAGGAACTGGGCGTAGACCGTCTGTTTGTGGATGAAGCACATTCGTTCAAAAATTTGTTCCTCCACACAAAAATGAGCCGTGTGGCGGGCATTGCTCAAACGGACGCGCAGAAGTCCAGCGATATGTACGGCAAATGCCGCTACATGGACGAAATCACCGGCGGGCGCGGTATTACTTTCGCCACCGGCACCCCGATCTCCAACAGTATGGTAGAGTTATATACCATGATGCGCTACCTCCAGTT
>CAJUAC010000215.1 GCA_910583885.1 uncultured Oscillospiraceae bacterium | reverse complement strand
GGGCCTGGGGCGATTTTATGACCAGCCAAAACGTGGCCCACGGCCAGGCCCTTTCTATGGTGGAGGTGGAGCGGGTTATGAATACCGCTTTTTCCCTGCCGTCTGGCGAAAAAATGATGGTGGAATTGGCCTTGATGGACAGCGGCGACCAGACCGACGCGGTTTATGAGTTCTGCCTGATCAATGCGGAATGGGTGCGGCCCTGCAAGGGCGTCCCCACCATGCAGGGACATTACAGAATTTCCACCGTGGACAAGGCGGGGAGCCGCGCCAACGGTATGCAGCTGGTTCTGGTGGACGGCGGAAAATACAAGGACATGATCGCCGCCAGAATGAGGCGGCCAAACGGGCGCGGATCCTGGATGGTACACAAGGACTGCGACTTGGAATATGCGGAACAGGTCACGGCGGAACACAAGATCACCGAGCGGAAAAACGGCAAAGCGGTCCAGCGGTGGGCGCTGAAAACCTCCCACGCGGCTAACCATTACCTGGATTGCGAGGTGTACGCCGCCGCTGCGGCGGACGTGCTGGAAGTCCGGTCCCTATTCCTCCAGAACACAGAGGAGCAGGCGGAGAAACCGCCAGCGGCACCGCCTCCCAGGCAGGAAACCGAGCCAGAGGAGGACTGGATCCGCAAAAATGAAGAATGGATTTAACCGGAGGGAGCCATGGACGAAACGAAAATGACACCGGCGGAAATGCTGGCCCAGGTAAATACCGCCATCACCACCGTGCTGTGTGGCGGCCAGTCCTACAAGATCGGCAGCCGGTCCCTGACCCGTGCGGACCTGGCCATGTTGAAATCCATGCGGGACGACCTGGAGGCGCAGCTGGCCACCGAGGAGAGCGGCCACCTGCTGGGGCGCACCTATGTGGCGTACTTCGACGGGAGGTGATCGGCGTGGGATGGTTTGACAACATGATCGCCGCCGTGTCCCCGCGCCATGCCTACGAGCGGGAACTGTGGCGGCAAGGGCTGGAGGAACTGCGAGGGTACGACGCCGCCGGAAATGGCCGGATCAATTCCGGGTGGCGGGTCACGAACGAAAGCGCAGAGGCGACCGATAAATACAGCCGGGACATTGTGCGGGCACGGGCGCGGGACCTGGAGCGGAACAGCGATATAGCCCAGGCCGTCCTCCATGCCTACAAGCGGAACGTGGTGGGCAAGGGCTACACCCTGCGGGCCACAACGGGAAACGACGAACTGGACAAGCGGATCGAAAAGGCGTGGAAACGCTGGTGCAAGGCCCGCAACTGCGACGTGACCGGGGAACAGTCTTTCAATGAAATTTTGCGCATGATGGTGGAACGGAAAAAGGTGGACGGCGGCATGATCGTCCTGTACCGCCACACCCGTGGCGGTGTGGTCCCGTTCAAACTTCAATGCCTGGAGGTTGACGAACTGGACAAGACCCAGGCAACCCCACACCAGCAGGGAAACAGAGTGGTGGGTGGTATTGAGTATAACCAATATCGCCGCCCGGTGGGATATTGGATCCGCCAGTATGACATAGAGGGCTGGCAGCTGGCAGAACCGGCATTTATTGAGGCCAAGGACGTGTTTTTCTACAAGAGCAAACACCGCCCCAGCCAACTGCGGGAAATGTCCGATATGTCCCC
>CAJUAC010000214.1 GCA_910583885.1 uncultured Oscillospiraceae bacterium | reverse complement strand
AATACGCATTATGAGGTAGAATACGAGATCTTCAGAAATGGGGCACGGCAAGATGACTGAGAAAGAATTCCATAGACTACGGCGGAAGGACCTCCTCCAGCTGCTGGTCGCACAGGGCAAGGAGAACCTCCAGATACAGGCGGAGCTGGACGAGACCAGCGCCCAGCTGGCACAGCTCCAGGAGGGCTATGACAGGCTGAAGGCGAAGCTGGACGACAAGGACTCGAGCTTCCAGGAGGCCAACGACAGGCTGAAGGTGAAGCTGGACGAGAAGGACGCCCTGATCGAGAAGCTGAAAGGGCGGCTGGATGCGAAGGATGCCAGGATCCATGAGCTGCGGGAGCAGATGGAGGAATGGCTGGCCAGCCGGCGGATCGAGCTGGCGGACGCCGGGTCCATCGCGGAGGCGGCGCTGCGGCTGAACGGCATCTTCGAGGTGGCGCAGCAGGCGGCGGAGCAGTACCTGTACAACATCCGCGTGAACAGGGGCCTGGAGAGGAGCGACCTCTCCCAGGAGATGCGGCTGGGGCCGGAACCGGAGGAGGAGGACCTGACCCTCGATCCGGCATGGCCGGGCGCCGCGCCGGAGGATGAGGACCCAGGGCCGGACCCACGGGATAGTGGTCCGGGGCCGGACATGAGCCCGGAGCCAGGAGGGCCCGAGCCGGGGCCGGCGCATGATGAGACGGAGGATGTAGGAGCCTGCGGGCCCGATGATGATATGGAAGGGAAGGCATGAGTGCAGAGAAGCTTGAGGTCCCGAGCCTGGAACTGCTCGAGGCGGAACTGAAGAAGGAACTATATAAGAAGAACTACAGCCGGGTGCTCAGGAGCACGGTCTTCTCGCTCCTGGTGGTGGCCGCGGTGGCGGTACTGGTGGCGGTCCTGCTGCTCCCGGTGCTGCAGATCAACGGGACGTCCATGACGGAGACGCTGCACAACGAGGACATCGTGATCGCGGTGAGCAGCTCGAAGTACGAGACGGGCGACGTCATAGCGTTCTATTACAACAACAACATCCTGGTCAAGCGGGTGATCGCGGCCGCGGGGGACTGGGTGGACATCGACAGGGACGGGAACGTCTACGTGAACGACGAGCCGCTGGATGAGCCGTACATCACGGAGAAGGCGCTGGGGGACTGCAACATCGACCTCCCCTACCAGGTGCCGGAGGGCAAGTGCTTCGTGATGGGGGACCACCGGGCGACGAGCATAGACAGCCGGAACACGGCGGTGGGCTGCGTGGGCAGCGACATGGTGGTGGGCAGGATCCTGATGAGGGCCTGGCCGCTGTCGGGGATCGGGTTCATCAGATGAGCCGCGGCCCGGCAGGAGGAGCATAGGTACGAGGAAGGGGGCAGCATATAATGAGGTTTATCAAACAGGCCGCAGAGGTCCTGAACGAACAGAGAAAGAGCAAGCGACGGCTGGCAGTCTTCATGTGCCTGGCCGCTGTCGTGGCAGTGGGGACGGCCGCCGCGCTGAAGATGTACGGCCAGGCGATGTCGCATAAGGAGAAGCGCCTGATCTGCACGGTGGAGGCGCACCAGCACACGGACGGGTGCTACGACGGCGACCGGCTGGTATGCGGGCAGGCCGACTACCTGGTACATACCCACAACGACGACTG
>CAJUAC010000213.1 GCA_910583885.1 uncultured Oscillospiraceae bacterium | reverse complement strand
GTCCCACGGGAAATCAGTTGAACCGGAAACCGCACGCCGGGCACTGGTACTTGAACTCTTCATCCCCGAACACCTCCTCATCATATTCCGTGGAGCCCGTGATCTCCCTGTCCGCGCCGCTATCCGTGCCGCCGCCCGCGCCATCCCCCGCACCTGCGCCGTCCACGGGCAGCTCCTCCGCCATCCCGAAGAAATCAAACCCTTCCAGGTCAAGCCCCTCCAGCTCGACTTCCAGCTTCAGGAGGTCCCACGTTGCCTTTTCCCCGGTCTTGTTGTCCAGGTATCGGTATTTCCTCTTCTGCTCCTCCGACAGCCCCTCACAGACCAGGCACTGCGCCTCCTCCACGCCAAGCGCTTTCAGAGCCTTGTACCGGGTATGCCCCGCAATGATGACATTTCCTTCATCCACGATGATGGGCGCAACATAGGAGCACTGCCGGATGCTCTCCGCCACGGCATTGACCGCCCCGTCATTCTTCCGCGGGTTATTCCCGTAAGGGACGATATCCGCAAGTTTCAAAACCTCCAGCCTCATACCTCAAACACCTCCCCACAGCACGGGCACGTCTTCACCACAGGTCCGTCCTGCTCCCCTCCATCGGGAGCAGCAGGGGCAGGCTGCCCGAAATCATACCCGCAGAAATCCACGTCCGCCAGCTCCGCGCCCAGCTTCTTCTGGTCCCACCCGGCAAACTCCGCCGTCTTGTTGTCATAAAGCCGGTACTTCCTCTTCTGGTCTTCCGTAAGCCCGGCGGCTATGACCACGTCACACTCCTCATACCCCAGCTTCAAGAGCGCCTTATACCTGGTATGCCCCGCCAGGATCACCCCGTCCTCATCCACGATGATGGGGGCGATATAAGAACACTGCCGGATGCTCTCCACCACGTCATCCACCGCCCCGTCATTGATCCTGGGGTTATTCCCATACGGCCTGATATCCGCAAGCCTCTTCTTCACATATTCCATTCCATCCCTCCTGCTGCAAACTTCCTTTCCTGTGCCCCGCCGCTTCAATCCTTCCTCCTGCGTGCCGCCAGCAGCCGCTCCATCAGGTCATCATGGGGGTTCGCCCCGCCGTACCCGGCTGAGCAGTTCTCCTTCACGATCTGGTAGATCTGGAACCAGCACTGGTTGACCTGCTTCAGGTAATTCTGGCTCATCGTCACATACGGGCTCGCTATGGCCGCCCCCGTGGTCGGGTGCTTCGCAAGGAACCCGTATTCCGAGATGCAGGTCTCGCACTGCACCCACCTGGACACCGACATCGCATACTGCTCAATGAGCTGGGCGTTCACATACTGCCCGCACCCACGCTCCTCCAGCCAGACATAGGTGCTCCTGAACACCTCCTCCGCGCAGAGGTCTATGCCGCTCTTCTGGGCGGCCTTCAGGAAGTCCTTCACCGGCGGGACGTCCACGCCCTCCATGTCCGCAGGCTCCGGAAGGGCGGGGACATCAGCCGCCATGCCCTGCGCGACCTTGTCAGCCAGCGCCTTGGGCTTGCGCCCGGCCCCGGTCCTGGGCCCGCCCCTTGCAGTCCCGTCCTTTGCCATTTCCCTCACCCCTCTCCTGCAGGGGATAATACCCCGTTTGATTTCCGCTTTTTGTGCGTGTGACCCCCGCCCCGTTCCCCATGGGAAGGGCAGCAGAGATC
>CAJUAC010000212.1 GCA_910583885.1 uncultured Oscillospiraceae bacterium | reverse complement strand
CGCAAAGCGGATATGTTCACCAAGCGGACCATCAAGCCCCACAGGGCGGTCACTCATGTGGACACCGCCAGTGAAGCCCTGGCCGTCTCTATCGGGGAAAAGGCCGGAGTGGATATGTCCTATATGGCCCAGCTCTCCGGGAAAACGGAGGCGGAACTGGAATCGGAGCTGTCCGGCGTGATTTTCCGGGATATTCAGTGCCAGGGAGACCCCAGCCGCAAGGATTGGTCCCTGGAGGATGTGGACAGCTTTCCCCTTGTTGCCGCTGATGAATACCTGTCCGGGAACGTGCGGCAGAAACTGCGCGCTGCCAGGGCCATGTTGGACGCGCTGCCCGAAGGGGAAAAACACCGGCTGCGCCCCAACGTGGAGGCCCTGGAATCCGCCCAGCCCAAGGACCTGACTGCCTCGGAGATCGACCTGCGCCTGGGAGCCACCTGGCTGGATAAGCGCTATGTCCAGCAGTTTATGTATGAGCTGTTCAAAACGCCGCCGGTCCAAAAGGGAAAAATCCATGTGAATTTCTCGGAATATACCGGGGAATGGAACATCACCGGCAAAAATACTGTAACCGGCTATGATGTTGCCGCCAACACCACCTATGGCACGGACCGGCTCAACGCCTATCACATCCTGGAGGACACTTTGAACCTCCGCGATGTGCGAATCTATGACACCATCAAGGACCCGGACGGCAAGGAACGCCGCGTTCTGAACCACAACGCCACCACCCTGGCCCAGCAGAAGCAGCAGGCCATCAAGGATGCTTTCCGGGATTGGATTTGGAAAGACCCGCAGCGGCGGCAGACCCTGGTGAAGCAGTATAATGAGCTGTTCAACTCCATCCGGCCCCGCGAGTATGATGGGCGGCATATCGTGTTCGGCGGCATCAACCCGGAGATCACCCTGCGGGAGCATCAGCTCAACGCCATCGCCCATGTGCTGTACGGCGGAAACACGCTGCTGGCCCATGAAGTCGGCGCGGGCAAAACCTTTGAAATGGTCGCGGCGGCGATGGAGAGCAAACGCCTGGGGCTGTGCCAGAAATCTCTGTTCGCCGTCCCCAACCACCTGATCGAACAGTGGGCCAGCGAGTTCCTGCGGCTGTACCCCACCGCCAATATCCTTGTTGCCTCCAAAAAGGACTTTGAGGGCAGGAACCGCAAGAAGTTCTGTTCCCGAATCGCCACCGGGAATTATGACGCGATCATCATGGGACACTCGCAGTTTGAACGCCTCCCCGTTTCCTATGAGCGGCGGGAGCAGTTGCTCCAGGACCAGATTCTGGAGATTGAACAGGGCATTGAGGAATTGGAGGACAGCGGCGCGGAGAGATTCAGCGTCAAGCAGTTGGAGCGCACAAAGCGTTCCCTGGAGGCCCGTCTGGAAAAGCTCAACAACACCGGCAGAAAGGACAGCTCCGTCACCTTTGAGCAGCTTGGAGTGGACCGTCTCTTTATAGACGAGGCACATTCCTATAAAAATTTGTTCCTTTACACAAAAATGCGCAATGTTGCGGGACTTTCCACTACTGATGCGCAGAAATCCAGCGATATGCTGCTGAAATGCCGCTATATGGACGAGATCACCGGCGGGCGCGGCGTGGTATTCGCCACCGGCACCCCGGTCAGCAATTCCATGACGGAATTATTCACCATGCAGCGGTATTTGCAGC
>CAJUAC010000211.1 GCA_910583885.1 uncultured Oscillospiraceae bacterium | reverse complement strand
GGGACGCCGATTTTCTCTCTTTCGCCACACGGCCGCGCAGGGCGGCGTGTCAGTCGGGAGGGGCAGGGATGCTGCCCTGTCGGGCCGGGCGGCACACAGGGGCCTCGCTGTGGCGCACAGCGGGGGAACAAGAGCGAGGGCCGCTCCGCATCGGGAACGGCCCTTGACGCACCCCGCTACACCGTCAGCTGCATCCCGCTCTGAGCAGGTCCCTGCTTCTGACGCAGCTCCAGCCACAGCGGGTTGTACTCCACTGCCGTCTGGCTGCGGTCAGCGTCGAAGGTGAGACGCGCGGCTGCCGCAGGGCAGCGGGAGAAGACGGCGGACAGCGCCTGAGTCATATCTGGATCGCCGCCCACCAGGATCTTCTTTGCACCGCCGTTGGCGTCCAGCACCATGTCCGTGGTGAGCGAGAGCAGAGCGTCTGTGACGGAGATCTGCCGGTCGTGAGCGTACTGCCGCGCAGACCGCAGAGCAGTATCAGGATCGAACGTGCCGAAGTGCAGCGTGTGGAAGCACCGGCTGTGTCCGCCCTCTGTCACAACACACAGCGCCAACGGACTGAGTTCCTCCATGTCCCGCGGACAGTGGAAGCACATGAGCATTCCCAGGTCTGCCATCTCAGCGACGTCCTGGAGTGTGTTGCCGTTCTCCAGATACACAGCTGCCGCCACCATTTCACCAGGCAGGGCCGCCGAGCCGTGTTGGATGATCTCGTAAACGCTCTGCGTGGTCACGGCGGAGAAGTGCCGGGAGACAAAACTCATGCTGTTGAGCAGCTCCCGCACTCCGTCGCAGGCTTCTTCCTGACCCAGCTCCTGCCCAAAGGCAAACAGCGCGGCAGTGATCTCAGGGTCAGGCTGGGGTACCAGAGCGTTGAGTTTTCCCTCAAAGGCTTCTTTCGTCATTTAGCATCCTCCATTCTATCTGAGAGGGGCGCTCCTGGCAGGAGCGCCCCGCTGCTGTTGGTGTAGTGATCCAGGGATCAAGGTGAGAGTATCTGACCCGGCTGTCCGGCGATATGGTCCGCTGCCTCCTGGAGGTGGAGCGCCACACGCACATCCTCCAGTTCCGTCCGAAGATCCTCCACGCTCACGAATCCTGCAGCGGGGATTTTGGTGGTCAGGAGCATATCCTCCAGCCCACCCATCTCTGTGAGCGTTCTGGCTGTTTCCAGGAGCGTCTGACGATAGTCCTCGGGAGCATTCACCGCAGTCTGAAACAGCATCCAGACCGCGTTCAGCTGGGCGGCGGCATCCGGCACCGGGAGCAAGCGGTCTGGACTGATCAGGTGGGGTGTGTCCTGCTCTGTGGCAGTATACTGGCGGGCGCTCTCCATCTCCCGGTCGATCCACATCAGGAGCGGTATGACCTCTTTACCCAGTTCGCTGGCCGCCGCGTAAACATCCAGCCCTGTCCGAAGCCGGAGAGCGGAATCCAGTGCCTCCGCGTCGGCGTTCAGAAGAGATACTGTTTCATGGGCGATGAGGGTACACAGGTCAAGGGGCGTGAGCGCGGATCTGGTATTTGCTTTCATGCGTTGTTTCCTTCTTTCTGCATTTTATTTTTGGGGGGAGCAGAAACACAATGGCACACTTTCGCCGTGAAAGCTATTCAGCAAAGCCAACGAAAAATCGGGTTGTCAGATTGGCATAGACGCAAAAAGTCTATATCACATCGTGGGCTGTGTGGGCGGTGCCATCTCCTCCGC
>CAJUAC010000210.1 GCA_910583885.1 uncultured Oscillospiraceae bacterium | reverse complement strand
GCTTACTACGGAGTATCAGTAAAATGGGGCAAGCCGCCCGTGATTGGAGCCTACCCGGAGGGCAAGGACTACCGCGCCAAGACATGGCAGCACTCCAGCCCCCTCTTCTGGGGCGGCCAGATGCCCACCGCCTCCGAACTGGGGCGCCTCTACAGCCCGTACCAGTTTGAAGTCAAGAACGCCAACAGCGACTTCTTCCCCATCACCATCTCCAACATTCTTTCCAACGACGGCACCAGGCTCTCTCCCTTCGGAGGGCCGGGAGCCGAGCAGGTCAACAAGATTGTCGCCGCGGAACTTCCCTTCCAGCAGCCCTCCAGCCTGGCCGGCTTTGCCGGATGCCGCCTCACCCCGGGATGGTACAGGAGCGACTCCAAGGCGGCCATCGCCAAGCGCTTCGCCTACCAGTCCGGCGTGCCGGGCGTAGGCATCGGCAACGCGTTTGCCGATCCCATGCTTCCCGCCGACAAGGTGTTTTCCCACAACGAAATCATGGGGGACGCCGCCCTGGGGGACTTCTGGGACCACGGCCTGATGATCAACGACGCCCTCTGGGACTCCTGGTTCGCCTCCTCCCTGGCCGCCCGCCCTTCCAGCCTTGGGGGCACGGGCAGGGAAGAACTGAAAACCGTTCTTCAGCAGGCTTTCTCCACGGACGCTTCCTCCAACAGGGCCTCCGGCATCGCCAACCGCCGCTTCATGCCCGACCTTCAGGGCAAACCCTCGGAAGCTGTCGTCGAAGAACTCGCCAGGACGGACGAGGGCTACAAGCATGCCTCCAAGTACCTCACCGTCGCCGGCGGATTCAATGTCAACTCCACCTCCCAGCGCGCCTGGGAAGCCACCCTGCTGGGGCTCAAGAAGCGCAAAATCCTTTATTCCAGAAACGGGAGGCCTTCCGTGCTCGGCAACTCCCAGACGGCCTTTTCCCGTTTCGGGGTGGCCAGCAGCGACAAGTCCCACGTGGACGACTACGGCTCGATAGGGGTGACCCAGGGCATCCCGGACGGGGAGGCCATGGCGTGGTCGGACCTGAGAACCCTGAGCGACTCCCAGATCAGGTCCCTGGCCCGGAACATGGTCAAGGAAGTCAGGAAGAGGGGGCCCTTCCTGAACATGTCCGACTTTGTCAACCGCCGTCTGCAGAGCGGTGAAATGGGGGTGAAGGGAGCGCTTCAGGCGGCTATTGACGAGAGCTCCATCAACAGCACGTTTGACGAACTCTCCGACATGGTGATCGCGCCCAGGGGAGGCTATCCGAACCAGGACGCGGCCAGGGGGTCGGTGTATACGGCCGCCCCCGGCTACCTGATCCAGTCGGACGTGCTGGCGGTGCTGGGCAACATCCTGACGACGCGGGACGATACGTTTACGGTGCGCGCCTACGGGGAGCTGACCAACCGCGAAGGGGTGGTGCTGTCGCGCGCGTGGTGCGAAGCGGTGGTGCAGAGGGGGATCAACTACGTGGATCCGGTGAACAGCCCGGAAACTCCTGCCCGGAAGGTCAACATGAAGAGCGGAGCGCTGGAGGATACGGAGCTGAGCGCCGTGAACAAGGCGTTTGGAAGAAAGTTCAATATCGTCTCCTTCCGCTGGCTGTCCCCGGAAGAAGTGTAGCAAAGGGAGCGCGTTTCCATTCCGTTTCACGCCGCTTTTCCTTTCCCGGGAAAGCGGCGCTTTTGCGTCCGGAGAGAGGGGGAAGATATCAGGGCAGAAAGGACG
>CAJUAC010000209.1 GCA_910583885.1 uncultured Oscillospiraceae bacterium | reverse complement strand
TGCTTCTCCAGCTTGTCCAGCGCGGCGGTTACCGGCCCGTCACAGCCCTGCTCCTTCAGTCCCCGCAGGCAGGCCATGACGCCGTAGCAGATTAAGGTCTGCTCTTTCCGGATGGCGGTCAGCTCCTGGTCCTGTTTCTTCTGCCGGTCGACGAACTTTACGGCCCAGAGCGCCGCGCCTCCGATCACTCCAAGAGCTGTCAGCAGCGCTGCCAGCTCGATGAGCGTCTTCGCGTCAATGTACATGGTTCTCCTCCTCCCCCACGATCTCCCGCACCTCCGCCTCCGTCAGCCTCCCGGCGGCGGCCAAAGCCTCCAGCCTGGACTTGTCCCAAAGGCGGGGGTAGTACTTCCGGGCAAGCTCAGCCACGCTCATAACGTCACCCCCTGCATCGCGGCCAAGAAGTCCACGTCCGCCCGCAGGCGCTCCTGCTCAGAGGGCGGCGGAGGAGGGATAGCCGTCCGGTCCGCCTGGACCTCCTCCTCAGAGCGCCGGACCACCCGCTCCCCGTCCCAGCGGTAGAGGGGGATGCCGTCCTCCGTGTAGAGGGGCGGGTTCTCCTCTCCGCCGGGGTGGAGCCGGAACTGGTAGCCGCCCGCCTCGTTAATGCAGACCGCGCCGGTGGTGTCCCGGTCCCGCTGCGGGCCGTCGCTCCAGCCGGAGGTGATCCGGCCCTGGGCATCAATGGCGATGTAATGACGGATATCATTTGTGTTCATGCCCTCTCTCCTTTCAGATAATTACAAATTGGCATCAAAAATCAGCTTGCCCGCACTAATTGCAACATAAATTGGAACATTGTTGTCGCCTAGATCGACTCCATCAAAATTTGCGGTCATGGATATAGAGGGCACTTGCCTTGGCACCGTGCTTATCCTTAAGGAACTTGGGACTAATCCGGCTGAGCTGCCAATGTATCCAGCATGATTTCTGAGCAGCACCTTGAAGTCAGAGGATACCGAAACGGACGGTATTGCCCGAAATGAAACAGCGTTCGGGATTTGGAAAACGACATCCTTTGCCACGTTCGTGACCATGCCAGGGAAGCCAAGAGTGTACATACTAGTCCCCCAATCAAGCACTCGATAGTACCTCTGACATTTCAGCAACTCCAGCACCTTGTCCGGCGGCGGGTCATTGAGCACCCAGTTACCGTCCGCATCCTGGTGGGCCAAGGTCTGCTGGGTGCCATATTCTAGTTTCCAAGCACGGCAGACAGCGTAATCTTCAGCAGCTGCTATATTTGAAACTAGAAAACCCGCAGTGATTCCCTTTTTGCTAAGCGATTCTGGGACGTCAATAGTAATCGAGTACAGCCCGGGCTGATTGATATAGGGAGAGTACAAAATTCCGACAGAATTAAGGCTCACACCATCCGATTGCCATAATCCAAAGTGAATGCCGCCTTTTGCAAAAACTGCCTCATCTATCAAAGCGCTCATAGTGACTGTTCTGCCAAGAAGTTTATAATGATTTTCAAAGCGATAGTTCAAAAAACATAGGATACTTCCATCAGCTTCGATGAGTGTATCATCTGAACGTTGAATCTTTATTCCACGATCCACCAGGCTTACATTTAGGTTTTTGTTCCGGATATAGAGCCGGTCGATGCAGTACATTTTTCCGCCAGCATACTCCTCCTGCCCCCTCTGGTTCACGGGGTCCTGGAAATACCAGTTCTCCAGCAGATTCGGATTACTCCACCCGCTCACCGCCACCGCCGCTCCCTGGGTGT
>CAJUAC010000208.1 GCA_910583885.1 uncultured Oscillospiraceae bacterium | reverse complement strand
CATACAGTTTACCGCGCCGGCCCGCTGTCCGGCAAGGATGCCGCCTATGTAAAGGGCGCAGATTACTCCGCGCCCATTTGCAAAACTTTTGAAGCCCACCGCCGCTATCGGATATTGGCAAGGTGGGCAAGGGACTGTCTGGACAGCTCCCATATCTCGTCCAGACGGGAGCGCAGGTCCTCGATGTCCGCCGCATAGACGCTCCCGGTCTCGTTCGCCCTTTTCGCATACTGGTTCAGGTTGGTGCTGCACCGCTGGAGCAGGACGATGAGCTGGCGCACATCCGTCAAGTCCAGCCTCACACAGATACCGTCCAGAGCCATCTTGCGGACATAGGCGCTCATGTTCAGGATGCCGGCCTCCTCCATCTTGGAGCGGATGCGCTCCTTATCTTCGGGGGAGATACGCACCTTCAGTTCTTCCTCTTTCTTCATCCGCGCTCCGGCTCCTTTCCGGGCTTTTTGTCCGGGGGTATCTCCGCCGCCCGTTTTTTCAGGTCCTCCAGAACAGAGGGGCGTTCGCCTTCGCCGACTTCCTCACTGACCTCCGCCTCATCATGGGAGATGCTCTCGTCCATGCTGAGGGCGGCGTCCAGCTCCGCAAGCCTCGCGCTCTTTTCGGCAAGCTCCGCCTCCTGGGGGAAGGGCTTTGTCAATTCCACCTGTGCGGCGGCCTGCTGGTTCCGCAGGTTCTCCAACTGCTCCTGTCCCCGCTCCAGCCGTCCGGGGATACCGGCGAGGGCGTTGTCCAGCCGGGTCAGGTTGCCCCTGGCATCCGTCCCCAGGCTGACACGGTGGCTCATCTCGCCCTTCAAGGTGATCTGGAACTGCTTCTCAAAGGTGTTGTAGGAAAGCTCCATCTGGAAGCCCCGGTAGCTGCCGATGGGGATGCCCTCGGTGCTTTTGATCTCCTTGCACAGGGCAAGGATGGCGTCCCCGGCATCCGCCTTTTCCGCATAATGCTTTCCGGCCAGCTCTATCCCCACAAAGCCCTCCTCCGGGAGCGGGTGGGCCTCCGCCGTCTGGATGTCCGCCTCAAAGCCCCGGTTGCGGCTCTGCTGGGCCTCGATCTCGGCGGGGAAGTATTTCAAAAGCTGGTCCTCCAGCCGGAAGTGCTTGCTCTGGTAGTCGGCCCGGAGGACTTTCAGCTTCGCCACATCCACATCAAGGTCCATCTTCTCCCGGATCAGCGGATTTCCGGCGCACAGGGCCTTGATCTCCGCATAGGAGAGCGCCTGCTCGTCCACATCGTCACAGCTTCGGACGGGGGACTTGCTCGTCATGATCTGGCTGATGAATTTCTGCTTGTTCTCCAAAGTCTGGTAGAGGTAGGCGTCAAAGGTTCCCTCCGTCACATACTGGAATATCTGCACCTGTTTGTTGCGGTTGCCCTGCCGGATGATGCGCCCGTTGCGCTGGGTCATATCGGCGGGGCGCCAGCCCACATCCAGGTGGTGGACAGCCACAAGGCGGTCCTGCACATTGGTCCCGGCGCCCATCTTCTGGGTGGAGCCGAGCAGGACGCGCACTTCGCCGGTCCGCACCTTGCCGAACAGTTCCTTTTTCTTTGCCTCTGTGTCGGCGTCATGGATGAAGGCGATCTCCTCACGGGGAACGCCAGCGGCCACCAACTTGTCCCGGATGTCCTCATAGACATTGAACGTGCCGTCCCCCTTGGGCGTGGACAGTAGCGATAGGTAAGGTTTTGATATTGTCTCCACCTTTTCCCCCGCCCTGA
>CAJUAC010000207.1 GCA_910583885.1 uncultured Oscillospiraceae bacterium | reverse complement strand
GCTCCGGGATAGAGGGAGGGTGTTCATCATCCGCAAAGCCGGAGCCTACCGGCAGGTTGCACAGATGCTTCTGCTGGGTGTTGGCGGCCTTGCAGCAGTCCAGCAGGTGGTTACGGATCACGGCGGCGGCATAGGTACTGAACTGAGCGGAGGTACCGTTATAGGTAGCCGCGGCCCGGCAGAGGGCGAGCGCCCCCTCCTGGCTGAGATCGTCCCGCCCCAGGCCGCATACGCCCTCGTTGATTCGGATATGGCGGGAGAGCACCCGGTTGACCAGCTCCATGTTTTGTTCCACAAGAGCCTGCTGCTCACTGTTTAGGATAAAATCGTATTTCATGGGATTCCCTTCTTTCATTTGTAGATTTTGTGGGATCGTTACGCTGCGCGGGTATTCGGTGAGAGGAATTGACGGCAAAGCCGGATGACCTGCTCACACCGCCATTCTGAGAACTTGGCGATATGTGCCTCCTCCGGCGGCAGGCCCATCTGCACCTGGAGCCAGTGGTAGGCCGCCGTTCGGGACATCATGCCGCTTTTCCACAGGCGGTTGAAGGCTTCGTGGGCCTCCATACGCTTGATGCGCAGGGGGCGGTTCGCCAGAGTTCCCATCGGGAGATGGGTGCGCCGGTGGGCGCTCACGTAGGAATCACAGTCTGGGTATCTGGCGCAGACATACACTTCCTCCCCTGGCTGGCGGTACTCCTGGCCGTGGACGGCGGAGGCCGGCCGCAGGAATGCCTGCGAGTTGCAGTAGGGACATTTGATATTGATTCGCTTCATGGAAATTCCTCCTCTGTATTGAAGTCTGAAAATCTGCGTACTTTCCCCAGGGGAAAAGCACAAATGACAGGGGGCAGCCCTGTCATGTCGTTTCTGGTATTTACTTGTCATTTATATTACGCACCGCTCAAAGGAAAATCCGGCCCAAAATTCTGTGAACTTTCTGTAAACAATAAAAGAGCTGGCCCGAACAAGGTTCAGGCCAGCTCTTTGCAAAAGGATATAAGGTATGGTAGAATACAGTATCATGATTGGGAGTGTATAGGAAATGACCAATGACAAAGTTTTTCAGATGAATTTTGGAAAAGTGTACGGACTTTTGCTGGATAAGGCCACCCGGAAGGGCCGGACAAAGGCCGAGGTAGATGAAGTCGTCTGCTGGCTGACGGGGTACAGCCCGGAGCAGCTGGAGGCGTTCCGCCCCTCCGACCTCTGCTATGGGGACTTTTTCCACAACGCGCCCCAGCCCAATCCGAACCGGGCGCTGATCAAGGGCATGGTCTGCGGCGTCCGGGTGGAGGAAGTGGAAGACCCACTCATGCGGGAGATCCGCTGCCTGGACAAGCTGATTGACGAACTGGCGAAGGGGAAGCCGATGGAGAAGATCCTGCGGAAATAGGAGGAAGCAGTCATGTGGATATGTCCTAAGTGCGGTCGGTCGTTCAAAAACAAGGAGCAGAGCCACTACTGCGGGAAGCCTCCGGCGACGATTGAGGAGTATATCGCAGCCCAGCCGGAGGAGGCGCAGGACTATCTGCGGCAGATCAACGCCGCCATCAAGGCCAGCATCCCGGAGGCCAGGGAGAAAATCTCCTGGAGTATGCCCACCTACTGGAAGGGCCGCAACCTGATCCAGTTCGCGGCCTCCAAGCGGCATATCGGCCTGTACCCCGGCCCGGAAGCCGTGGAGGCGTTCGCCGCCCGGCTGACGGAGTACAAGACCAGCAAAGGGACAATCCAGTTCCCGTACAGCA
>CAJUAC010000206.1 GCA_910583885.1 uncultured Oscillospiraceae bacterium | reverse complement strand
GAAAGGAGGTCAAAAAAGATATGGTACAGACAAACACTACTGCCGCAAGGCGTCCGAGAATTACCGTCATTGACCCCAGGAAGCCCGAGGCGGCGAAGCTCCGGGTGGCGGCATACGCCAGGGTCAGCAGCGACTCGGCGGACCAGCTCAACTCCTACATGGCCCAGGTGGACTTCTACACCAAGTTCATCTCCTCCAGGGAGGACTGGGAACTGGTGGACGTCTACGCCGACGAGGGCCTGTCCGGACTGGAGGCCCGGAAGCGTGAGGAGTTCAACCGCATGATCGCGGACTGCCGTGACGGGAAGATCGACCGGGTGCTGGTCAAGTCCACCTCCCGCTTCGCCCGGAACACCACGGACTACATCCGGTATGTGCGGGAACTGCTCCGGCTGGGCATCTCCATCTGCTTCGAGAAAGAGAACATCGACACCGGGAAGATGACCACCGAGCAGATCGCCCAGATCTACGGCGCTTTCTCCCAGATGGAGTCCACCAACCACTCCAACAATATGAGGGTCAGCGTTCGGATGCGGATGGAGAAAGGGATCTTCGTCCCTCCCTCCACTCCCTACGGCTACCGGCTGGCGGGACGGGAGCTGGAGATCGTCCCCGAGGAGGCGGAGATCGTCCGGTATATCTACAACGCCTACCTCAAGGGCCAGGGGACGGCGGATATCGCCCATGAGCTGAATGAGCTGGGGGCTATCCGGGGCCATGGCCGGGAGGGATGGTATCCAAACACGGTGCAGTACATCCTGACCAACGTCTCCTACACCGGCGATATGCTCTGGCAAAAGAGCTTCGCCACCGATACCATCCCCTTCCGGCAGGTGCCGAACCGGGGACAGAAGCCCCGGTACTTCGTGGAGAACTGCCACCCGCCCATTGTGTCCAAGGAGGACTTCCAGCGGGTGCAGGACCTGATGGCCCTTCGCCGGACGCAGTTCGCCGGTAACGCCTCCAAGCCGGAGGCGTCGGTCTACAGCAAACGGATTGTCTGTGGAGACTGCGGCTCCGTCTGCCGCAGGAAGGTCACCAACGGCAAGACCTACTGGGTGTGCAACCGCCATGACGACGCCAAGTCCCGCTGCCCCGTCCCCCAGGTGCCGGAGGCGGAGATCACAGCGGCTCTGCTTCGGCTTTACCACAAGCTGAAAGCGGATGGCGGCACGATTCTGCGCACCGTGCTGGAGCAGCTCCGGGAGCTGCGGGAGCGGGAACTGCGCACAAACCGCAAAATCAGCGACATCGACAAAGAAATCGCCCGTCTGTCTGAGCAGAATCTCGTACTGGTTCGACTGAAGTCGAAAGGGTACGTTGATCCTGCTCTTTATTTATCCCAGCAGGGTGAGATCGAGCAGAAGCTGAGGACGCTGAGACGGCTGCGCCGGCGCATCATGGACTCCACCAGCGAGGACACCCAGATCCAGGACACCGAGATCATGCTGGACTGCCTGGAGGACGGCCCCCAGTGGCTGGGGGAACCCAGCCAGGAGCTGTTCGAGTCGCTGGTCAGGCGGATTGTGATCGCCTCGGCGGACACCCTGAAATTCACCCTGCTCAACGGCCTGGAGCTGACGGAGCGGATTGGAAAGGCGGTACGGTAATGGCATGGCAGAGAAAGACCCCCTTCGGCTACATGGTGCGGGGCGGCGAAACCATCCCCTGCCCCACGGAGGCTGACGCAGTTCAGAACATCTTCACCCGTTACCTGGCGGGGGCCTCCTTCGGCAGGATCGCGGAGGAGATGAGCAGAGG
>CAJUAC010000205.1 GCA_910583885.1 uncultured Oscillospiraceae bacterium | reverse complement strand
ATCATCCATTCCTACGCCCCCGGCGAGGTAACGCCGGACGAGGCCCACGCCGCCGGGGTGGAATTTGCCCGCCGTCTGCTGGGGGACAAGTACGAGGTTGTTGTGGCGACCCATGTTGACCGGGCGCATCTCCACTGTCACATCGTTTTCAATTCCGTTTCCTTTGTGGACGGGAAGAAATACCGCAGCGACTTCCAAAGTTATTTTGGGGATCTGCGCGGCACGTCCAACGAGGTAAGCCGGGAGCGCGGCCTGTCGGTCATTGAGCCGCAGGGCCACGGAAAACATTATACCGAGTGGACAGCGGAAAAACAAGGGCGAAAAATCGTGATGGCCGGGGTCATGCAGGATATTGACGCCGCCATCGGGGAGAGCTTTACCTTTGACTCCTTCCTTGCCGCCCTGCGGCGGCAGGGCTATACCATTAAATATGGCTCGAATGTGAAGCATACCGCCGTCCAGCCCCCAGGCGGGGACTATGTGTTCCGGCTGGACAGCCTGGGCGACGGCTACACCGAAGCCCACATCCGGGAACGGCTGGCGGCGGCGCGGCGGGGCGAACCCTACGAACTGCCCCTGCCGCCGTCTGCGCCGCCCATACCGCTGGTACGCCCCATTCCCCAGGTAAAAAAACGTTATACCGTCCGAGGGGGCGCTGTCCCCCGTCAGCCGCGCCGGAAAGTGCGCGGCTTTCGTGCGCTCTATCTGCGCTACTTATATTTACTCAACCGCTGCCGCAGGCCCCGGCGCACCCCGCCGCCCCCGGCTGTCCGCAGGGAAGTGGCAAAGCTCCAACGCTATCAAAAACAATTCTGTTTTCTACTGCAATACCGCATAGAGACGGACAGCCAGCTTGCCATGCTGGGCGACGCCCTGCAAGGCCAGATCGACCTGCTGGTGGACTATCGCCGGGAATTGTACGGGGCGCGGCGCGAGGGCCGGGACGTGGGGACCGAGTTGGAGACTGTCAATGGCAAGCTGCGCTCTACCCGCCGCGAGCTGACGATCTGCCGAAAAATTACGGAGGATATTCCGAAAATCAGGGATCAGGAGCAGCTCATGCGGCAGGAAGAACGGAGCAGCCATAAGGCCGTCCGGGATCGAACGGACGAGCAAGTAAGAAAGGAGAAGAAAGGCAAATGGATGTAAGTGCTGAAGCTGCCGACGTTGTAGTACGGGAGAGCTTACAGGCGACTGAGGCGGCGGCGAAGCTGACCCTGGAGGGCGTGAAGAATGTCGCCGCCCTTCTGCTGGCGATTGCCAAGCAGGACATGAAAGTGGTGGGCCAGACCACGGCCAAGCGGCTGGCCCGCGACCCTGCCCCCGCCGTGGTCATCCCCATCAAGGCCGAGGACAAGGCCAAATTCCAGAAGCTGGCCAAGGAGTTTGGCGTCCTCTATTTTTTCGCGCAGAAAAAGGGGAACGACAACGGTATGCTCAATGTCGTTTCCAATGAGAACTACGCCGCCCTGCTCAACGCCATCATGCAGCAGTTGGGCTACCCCATTCCCCAAAAGGAACAGGAGGAGGACACGCAAAAAAAAGCGAAGTCCCGCGCTCCACAAAAGAAATCCTCGCCAGAGCGCGGGAGTGGCTTGAAACCGTCTCAGACGACTGCGGCGGCTGTTGAACCGGACTCCCCCACCAAGAAGAAGCTGGATCAGTTACAGCGGCTGGCGGCACAGTCCCGCCCTGGGCCGGAAAAATCGAAAGGAAAGGTAAGGTAACAGTATGCCAAGTTTAAGTGAAATCCTCAATTCCAAGGC
>CAJUAC010000204.1 GCA_910583885.1 uncultured Oscillospiraceae bacterium | reverse complement strand
TTGTCAAAGACCAGAGCAGAATAGGCCGTGACGTGGTGGAGGTCGGCTTGCTCAAGCGCACCTTTGACGAGTACAATGTCCGCTTCATTGCCGCCAATGACAACCTGGACACCGCCAACGGATTTGATATTATGTCCATCTTCCGGGACGTGATAAATGAGTGGTACGTTGCCGACACCAGCCGCAAAATCAAAAGCGTTTTCAAGTCCAGAATGGAAAAGGGCTTGCGCTGTTCGGGGGCTGTCCCCTATGGCTATCTCGCCTCCAAGGAGGACAAGGGCGAGTGGGTGATTGACGAGGAAGCCGCCGCCGTTGTGCGCCGCATTTTCCAGATGGTCATGGACGGCCAGAGCGTCAACGGCATTGCCCGGACGCTGCGGGCCGAGCAAATCCCCATCCCCTCCGAACACTGGAAGCGCATCGGCTGTCCTGTCCGCGCCAGCAGCTACCGTGACCCCTATGCCTGGTCTGCCACCACCCTGGGTTATATCCTCAAAAGGCCGGAGTATCTGGGGCGCAAAGTGCTGGGCAAAACCGTCTGCGAGAACTACAAGACCAAAAGCACCCGCAGGACAGCGCCGGAGGAACAATTTGTATTCGAGGGAGCCGTCCCCGCCATCATTGACGAGGAAACGTGGCACAATGTTCAGCGTTTGCGTGAAACTATGCGCCGGACACCCAAGCGGAGCAGCGGCCCCAACCGTCTGACCGGATTGCTCTACTGCGCCGACTGCGGCGCGAAGCTGACCCACCACAACAGCCTTGTTCAAGGCAAGTACATTGACGATGCTTTTACCTGTTCCAGATACCGAACGCCTATGGAGGACTGCACCATTCACTATGTTGCCACGCAAAAGCTGGAGGCGGCGATCCTCTCCGCCATTCAGCGGATAAGCTGGTATGTCCGCAACAACGAGCAGGAGTTTGTTCAGCGTGTCCGGGAGGCGTCCAGTCTGCGCCAGGAGGAAGCGGTCAAGGACTGCCGGAAACAGATTATCCAGGCGAAGAAGCGCCACGCCGAACTGGACGGACTGGTGAAGAAGCTGTACGAGGCAAACGCCACAGGCAAGCTGCCGGACAAGCACTTTAGCCGCCTCCTTGCCGGGTATGACGAGGAACAGGCCGCACTGGAAGCCTCCATGACGGAGTGGCAGAAGATGATTGACAACTGGAACGCCGACCGGGTGAGAATGGCGGAGTTTATCGACCTTGCCAAGCTGGACAAGGCCGGAGCCGACCTCACCCCAGAGGAAGCGGAAAGGCTTGCCGCCTACAAGCAGAGGAAAGCGGAGGCGGTGAAGCGGTGCAGGGAGAAGCAGAAAGCCGCACAGCCCCCGAAGCCCCAGCAGCGGACACTGAAAGAACTTGCTGAGTGTGCCGAGGCGGGCTTGCCCCTCACCCCGGAAGAAGTGGAACGGCTGGAAGCCCATCGTAATCGGAAAAAGGCGGCCTTGCAGGATTTGAAAGCCCGCGCCGAAACCGACCCGGCAGCAGCGGCGGAGTTGGCACAGCAGAGAGCGCAGCAGTCAGAGGCGGTGAAGAAGTCCCGCCAGAAGATGTATGCGGACGCCGCCAGAGATCCCGAAGCCCAGGCCCGGTATAAGCGTTTCCTTGCCGCAAGGCGGGAGAACTACCACAAGAAGAAACAGGCCGAGACCGAAACCGCCCAAGCCAGCTAAAGCAGATACAGAAAACGCCAGGGACAATGATAGTCCGTGGCGTTTTCATTGCTACTGCCGTTCCAGCAAATCCATATATTTCTGACGTTCGCCCTCCGGGACTTTCA
>CAJUAC010000203.1 GCA_910583885.1 uncultured Oscillospiraceae bacterium | reverse complement strand
TCCGCCGCCCGTTCCCTGGACAGGGGCAGCAGATCGCCGCCCGAATAGCCGTAGTTCTGTTCCAGCTCGTCAGCGGGAAAGGCTGGGTCCGGCAGGGGGTATTCGTCCAGACGGCTTTCCTGTTTATCCTGCGCCTCGACGACCACCGCCTGCTCCGCTGCGTCCGGCTGGGTGAAGCTGAACGGCTCCCCGGCGAACAACAGTTGCCCGACCTGCTCAAATTGTGCCAGCACGCCAACACGCAGGGCATCAAACTCGGCATAGTCCTCTATTGTAAAACAGCCCTGGGCCAGCAGCTCCGCCTGGGTAGCGGCATAGCTGCTCCCGGAGACAAAATCGAACATCACCGTATTATCGGAGAGGTACAGCAAGGACTTGTCCGCATTGAGGTAATGGCCGCGATTGTCATAGTGGTCGCGCCTACCCATATATACCTTATCATCTGGCCCTACAAAAGCATCCAGCTCCGCGCCGTCTTTGGTTTTGTAATGACTGATTCTGGCTGTGCCAGGTTGGAAAAAATCATCCGGTTTCAATTCGCCGGATTGCAGCTTTTTCAGAATACCGGCGCATTTATCAGCCGTGCCGAAAAACAGCACCCGATCCGGCTTTAAGGTCCCTTGCGCCGTTCTCTCATATGCCTGGATAAACTGCTGGTCGATTGCGCCCACAGTCCGGGGATTGGCCTCCATTTTGTAGACGTATTCTTTCAGCGGCACGGACTGAGCCAGCCCATCCAGCCGGTCCAGCATAACCTTTGCCTCCGCCGCGCCGGTGTTTTGTTGGACGAACTGCTCCAGAGTGGCCCGGACGATGGAAGGGTTGATATGCAGGGTGCGGACCAGATTTGCCTTGGTCTGTTCCCGGTTGTCAGGGGGAAAATTCTTTTTGATAAGCCCCGCCTGATACAGATGGTCCAGCATATCCAGCATATCGCTGATGAACCGCTCCGGGGTGTCAGGCGGCAGCTCCGCCGCTGGCGCGTCCTGCGTCTGGACCAGCCCATCCAGCCTTGCCAGCAGCGTTTTGGCTTTTGTCAAGTCGGTAAGTATCAAGTCAGTATGTTCGATCAAATAGTTCAGCGGGCTGCGCACACCTTCAAAATAACCTTTCCGCATTTCAATCACAAGGTCAGCGATGGACCGCTCCCTGGGGTCCTGGGTAAACGGGTGTTTTAGAACTCCCTCCTGATGAAGCTGATCCATAAAATTGTATAAATCAGCGGCAAACTGTTCCAGGGTGTCGGGCGCGGCAGAGGGCGCGTCCTGTTCCGGCTGCTGGGCGGTCAGGTCAATGCCCTGTTCCTTGCAAATCTCTTGAAAATGGCGGTCAATGCTGGTGATGAGGATATTGGCGGTCTTGGAGATGGTCTCCAGGCTGGCCTTCAGCTCCGGCAGGGTCTTGTCTTTGGACCAAGTGGCGATGTAGCCCAGGCTGTTGGCGCTGGTCTCGATGCCGTAATACTGGCAGACGGTATAGGAAACGCTTTCCGCCTCCACTTCCTTTGTGTTTTTATCTTTCGGTTTGGGCGGTTCCCGATCTGTAATCCCAGCGGCGGCGGTGAGCTGCTCCCGCTCACGGTTGTGGAGCATAGCGTGGGTGATCTCATGGACGGCGGCGCACACTGTCTGCACCTGGCTCATGCCCTCCCGGATGGTGATAGTCTGATCGTTCAGGCTCAGAAACCCGTCCAGGCCCTCCCGCAGCGGCTTGAACATGATCGACACCGGGGATGTGCGCCGCAGGGCCTCCATGAACGCCTCGTACTGCTGCACATCCCCGGTCAGGC
>CAJUAC010000202.1 GCA_910583885.1 uncultured Oscillospiraceae bacterium | reverse complement strand
CCCACTTGGGTGTAGGTCAGATTGTTCTCCATGTTCGGCGTTCCTTTCTGCGGATTTTTCCCGCTCATATTTTTTGATGGTGACTTCGATCTGCCGCAGCACCGCCTCGCTCCCCTGACTGACCGCCGTACCCAGCTCCGTGATGGTGTCCGGGGTATTGAAGTCGAAAATGCTCAAAAAATCCTCATGCTCAAAGTAGTTTTCCGGCTCCAGGCCGCAGCGGGACATAAGGGTGTATGCGATGCTGACGGCGGCGGCGTTTCGGAACTGCGCTCCGATGTTGAACTCATCATACTCCTCCAAAAAGCTGCCGTCAACGATGCGGAGGATGTCCTGCTGGTGATCGTCCCAATATTCCGCCGCAAGCTGGGCGGCGATCCTCTCAAACTGTTCCACGAGGTCGTTGCCGGACACGTCAAACCGCTGCTCCAGCGCCGCCGATACCGTGTCCTGATATTCCTCCCGGTACTTCCACAGCTTGGGCCGGGTTTCCTCTCCGCCGCCGGTGTCAGCCACATCGAACACATAGCGCAGAAAGGGCCTGCTGCCGCTGTTGTCGATGATGGCGATGCCCGTAGCGCCCCGCCGCACATACCGGCGCATCCGCTGATTCCAGAAATCATATTCCGCGCAGGCGGTGGCGTTGGGCCGCTGGGCGTGGATCAGGAGCTGTTCAGGGTACGGATATTTATAGAGACGGCCCGCTGTGGAGAGAAAGGCCGTCCATTCCTGATAGCTGCCGGTGATCTGGTGGGCGGCGTGGTCGGCCAGTTGCGCGTAGGCTTGGACCTTACTCGCCATAGGCAGGGTCCTCCGTCTCAAAGTCCGGGAACAGGTCAAGGGCGGCAAAGTCCGCGTCCGTCATGCGCCCCAGCTTGGAAAGGGCGCTGTCCGTCAGCGTCCGCAGCTCGTCCTCGTCCGGCTCCAGATAGCCCCGCATCTCGGTGAGGGCGGCGATCACGCCCGCACGGGTGCCGGAACTGTTGTAAATACACACCAAATTCTGTTCCTCAAATGTAAAATCGTTCATTTTCTTACCGCTCCTTTTCCGCGCTCTTTTTTGGCGCTGCCTTTTTTCGTTCCTGGGTTGGCTGGTTTTTGAGCTGGGCCACAACGGATTTTTTCTTTTCCCGGTGGACAGCATCCGCCAAATCCGTCAGGGCGATGGTCTGTCCCGCCTTGACTTGGGCCTCCAATTCGGCCACAGTGGGTTTCCGGCTGATGAAGTCCGGCACCTTCGCAAAGCCAACACTGTCGCAGTAATGACACGATACCACACCGTCCTGCTTGACGGCAATGATGTCGCTGACGGACATGGAGGGGCGGTGATAATCTGCCGGGTGATCGGTGTTGAATCTTTCCCACAGCTTTTCCAGGGCGCTGGACCCCAGCCCCGGTGCCAGTTCTCCCGTATAGACCAGATCGTAATTGCCACGTTCAACAGTTAGCCCCTTGGACATCAGCCAGTCCATGTTCATAAAGCGGAGATCGCGTTGTTCAGCGCCGTCCTTTATCTGATAAATGGCAAAGCAGTCCCCGCCATAGTCGAGAAAGGCCCGTTCCCGTTTCTTCTGGTGATTCAGCCGGTCCACAATGCACTGGTGAAATTCCGGGCTTTCCTCCCATTCCTTGCGGGGAACGGCAAACATCATGCCATCCGGCTGCTCCACGAGATCGTCCCGGTCAAAGACCATAGCGGGATTTTCGCCAGCCTCCACCATGTAGACAGTCAAATCCTGCTCCAGCAGCTCCGCCGCCCGTTCCCTGGACAGGGGCAGCAGATCGCCGCCCGAATAGCCGTAGT
>CAJUAC010000201.1 GCA_910583885.1 uncultured Oscillospiraceae bacterium | reverse complement strand
CCTCATAGCCGGTCAGGGCCCGGAAGGGCTGGAACTGCGCCGCCCGGTCGATCATTGGCATCTGAGGGCGGGTGGAGGAGACGTGGTGCGGCAGGTTGATGATATCGTCATACCTCCCCACTGCGATGCCCTCCAATCGTGCGATTGCGTTCCTTTGCTGTCGCGCCCTTTTCCAGATTCATGCCTTTGAGAATGGCGTTTTTCCCAAACCGCTTCTTAATGTCCAGCACCGTCCGCTGCACCTTCTTCTCCCGCTCAAGCTCCGCTGTCTCCTTGGCCCGCTTCTCCTCAACAGCGTGATAGTCAGTGAAGAAATCCATCTGTTCAAAGGCTTTCTTATCCGGCGCAGATTTCTCGTCCGAAACGCGGGTGGCCGTGAGATAAAGCCGGCGCACCAGCAAGCTCCGGTCAATGATCCGGTCGAACAGTTCCAGAGCGGCAGTGATGATGCGCCTGGTGGAAGCGGTGTACTCCTCCAGATTGGCGGTGCCGTGGGCATGCTTGGGGACGGCCCTGCCGTAGCGGTCTCTGATCACTTCCCCTTTATACCCGCGGCCTTTCAGATTTTCAATATCATAGCCCACTGTCAGTACCAGCTGGTCTGTGACCAGGCTTTTGTCCACCAGATCCAGCGCCAGCTGATCCGCCATCTCCCGCACCACCAGCCGGGCCTTGTCATAACCGTAAGGACATTGCAAAACCTGCCCGGAGCCGATGCTCTTGGACTCCGGCGTGTATGCTTTGATGTCCGCCATTGTGACTGGTTCCCAGCCCCAGGCATGGTCAATCAACAGCTCTGCGTTGACCCCAAACAGCTTATAGAGCAGATCCTCGTTCTCCAGGGAGCAGCGGGCGACATCGCCCATGGTATAGATGCCATGGGCCTCCAGCTTTCTGGCGTACCCGCCGCCAACCCGCCAGAAATCGGTGAGGGGCCTGTGCTCCCACAGCAGGCGGCGGTAGGTGCGCTCGTCCAGCTTGGCGATGCGGACGCCGTTGACATCGGGATGGATGTGCTTCGCAACAATATCCATAGCGACTTTGCAGAGGTACAGATTCGTGCCGATTCCCGCCGTTGCTGTGATGCCGGTAGTCTCCAGTACATCCGAAATGATCTTACTTGCCAATTCTCTGGCGTTGAGTTTATAGGCGTCCAGATAGTTCGTCACGTCCATCAGGACTTCGTCAATCGAATAGTTGTGGATATCCTCCGGTGCGATGTATTTCAGGTACACATTGTAGACCCTGGTACTCCATTCCATGTAGTGGGCCATCCTGGGCGGGGCTACGATGTAGTCCAGCGCCAGGCCGGGGTCGGCTTTCAGAGCGGTATCATCCGAGGAGGAGCCGGTAAACTGCCGCCCCGGTGCGGAGCGCAGCCGCTGGGCGTTGACCTCCTTGACCCTCTGTATTACCTCAAACAGCCGCGCCCTGCCGGAGATGCCCCAGGCTTTCAGGCTGGGGGTGACCGCCAGACAGATGGTCTTCTCGGTGCGGCTCAGGTCCGCCACCACAAGGTTGGTGGTCAGGGGATCGAGGCCGCGCTCGATGCATTCGACCGAGGCGTAGAATGATTTGAGATCACAGGCAAGATAAGTTCTCTCCTTCACAGCGCGACCCCCTTTCCTTACAGTTTCGTTCCGGAACCTATCATAGCATACCCACACCAGACCAAACAAGTCAATATCATAATATCTAAAGGAGGAACCTCCATGAACATCGTTGGATATGGCGGGGGAACAAATTCGACCGCCATGCTGATCGGATTGTACCACCGGAAGATCCCGGTGGACTTGATCCTGTTCTCCAATACCGGGGGTGAGCAGCCCCACACCTATG
>CAJUAC010000200.1 GCA_910583885.1 uncultured Oscillospiraceae bacterium | reverse complement strand
GACGAATCCCTTTGGCGGCGTACAGCGGCCGCAGTCTCTCTACCAGCGCCTCAATCAGTTCCGCCGGAGAGACTTTGGCGAAGGGCAGGTCATGCCGTTTCAGGACCAGGAGCTCCAACAGCTTGTGTGACAGGCTCTCCAGCCGTTTTCCCTCCGAATACAGGTAGTCCGCGGCCTCCAACTGCTCTTCCGGGGTCAACGTCCCGCTACGCAGCAGCTCCGCGTAGCCAATCAAGGAGGTCATAGGCGTTTTCATCTCATGGGCGAAGCTGCCGGTGAACTGCTCCTGCCGCTCCATCGCCTGGTGCAGCTCCTCCACAGCCCGGTTCAGCTCGGAGACGGTCTGCTCCATCTTTTCCGCCATGGTGTTGAAGTCCGTGGATACGGCTCCGATTTCGTCATTGGAGCGGACCCGCACCCGGCTGGCAAAATTGCCAGCGGCAATGGCTCGGGAGGCCCGGGAGAGCCCGCCCAGCGGGGCGGTCAGCAGCCGCGACACCGTGTAGGACAGCGCCGCGCATAGAACACACATCAGGAAAAATACCTGGAGATAGGTGTGCTGCTGGGCCTGCCGGGCTGTGTATAGAGCGGAAACATCATGGCTGGTAGTGAGATAGAGAACATCTCCATTGGTCTCGACTGCCCCGGAAAAGACCAGAAAGTGCGCCCCGGCCCCGTTGTCTAGGATGCGGAACAGGCAGATGCCAGGCGTAGGATCCTCAATGGACCAGGCAGTCTGAATCAATGAGGACTGCGTCCCTCTGTTCTCATACAGCACTTCATCCCCGGTAGACAGCCGCAGGGCCGACCAGGAGGCGCTGTTCTGCTGGTATAACTGCTCCATCGTCTTGACGATAGCGTCCCTGTCCAGGTAGGTATCCATGCTGTTGACGATCTGCAGGGTGCCCCAGGCCATGCGGTAGTCCCCCAGCGCCGCCGTCTTTTCCCGCTCCAGAGAGTCCTCAAAGGATTCGGAGATCAGCAGACTGCCTCCGGCTCCAAACAAGGCGGCCAGCACCGCCAGCATACACAGGGTCATCTTCAAATGGAACTTCACGGCTCCACCTCCAGCCGGTAGCCGATCTTGTTCACCGCGCGAAGGCAGGTTTCCCATCCGGTCTTTTTGCGCAGCCGCTGGATATGGATGTCTACCGCCTTGCTGCCAAAGGGGTACGGTTCACCCCATACCCGCTCATAGATGGTTTCCCGATATAGGGCGCGGCGGGGGTTTCGGGCGAAGATGAGCAGCAGCTCATACTCCGTCTTGGTCAGGCTGATCTCTGCCTCGTCCCGCCATACCTGCATGGATCTGGTGTCGATTTTCAGCCCGCCAATCTCCAGTACCATGTCCGTTTTTTGATACCGGCGCAGGACCACATCAATGCGGGCCAGCAGTTCGATGACCTCAAAGGGCTTGACGATATAGTCCTCTGCCCCCAGCTTCAGGCCCTTTACCCGGTCTTTGACCGCCGATTTCGCCGTCAGGAAGATGACCGGAACCTTCATTGGACGGATGTACTCCATCAGCTCAAAGCCGTCAATCTCCGGGAGCATCACATCCAGCAAAATCAGGTCATAGTGATGATCCACCAGCAGGTCCGCCGCGGCCGCGCCGTCAAAAGCGCAGGTACAGTGGTAGCCTTCCTTAGTCAGGCTGAGACGGATCAGGTTGGAGATGGGCTTTTCGTCCTCTACAATTAAAACTTGAAGCAAGATAAATCCTCCTTGGTCAAATATGTGGAACGCTCATAAAAAACATAAAGCAACATAACCGCTGCATTTCCCCTTTTATCTTATGTGGGATTTTATCGCTTGGAGGTTACATACTGAAAGGGCATTCGG
>CAJUAC010000199.1 GCA_910583885.1 uncultured Oscillospiraceae bacterium | reverse complement strand
TATTCGTCGTAGTCGTGGGTGCTGGTGTAGGTGTCCAGGTAGTGTTGCAGCTCCGCCTCCAACGCGCAGTAGGCGGCCTCGGCCCCCAGCATATCCCCGTCCTGGGCGGGGTAGGTGCTGGCCCCGATCCCGCCGATGATCCCATTCCCCAGCGTCACCAGGGAGGAGGCGCAGGACTGGACCGTGAACAGGAGGAGGACGCAGGCCAGGGCGATCACCACGCCGCCAGGGTGACGCTTGACGAAGCCCGCCACTTTCTCCGCCAGCTTCTCCGCAGAGACGGCGGTTTTTTCGGCGGCCCTGGCCCCCTGCTTGGCGGCCTCCCGCGCCTGTTTCGCGTACTGCCGTTTTTGGCGCTGCTTTTGGGCAAACCGGGCCAGGGCGTTTTTGCCCAGGTCCGGGTGCTTCTCCAGCTCCGTTTGAAAGCGGTGCTCCGCCGTGGCCTTGACATACCGGCTTTCCGCGCGGGCGGCGGCCTTGGCCGGGTGGTCCCGGACGGCCTGCCGCACACGGCGGGTCCCCCAGCGCCCCACGGCCTCGCCCACCAGCTCGGAGTGGTGGGCCCCCTCGGTCCCCACGTTCTCATGCTCCACCTCGTACACCTTGCCGTGGACGAAGCCGTGAACGCTCCAGCCCAGGGCCCCCGCCCCGCGCTTCACGGGGCCGGGGGGCTTGGCCGGGGCCTGGGCCGCCAGCTTCTCCTGGGCCGCGCCCATGCGGAGCTTGGCCTTTTCCGCCTTGACCGCGCTCCGCTCCGCCCGCGTCTGGCCCTGGGCGCTCCGCTTCTTCCCCTCCTGCCGCAGCCGTTCGGAGGGCCGGGCCCGTTCGCTCTCCTGGTGGAGCTTGGACTTGTACCCAGACCTCTGGACACGGTGTCCAGAGCCAGGCCGGGCCTTACCCCTGCCCATTGGCCTTGTCCTCCGGCTTGGTGGTCAGGAGGGTGTAAAGCTCGGTGTCCTGGGGGAAGTGGTCCACAAAGGGGATGGTGGTGTCCCCATAAAAAAGCAGCCCCTCGCCGGACCCGGAGTGGGTGACGTAGGAGAGCTGGTGGGGGCTGATCCCCAGGTGGCTTGCCAGCACCTTTTGATCCCCGGCGGCCTGGGACAGCATATAGAGGAAATCGCAGTTGCCGAAAATGGACTCGATCTCGCTGCTCTCCAGCAGGCTTTTCACATTCTGGGTGATCCCGCTGGGGATGGCCCCCCACTTGCGGAAGCGCCGGAAAATCTCCACACTGTACGCCGCCGTCTGGGGCTCCGCCAGCAGAACGTGAAACTCGTCCTGATATACCCAGGTCGCCCGCCGCCGGTCCCGGTTCTCCGTCACCCGGCCCCAGATTTGGTCCGTGAGGATCAGCAGCCCTATCTTTTTCAGCATCTTCCCCAGGGCCTTGATGTCAAAGCACAGGAGGCGGGAATTGACCTGGACGTTGGTTCGGTGGTTAAAGAGGTTGAGGGACCCGGTGCAGTACAGCTCCAGGGCGGAGGCCACCCGCCGGGCCTCCGGCTCGGACTGTTTCAGCAGCTCGTCGTAGAGGTCCTGGAGAATGGGCATCCGCTCCGGGGCCGGGTCCGCCAGATAGGGCCGGTAGATGGTCCGCACGCAGCGGTCGATCACCGTCTTTTCCACAGGGGCCAGCCCGCTCCGCCCGCCCACGATCAGCTCGCACAGGGAGAGGATGAAATCGCTTTTGAGGGACAGGGGGTCCTCGTCGTCGGCGTAGTTGGGGTTGATGTCCATGGGGTTGATGAACGTCCCCGCCGTGGCCGACGGGGACAGCCGCACCACCTGGCCCCCCAGCCGGTTCACCAGGGGGTAATACTCCCCCTCCGGGTCCGCTATGATGATGTCGTCGTCCGGGAGGGAGAGGAACACGTTGACGATCTCCCGCTTGGCGGCAAAGCTCTTGCCGCTGCCGGGCGT
>CAJUAC010000198.1 GCA_910583885.1 uncultured Oscillospiraceae bacterium | reverse complement strand
CGCAGATGTTCATGGAGGAGTTTCTGGCGGAGAGCGAGGACTTCATCTTTGACGCAGGCATGGAGGACGTGCTGGCGCTTCTCATGGACGAGGACCAGTAACACTCCCAGGTGGGCCGCTGGCCCACTTACATAGCCGCCGCGTCGCCACAAGCGCCGCAGCATTCGCTTCCGTGTAAACACGAAAGCTCATTTGCTTTGCTGTGGCTCCTTTTCCCACAAAGTCTTGCGACTTTGCGGGAACCCTGTGGCGCAGGCGGCTATGACTATATTCCAAGAAAGGAGGCAGAAACCCATGAACAAGTGCAAAGTGATTGCCGTCACCAATCAGAAAGGTGGTGTGGGCAAGACCACTACTGCGGTCAATTTGGGCGTGGGGCTGGCACAGCAAGGGAAAAAGGTGCTGCTGGTGGACACAGACCCCCAGGGAAGTCTTACGGTGAGCCTGGGTGTGAAGAACCCGGACGAGCTGGACACAACCATCTCCGACCTGATGCAAGTCGTTGTGGACAACGGCAACCTCTCACCGCTGGACAGGGGCATCTTGAAAGATATTGAGGGTGTTGATCTTGTGCCGTCCAACATCGGCCTGTCCAGCTTTGAGGTAAGCCTTGTGAACACCATGAGCCGGGAGTTTGTGCTGCGCAGCTACCTGGGGGCGGTCAAGCGGGACTATGACTATGTTCTCATTGACTGTATGCCCTCGCTGGGTATGCTGACCATCAACGCCCTGGCAGCGGCGGACAGCGTTCTCATTCCCTGTCAGGCCAACTACCTGTCCACCAAGGGCTTGAAACTGCTGATGGGGTCAATCGCCAGGGTGCGGCGGCAAATCAACCCGGAGCTGAAGATCGACGGTATCCTGCTGACGATGGTGGACAGCCGTACCAACAACGCAAAAAGCATTATTGCCGCCCTGCGGCAGACCGGGAGCAATCTCCGGGTATTGAACACGGAGATACCTTTTTCTGTCCGGGCGGCGGAGTGCAGCGTGGAGGGCAAGAGCATCTTTGCCCACGATGGCAAGGGGAAAGTAGCGGCGGCATATACCGCGCTGGTGGAGGAGGTGAGCGCCCTTGAGCAAAGGAACCGCAATCGACCTGGGGCTGAACGAGGCTTATAACGACCTGTTCTCTACCCAGGCAGAACGGGACAACGCCCAGCGCAGCTATGTGATCGACCTGCCCGCCGCCGAGATCAGCGACTTCCCCGACCACCCGTTCAAGGTGCGGATGGACGAGGAAATGGAGCAGATGGTGGAGAGCGTAAAAGAGCGGGGTGTCCTTTCTCCTGTGCTGGTGCGGCCTATGCCGGACGGCAGCTATCAGATGGTGTCCGGCCACCGGCGCAAGCGGGCGGCGGAGTTAGCGGGCTTGCCCACACTACCCTGCATCGTCCGGGAGCTGACCGACGATGAAGCCATCATTATCATGGTGGACAGCAACCTCCAGCGGGAGAAAGTTCTGCCCTCGGAAAAGGCATTTGCTTATAAAATGAAGCTGGACGCTATGCGGCGGCAGGCGGGTAGACCAAGCAAAGAAAATGGTGTCCCGGTGGGACACCATTCTTTGGTGGGAAAATCAAGAGAGATTTTAGCGACAAATTCTCCTGACAGCAACACCCAAATCCAACGCTATATTCGCCTGACCAACCTCACGACTGAACTGCTGGACATGGTGGACAATTCTGTGCTGAAAGAGAAAGACAAGCTACAAATGGCCCTGCGCCCCGCCGTGGAGCTGTCTTATCTGTCAAAGGACGAGCAGAACGCCTTGTTGGAGGTCATGGAGGGTGAGGATTGCACCCCGTCCCATGCCCAGGCCATCAAAATGCGGGAGTTTTCCGAGAAAGGCAAGCTGAACCCCGACGTGATCCTTTCCATCATGCAGGAGGAAAAGCCCAATCAGGTGGAGCAATTCAAGATACCCCGGAACCGCATCGACAAGTTTTTCC
>CAJUAC010000197.1 GCA_910583885.1 uncultured Oscillospiraceae bacterium | reverse complement strand
ATGGAATAGGTGATGTTGCTCTTGTTATACATACAGTCGTGGTTCGTATAGTAATAGAACCGCATCTGCGTATAGGTGCCGGTGGGCAGCTTGCCGGAGAGGGTCACGCCGTTGTTGGTTTCCTTGTAGGCGATCTGGTCCCATTGGCCGGTGCGGATGTTATAGGCTTCGACCCTGCCGTAGTCGCTGCCGTTGTGACCGCTGACGGGCGGCACATCAAAGGTGTACTCGGTGATGTAGCCATAGATCGTCTCCCCATCGTCATTGAAGCTGATGCCGGTTTCCTCAATGAAGGAGTTGGCGGAGGTCAGGGTCATGCCGCCGCCCACATCATCCGCCACAAAGAACACGATAGCGGACCAGGGAGAAGCGGCCCCGTAAGCGTCAACAGCTCTGCACTTCACCAGATGCTTTCCGTAGCCATAGGTGGTGGTTTCCTTGTCCCTGCCGTCCCATTCATAAGTAATAGCGTCCCCTTCCGGGTCGGTGGAGCTGGCGGTGATCGTCACCGCTTGGCTGGGCCGCACCACGCCGTTGGCGGGGTTCCGGGAGATCACGGGCTTGCTGGGGGCCTGATTGACAAATTCGATGGTTTTCTCCTGCCACGCAGAAGCAGCACCATAGGAATCCACCGCCCGGACACGGATGGTATGGGAGCCGTTCCGGGAATACCAGCCGGAGGAAACGTAGTCCCCGCCCCATTCCAGCCGGACCGTATCGCCGTCCGGGTCACTGGCCGTAGCGGAGACATTGGCAAAGAAGTTATTGCCGCTGGTCTGCCGGGTCACGCTGGCGGTGAAGCTGGTGATAACAGGAGCGTTGTTGATGAACTCAATCGTCCGGCTCTCCCAGGCGGAGGCCGCGCCCCACTCATCCACCGCACGGACGCGGATGGTGTGCGTACCGACTTCGTAATAGCCGTCCTGCTGGTACTCGCTGCTCCATTCCAGATGCACAGCGTCCCCGTCCGGGTCAGAGGCCACGGCGCTCAGGTCGGCGTAGAAGCGTCCATCCTTCATGTTCCGGGTGGCGTTGGCGGTGAAACTCTCAATGACCGGGGCGGTGTTGGTCACGGTGATATTGGCAAAGGCGCTGGTGAGGTTCCCCGCATCGTCCCGGACAGTGGCGGTGATGGTGTAGGTTCCCTCACTGAACAAAGCCAGCATACCGCCGTCATTGGAGAGGAAGCCGGTGTTGCTGTCCAGGGTGACGGGCCTGCCGCCCAGCTTCACGCCCCAGCTTACGGGCAGACTGCCCGCTCCGCTGATGCCCACGGGGAACTTGGTTCCGATATGGATGGAATCGGGAGCGGTGACGGTCAGTGCGGCTTTGAAAATGATGGTAATACTCTGGCTGGCGGTGGCAGTCTTGCCATTGCTGTCCCGGAGGGTGGCGGTCAGGGTGTACTCGCCGGGTTCGGGGAAGATCACGGTGCCGCCGTCATTGTCCAGGGTGGAGAGGTCAATCAGGCAGGCCGCGCCGTCCTTCTGCGCGGACCATGCGATAACCGCCCCATCCGGGTTAAAGAGCTTATCCATGACCACGGGAACGCGGTTGCCCACATACTCCATATCCGCCATGGAGAATTGCAGGGAGCCAACGGGCAGAACGGTGATGGTGTCGCTGGCGGTGAAGGTCCGGCCCAGGCCGTCCCGGAGTGTACCAATCAGCCGGAACTCTCCGCCTTGGGTGAACTGAATCGCCCCGCCCAGGTTGTTGAGGTCCCCGGTGACATAGGTGGAGAGGTCTGCGGGCTTGCCGTCCTTCTCCAAGGACCACTCCACAGGCAGCTCAATGTTATTGCCCAGGGTCCGCACCTGCACCGTCTCGCCGGTGTAGACCTGCCGCTCCACCATATCCACCTGCAATTCCTGATCTGCCAGAACCTCAATGCTGGGACCGTCAAAGGAGAATATCCGCCCGGTGGGGTCGGTGATCTCACAGCCGAGAGTGAACACGCCCGCGTGTTTGATCCGAATATCGCCGGGGTTGGTGGTCAG
>CAJUAC010000196.1 GCA_910583885.1 uncultured Oscillospiraceae bacterium | reverse complement strand
CCAGCATCCCGGAGATGGCCGTGATCAGGGCGATGGCCGGGGCGGTGAGGTTGATAGCCGACAGGGCCTCCATACCGATCAGGTTGGAGACGAACAGCCCATCCACCATGGTGTAGAAGGTGTTGAACACCGTCATGACGATGGTGGGGAAGGCAAAGCGCAGGATATTCCTGCCTGTGACCGGCAGGTGGTAAGAGTCCAGTTTGTCCATGTCCTAATTCCTCCAGTCGATGTCCTGGCCGTCCCCCAGGTCAAAATACTGCATTTCTGTTCCCTGTGCCGGGAGCCGGACGGCGGAAATGCGCCGGTTCTGGGCGGGGGCAAAGTAGTACACGCCGCTCTCGGCGCACATGACGCTGGTACACAGGGTCTGCTCGTACACGTCGTAATTGGGGTCAGCTTTTGCCAGTCCCTCGGGGATGTCCACCGGGGCGAAGGCCCGGAACATCCGGGATACCCCGTCCAGTTCGTCTTTCCCGGGAACGGCAAACTCCTTCATGAAGGCCAGACGGACAAAGCGGGAAGGAGAGGAATAGTCCCCCGGCAGGCCGGAACCGCCGCCCAGGCGCTCCCCGAACTCCCGGATCTCATGCCCGGCGATAGTCTGGGGGGCCTTGGGTAGATTGGTAACCCCCACGAAGTTGCGGAGGTTGGTGCGCTGCCAGCGGTAGTCCGGGCTGTTGGTCAGCACGCCGATGGTCTCCCGGTGGATGGACAGGCCACCCTCCTCCGGCTCGATGATGACGGCCTCGCCGGTTTTATCGCTGAGGATATAGTGGGCGGGCAGGGGTTTTCCCTGGATGGGCTCGTCCACCAAAGCAGTTCCCTTCAAAGCCTCCACGGTCTCCTCCACGCTGGCGCACCGACTGAACAGCCAGGCCAGCAGACGGCCCGGATGGACGGCTGTTCTGCTCGGGCCGGCACTTTCCTCATAGACCGCATACTCCGGGAAATGGAGCAAGGCCCCCATCAAGCCAGCGGAGTTTACCCCGTCCACCAGAATAGGCTCCCCGAAGCCAAGCACCGCCATACCGGTGTAACTGTATTCGCCGGAGGCCGCCCCCTCCCCGTGAAGTCCAGGGACACAGGGCATCCCCTGTGGAACACTGATGACCCGGTTGGCCGTCAGGTCTCCGAATTGGTCGTAGGTCCGTCCCAAAAGGTGCCGTCCGTCCTCTGTCCTCCAGGTAAAGCTGCTGCATCCAAAATCCATATCAAAAACCTCCTGTTTTCTCATATTGTTGTCCAGTGGACTTGCAATTATTTCTGACAGGGGGTATCATAAACCGTGTGGCCGCCACGCAGTCAAGGGGTATTTTTAATTCTTGGAGGAAATTTTTATGGAGCGAAAAAAAGGATGGCTGACCTCCGGGGCTTTCGCCGCCCTGTGCGGCACAACCAAGGAAACTCTGCGCCACTACAAAGACGTGGGACTGCTCCTCCCAGCCCACCAGGGGGACAACGGCTATTTTTACTACGACGTGGAGCAGTTCTACGATTTTTACGCCATCTCCATCTTCCGCCAGACGGGCACACCCCTGGAGGAGATCCGCCGCTGTCTCCAGGGACAGAACACCGCCAAAACGCTGGAGCTGCTGCGGGAACAGCGGGTCCGCCTGGAAGCGGAGCGGCAGAAGCTGGAGCACATGGACTTTGTGCTGTCCGGCGCCCTGCACAGCCTGGAGTTTGAGTCGGGGCCGGACATGATCCCCCGGACCGCCTGGTTTGAGCGGGAGCACCTGCTGGCCCTCCCCGTTAGGGAATTGGAGGGGCTGATGACCCCGGAGGCCAGCGAGGATGAAGCATTGATCGTTGTGCTGGAGCGGTGTCGGGCGCTGTGCAGCCAATACGGGATACAGACCGACTTCCAGCTGGGGGCCATCCACCAGCCGGGGGAGCAGGGCGGGCCAGGGGCCATCAGCCACCTCTATACCCGAATCAAAGAAAAAGCGGACTTCCCTTATTATAAGGAGAAGCCCGCTGGGAATTATCTGTACCTCTGCTGCCGGGGCCGTT
>CAJUAC010000195.1 GCA_910583885.1 uncultured Oscillospiraceae bacterium | reverse complement strand
TTTCGCCCGCGCGTTTCTCCATTTTAGATTGCATTTTCTTCTCGACTTTTGACCTCTGTTCCGATATTGTATTGCTTGCAAAAGCACCAAAAAATACGGAATACAGGAGGAAAAAAGTATGACCAGCATGAAAAAGCGCATTGCCGCCGCATTGACGGCAGCCACCCTCACCATTGGGCTCACCGTCCCCGCCGCGGCAGCGGAAGCGCCCAACGAACCCATCCGGGTGAGCAGCTACAAGGGCAGTACCCTGGAGGTAGGAGAGCGAAGCGGCCTGATCATCGGCCCCAGCGGGATCGACTACACCGTCACCTCCAGCGACCCGGACACGGTAGCGGTGGAGCAGGTGCTGACCTTCTGGGTGGCTGTCGCAAAGGGGGCGGGGACCGCGGAGATCACCGCATCCAACAGCGCCGGGGAATGCGGGAGCATGACGCTGACGGTCGGCTCCGCCGCCCCCGCCGCGCCGGAAGCTCCCGCCAGCATGGACAGCGCCAGCCTGACGGACAACCTGGAGATCCGGCAGGAGATGATCCGGCTGATCAACCAGACCCGCAAGGCCAACGGCGTGTCGGAGCTGCCGGTCAGCGAGGCCCTGATGACCGCCGCCCAAGCCTGCTCCGACCGGCGCTACACCTGGCATCACGCCGCAGAGGAGGGCCAAGCCGCCGCTGACGCCGGCTACCCCTACGGTTTCGGTGACAACCTCACCGTGTTCACCGGCACAGACGACGCCGCCCGGCGCGCCGTCGACAACTGGATCAACTCTCCCGGTCACTTCGAGACCATGATCGACTCAAGATGCGACTGCATCGGCGTGGGTGTGACCCAGTACGACGGCATCACCTACTGCTACATGTTCGTCGGAATCCCAAACAGCGTCAATTTTTATGCGTAAGCGAAAATAAAACCAAAACGGCCTTCCAGCGCAAGCTGGAGGGCCGTTTTCTGTCAAAAAGGAGGCTGACAAGCTATGAAAAAGTTCCATTTTCCCCGAACCCGCCTGATCGCGGCTCTGCTGGCCCTGGTCTGCGTGCTGGGCCTGCTCCCCGGCACAGCCCTCGCCGCCACGCCGGACACCATCAAGATGGACGACTGCACCCACAATGGGGTCAAGTATGAGTCCCCGGCTCTGGGTACCTGCCATCTGCACCAGATGCACTTTGGACTTAACGGAAAGAGCACCATGGGCTTCTGTGCCGAGAAGGGCAAGGGCATGGGCTGGTCACTGGAGGGCCACACCTGGGGGAGTCCCAAGCCGGTCAACGACCCCACCGTCAAAACCATGATGGCGTACTTCTACGCCCACTCCACCGGCGTCTTTACTGATCAAGCCAAGGCTTTGGGTGTAGATGATGTGTGGGACAGCAACTACGCATGGACGATGAACGCCTGGGTACAGGCGGTTGTCTGGCGGTACAAGGCCGGTCTGCTGTCCGACCCCGTGGTTGCCTGCGCTGAGGAACTGCTGTGCGTCTACAACAATCTGGAACACACCAATTATTCCAGTATTGACGAGACCATGGACGGCAGATCGTTCCGGGACCGGGCGCAGTATATCCTCGACCTGGGCGCGCAGGGCGTATGGGGCGACTGCGCCGTTTATGAATACGCATATGCCGGTCCCGGCTCCAGCTACCATCCGGCAAATGATGTGCAGGCCATCATGATCGGTGAACTGACCGTGACCCGTGAGCTGTATGACCTGATCATCAAAAAGGTAGACAGCACGAATCCCAACAAGGGCCTGTCGGGGGCGCGGTTCAAGGTAGCCTCCGAAAATGGTACCTACTCCAAGGAAGTGGTGACAGGCAGCGACGGCACTGTTACCGTATCCAAGCTGGAAGCGGGCACCTACGCCGTGACGGAATTGGAAGCCCCGGAGGGTTATGAGATCGACAACGCGGGTCCCCAGTATGTCGTTCTGCCCAATGGAGCCAACAAAATTGTAACTGTTACGTTTAGCGATACCCCTGAGATCACCGGCGAGGGCAGTATCCGCAAGGTGGACGCGGACGATCCCA
>CAJUAC010000194.1 GCA_910583885.1 uncultured Oscillospiraceae bacterium | reverse complement strand
ATGCTGCCGCCTGCTCCGTCAGCCAGTTATCAAAGGAACTGCGCCAGACGTTCAACCCGCCCTGTTCAAAACGAAGCTCCTGGCCCTTGTCATCCGTGAAGATCATGCCCCGATTTTCCACCGGAGTACACGTTGCGGACAACGGCACATCCTGTCCATAGTAGCGCCGCACCAAATCCATTGACTTTTGAATTAGAACACCGGAGCAAGACTTATAGCGGGGGAGTTTATGGCGTTCTACAAGCAAAACCCGCAGACCCTTTTCGGCTAAAACTTTCGCGGCTGTACTCCCAGTGGGGCCAGCACCAACAACAATAACATCATACATATGTAAAACCTCGTTTTTGATTTCAGCTTATTATAGCATGATTCCACAGTCCGCACAACGCAAGAATACTTTTACTATTGAGGAAACTGCCTTTAACAATGGTATTTGGGAGAGTGACGCTCAGGAGAGTCTGAAAGGTTTTTGAAATATTTTTGTTAACCGTTTTTTCTCATAGATTTGTGCGGAGCTGAGGTCGCTTGCCCTATATGCAAGTATTGCCTTGTTCGCTACCCAACACTTTACGAATCGCAGGTTTTTATAAAAGCTGCTTGCAAAACAGAAAATAAAGTGCTATAATTTCCCGCAACAAGTAAACAGGGGAGCTTGTGTGACAGGCTGAGAGGAAGGTAAACCTTCGACCCTTACACCTGATGCGGATAATGCCGCCGGAGGAAGTTGCAGAGAAGTATGTACTTTTTCAGGGGGCATCCTATTGGGGTGCCCCCTGTTTTTGTTTGTTTACAGGAAAGGATGTGGTACTGGAAACCGCAGTACGTTTGCGGCGGGTTGAGGGGGAGCGCCCTGAGCCTTGTATGACAGCGATGGGAAGCCGTGTTCCGGCGCGAGAGGAGGCCAGCAAGCCTCGACCGACCTTTCCAAGCAGGCGGGCCACTCCCGCCTGACACCAACAGGGAAAGCGCCGCCATACAGGGACGTTTTCTCCCAGAGTAAAGGAGTAAATCCATGTTTAAAGAAATATTTGAGAATGTCCGGCAAAAATCCCCTCTGGTCCACAATATCACCAACTACGTCACGGTCAACGACTGCGCCAATATGCTGCTGGCCTGCGGCGGCTCGCCCATCATGGCGGACGAATTGGAGGACGCCGTGGAGATCACCGCCATCTGCGGCGGGCTGAATATCAACATCGGAACGCTGAATCAGCGTACCATCCCTGCTATGTTTGCCGCCGGGAAGCGGGCCAACGAGCTGGGCCACCCCGTAGTGCTGGACCCGGTGGGGGCAGGAGTCTCCACGCTGCGGACGGAGACCGCCCTGGGGCTGCTCAAAGAGGTCGAGTTTACCGTGGTCCGCGGCAACATCTCGGAGATCAAGACCCTGGCTCTGGGCAGCGGCACCACCAAGGGCGTGGACGCAGACGTGGCGGATAAGGTGACGGAGGAAAACCTGACCGGGGCGCTGTCCTTCGCCAAGGATTTTGCACGGCGCACCGGGGCGGTTATTGCCATCACTGGAGCCATCGACATTGTGACCGATGGGGAACGTACCTTCTGTATCCGCAATGGCCGTCCTGAGATGTCCGCCATCACCGGCACCGGCTGCCAGCTCTCCGCCCTGACGGCGGCTTTTGCCACCGCCAACCCAGATCAGCCATTGGAAGCCGCCGCCGCCGCGGTGTGCGCCATGGGGCTGTGCGGGGAAATTGCCTATCAGCGTATGACCAATCTGGACGGCAACTCCTCTTACCGGAACTACATTATCGACGCTATGTACCGCCTGACTCCGGCGGAACTGGAGAGAGGGGCCAGCTATGAAGTGCGATAAGCGGCATATGCTGCTCTACGCCGTCACCGACCGGGCCTGGACCGGGAAACGAACACTGTATCAGCAGGTGGAAGCGGCTTTGAAGGGCGGCGTGACCTGTGTGCAGCTGCGGGAAAAGGAACTGGACGAGGCGGCGTTTTCCCAAGAGGCCAAGGACATCCAAGCTCTGTGCCGGCGGTACGGGATGCCCTTCATC
>CAJUAC010000193.1 GCA_910583885.1 uncultured Oscillospiraceae bacterium | reverse complement strand
AAAGCCGCTGGCGGGTGAGGACTTGGCGTGGATTTTTACAGAACAGGTACAGCATCTTGTACTCCATGGGTGAGAGGGTCAGGGGCTTCCCGTTCAGGGTGGCGGCCTGCTCCGAGAAGTCCAGGAACAGCCTGCCGTCGTCATAGAGATCCCTTGCCGGCTTGTGGTGCTCCAGCATAGCGAACATGGCGCGGATCTTCCGCTGCAGGGCCCCGATGGAGAAGGGCTTGGTGATGTAGTCCACCGCCCCCGCCTCATAGCCCCGAAGCTGATCGCTCTCCTGGTCGTTGGCGGTGAGGAAGATTACCACCGTGTCGGGGTGCTCCGGCTTGACAAGTCTGCACAGGTCGTAGCCGTTCCCGTCCGGCAGATTGATGTCCAGCAGCACAAGATCATACTCTGTCCCGGCCAGCAGGGCGGCGGCGGTTTTGGCGTTCAGGGCGGGGGTGACGTCCCAGCCGTCGGAACTCAGGTTGTAGGCTAACGTTTTATTCAAAAGGGCGTCGTCCTCCACGATCAGTATCCGTTTCATGGCCTGTCCTCCTTTTGGTGATAAGGGCAGTATAACAGATAAATGTCCGCGAAATGTTACAGCAGTCTGTCTTTTTGAAAATATTCTGCCCGAGCGATCCTATCCGCCCAGGCAGAAAATTGTTTCAGAACATACTCACCAGCCCGGCCAGCAGAAGCATGACAGCGGGCACAATATATTTTCGCGGGTGATGCCAGAGGTCGCTCTCGATTTTCCATCCCCGAATGGGACAGTACCACTCCAGCAGGACGGAGCCGACCGCGCTCAGCAGAGCGAAAGCCGCCGCCGTCAAAGCATAAAACAACGTGATACCGCCAAGCTGAATCTGCCAGCTGCACAGGAAAACGATGTCCGCCGCCAGATTGCATAGGAAGATGAACAGGCAGTAGGGGACGCAGAACGCCTTCCCCTGCCCCGGCAGGAACCGCACCGCCCGCTCCAGGGCCGGGTCGCAGGACAGCAGGATGCAGATGGGGGTGTTCAGGGAGAGGATGGCAAAGCCGATGGGCAGGACGAACCGGGCCTCCATCTGTCCCAGCAGCACCGGCAGGACACAGGCCACGCCCCACATAGCCGCGGTGTTGACCAGATAATTCTTGTGGGCCATCAGGTAGCGGAACAGGTAGCGCCACACAGAGGAGCGGCGGCGGACTTTGACTGTCCGCCTGCGGCTGGCAGGTTGGACATAAAAGGCGTAGGCGTCTGTACGCCCCAGGCGCAGGGGATAGAGACAGGACACGATCACAACGGCGGCCAGGGCACAGAGGACGCTACCCAAGATTTCCGCCCAGCTCCATTCGGAGACTGCCCAGACCACCGCCAGCAGTCCGGCGGTCTTGGTGAGCAGGGTGTAGGCCCCCAGCGCGGCCACATAGGAAAACACCAGGGTTCGGCCCTCAAATGGGAGCATAAGCATATTTTCCAGGTTGGCCCGGTTGCCGTCAGAGGAGAGAGCCTGCCACATGACCCCGGCGGAGAAGGCGCCGGCCATCAGGTACAGGATGGAGGGGGCAATCTCCACCTGGAATCCAGAGATGTGCAGTCCCCAAAAGACCACCAGCTCCAGGAAGAGGGTCCGAATCAGCTGCTCATAGTTCACGCCAAACAGCTTTTTGGCCGTTACTTCAAAGCTCATTTTCATCATGCAGGGCCTCCCGAATGTTGGCGGCGTTGATTTCACTGCCCTCAAAGCTCCGGCGGATCTGCCCGTCCTCCAGCACCAGCACCCGGTCGGAGGTCAGGGTGATGCTCTCCAGGATGTGGGAGGAGAACAGGACCGTCCCGTACTCTTTGTACCCGGCGATCAGCTGGTACAGGTACTCCGTGCTCTGAAAGTCCAGCCCGTTCACCGGTTCGTCCAACAGGAGGAGCGGCCGTTTCAGGGCGAAGGCGGTAATCAGAAACGCTTTTTTCTTGTTGCCGGTGGACAGGTCTTTCAGCAGGGCGTCGGTGTAGTCCTCAAAGTGAAAGCCCCGCACCAGTTCCGCCACATCGGGCAATTTTGTTTTGTACGCCG
>CAJUAC010000192.1 GCA_910583885.1 uncultured Oscillospiraceae bacterium | reverse complement strand
AAATAGCCCACCTGGGACAGCACCCCGCCCTTGGGGTCTACCACCACATAGGAGCTGTGGGCCTGGAGCAGTTGGGGGGTGAGCCAGAAGCGGGTTTTGCCGGAGCCGCTGGAGCCGATGACACAGGCGTTGAGGTTCCGGGCGTTGGCCGGGTTCTTGGGCCGGGTGTTGGTGGTGAGAAATTCCGTCCTGGTGAGAATGACGTTATTTTCAAACTTGGGATCGGAAAAAGGGGCTATGTCTTTTGGCCCGCCCCAGCGGGCCGATCCATACTCCGCATCCGGGCGGAATTTCTTGGCCTTTTTCGCCTTGCAGTAAATCAGGAGCCGGATGCCAGCCGCCCCCGCGATGCCCACCAGCCAGTCAAAGGGGTTCAGCCCCGGCGCAAAGTCGGCCAGGGCCGGGGCCAGGGTCGCCATCATCCCCACCAGCTTCTGGCCCATGTTCCCGCCAGCCGCCAGACGGTAGGCCGTCCCCACTTTCAGACAGGCCCACAGGATGAACAGATAGGGGATGTTAGGCAAAATGTACTTGCGGATATTATCGTTCCTCACGCTCCGCCTCCTTTGTCCGCTCCTTTTGCCGGGGCTGATCGCGTACCAGCTCCTGGGCGCGTTTGAGCTGTTCCCGGAGGGGGACGCGCCGATCCCGGCCACGGTTCATCATCCGGCGGGAGTATTCAGAGAAACAGCCCGTGATAGCGTCCGCCTGTTTTGCCTTGAAGAACAGCAGGTATTTTCCCTTTTCCACCCGCTTGATGGCATAGTCCACGCCCCAGCGCCGGGCCACCCGGTCAAAGTCTTTCGCCCGCCCCGGCAGGTCGATGGCGCTGGCCTCCCCGCCGTGGCGCAGAAGCTGCTTTACCGTCTGCTTGCCCTGGGGCGCTTGGGACTTGCGGATTTTCTTGGCCGCCTCCCCCAGCGCGTAGGCCAGCCCCCGCGCCGTCAGCTTGCTGGCCCGGACGGAGATTGCGATAGTGCTGCGGGAAATTTCTTCATCTATCATTCAAACGCCCCCTTTCTTGGGCCGCGCACCTCTGGCCACGATGGCCAGAAGCTACCTGTCCTCCCGGCCAGTGGCAAGCCGCTGTTTCCCCTCGTTCAGCGCGGAGCGGTCAATCACCTCCTGATAGGCCGCCATCTGCTCCCGGATATTGAGCTGGGGATAGGCGAACACCCGATGCTCCGGGGGAATGTCCTCTATGCCGTGGTAATGCTCCACAAAGGAGCCGTGGTTGCACATGACATAGCCGCCGGGGGCAAAGTGGCCGCCTTCGTTGATCCGCACGTCTCGCCCGTATGCCTCGTAGTCGATGTAGTCAATCAAATGCTCCGGCACTTGGACAGCTTCAAGCTCCTGAATATACAGGCGGCCCAGGGCCTCCTCGCTGTCAACATCGGGGTAAAAATCGTAGCTGTCCAGATTTTGCGTCAGGTTGATTAAATCCTTGACGCTCCCGGTGTATTCGCCGCTGTCCATCACGGCCTCCAGCTTTGCCAGCTCGTCATCGTCCATGCCGGACAGCAGGTGGGCCAGGTGGTTCAGCTCGTCAATGCTTTCATACTCGCCCAGGTGGTCATACAGGCCCAGGATGTCGCTCTCAAAGTCGGTGATGAAGATTTCCTCATACCGAACGCCGTCCACCCCGATGCGCTTCAACAGGGCCTGCACCTCCTCGGTGGTGGTGGGGAAGTTCAGCGGCGCACCCGCCAGACGGCCCTCGTTGTACTTCCCCAGGTTGGTTACATAGGCTTCAAGGATTTTGCCCTCCATATCAGCGCCGCCTGTGGCCCTGGCCCTTGACGGTGAGGATGCCCTCTAACGTGGTGGCGGTGATCCCCAGCCGCTGGGCGGTGGCGATGTCGTTTTTCATTTCCTCGGTGACGGGGCCGCCGCACACCACCAGGACGCGGGAGCGCCGGAGCAGGTCGCGGCCCATGTCGATGCCGCTCTTATGCTCCTCCGGCACAGCGTCATTGAGGAACAGGGGCAGATACAGCGTGGGGCAGATGGGGGAAAAGCCAGCGTCATACACGGCCCGGCAATACTTGGCCGCCTGTTCCGTGATTTCGCAGGG
>CAJUAC010000191.1 GCA_910583885.1 uncultured Oscillospiraceae bacterium | reverse complement strand
TGGCAGGCCGGAAAACGGCCTGCCGCTTTTTTGTTCTCAAACAGATCGCAACAGAAAGGAGTTTTCATGAAACACAAGCCTTTTACCCGTTTTCTCTCCCTGTTGTTGGTGGTGGCTACGCTGGCCGGCCTGTTCACCTTGCCCGCCAGCGCCGCCTCGCTGAACGGCAGCGGCACCGTCAACATCCAGTACCTGGGCCGCCATGAGTACCTGTCCAAAAGCACGGGTGGCAGCCTGAGCGGCAGCAGTTGGAGCTACACCAGCAACGATGGCCTCACCGGCACCGCCTACTGCGTCAACTGGGGCCTGTCGGCAGTCTCGCCCAACAAGGCCCTGACCCTGCAGGAGTACAACCGGAACCCCCAGACCATGGGCGTGTTCGCCAACGGCTATCCCATGCGCACCCTGGAGCAGTTCAAAGAGCTGCATCCCGATGACGTGCGGGGCATCGCCAGTCTGACGGAGGACGAGTACAAATACGCCACCCAGGTGGCGGTCTGGGCCTCCTGCGGCCAGCTCTCCGTCCCCGGTACATCCTTCACCGCTGGCCGGGCCGCCCTGGTGGAACCCACCTCGGACGCCCAGAAGATCCGGGTGTATGACAGCGTCAAGGCCATGCTGAAATACTCTGCCCACTGGACGAAGAACCTCCACACCGGCCTGTCCATCCGGGCCGAGGAGGATAAGGATGTCCGCGGCGTGGAGGTCCTCAACGAGTACGGCCTGGAGGGCGCCGCCGCCGACAACGAGGACGGCATCAAAAAGGAGACCATCAACGGGAAGGAGTATTACACCCGTGTGATGTATCTGGCCTCCGCCACCTCCACCTGGATCGATGACCGGATGACCAAGGTCTATTCCACGGACGCCCCCCAGGGGACCATCTTCGTGGCGGAGAACAACTCCCCCCTGGAGATGGTGCAGGAGAACGGGGCCACCTGCTACAAGGTGGACACCAGCCGGTCCCACACCACCAACCTCAACTCCAACGGCGAGGAATACTACGGGACATTCAAGGTCTGTATCCCCGTGGACAATGCCGCCGCCGAGGGCAGCTTTACCATCAAGGCCATCGGCGGTGTGGCGCAGTACAACCTGTTCCTGGCCTATAACCCCTCCGCCTCGGAGCAGTCCTACATCGTGGCCGACCCCGGCTACACCACCCTGGAGGCCCAGGCCCCCTTCAAGTGGAGCGGCTCGGATCTCCCGGAGAACGCCAGCCTCCAGATCGTCAAGGCCGGCGCGGGCGGCGCGCCCCTGGAGGGGGCCGAGTTCACCCTCACCGGCAGCGGCGGCACCACCGTCTCCGGCACCAGCGACCGCAATGGCCAGATCGTCTGGACGGACCTCCCCGCAGACGAGACCTACACCCTGACCGAGACCGCCGCCCCGGAGGGCTACCAGGTCATCGCCCCCATGAACATCACCCTCACCGCTGGCCGCACCGAGTATGTGACCGTGACGGATGAGACCAATAAGGGCTTCACCATCAAAAAGGTGGACGCTCAGAACAAGGCTTCCCTCCAAGGGGCCGTGTTCGTCTTTGAGCAGATCGATGGCTCGTTCAAAACCACCGGCGTCACCGGCTTTGACGGCACTATCTCCTTCCAGGGGGATGAGCTGCCCTACGGCAGCTACCGTGTGACGGAGCAGTCCGCGCCGGATGGCTACCAGAAGGATACCCGTGTGGAGACGGTGGAGTGGGACGGCACCAGGGATGTGACCATCACCTTCGAGAATGTTCGTGACATCGGCCTGACCATTGTGAAAAAGGATGGGGATACCGGCGTGTCCCTGCCTGGGGCCACCTTCGATGTGTTTGCCGATGGTGAGAAGATCACCTCCGTTACCACCAATGACGCCGGCGAGGCATATGTGACCGGCATCAAAAAGGAAGCCTACATCGAGATCGTGGAGACCGCCGCCCCCACCGGCTATGTGCTGGACAAGACGCCCCACGGCATCCACATCGATCCCTACGACCCCGCCATCCAGGACGATCCCGTCCTGACGGTGGTGAACTACAGCAAAGCCTCCCTGCGGATCATCAAAATGGACCAGCAGAGCGGAAACCGGCT
>CAJUAC010000190.1 GCA_910583885.1 uncultured Oscillospiraceae bacterium | reverse complement strand
GCCCAAGGAGGACAAGACCCCTGCCGCCCCCGGTGAAAAGGATACACCTACCGTTGCCGAGCTGGAAGCCCAAGCGAAGTCCGGCCAACCCATTTCCCTGACTGACCTCGCCAATGCTGACAAAGCGGAGCGAGAGGCCCAAAAAGGCGGTACGGCAGAGACAGACCCTCCCGGTCAGGATAAGGGCGAAGCCCTGACCGCCGCCAAGGAGGGACCTGCCGGGACTGCTATCACGCAGATTTTTGAGAAGCGCCTCACGGCCCCTGACGAGGCGGCGCGGAAAACTCTGCCCACCCCGAAAGAGGGCGAGTCCTATTTTATCACCCTCCACCCGGCCTATCTGGAGAAATCCAGCTACAACAATTTTTCCGTGGATGTTGAAAGCGAGAACTTCAAGGAGCTTTTGAAATCCATTGAATTGGTGGGCATCAAAGACCCGGTGCTGGCCCGGTTCAATGAAAAGGGCGGGCTGGAAATCCTGTCCGGCCAGCGCCGCCATATTGCCGCCACCATGCTCAACCAGGCCGTTCCCACTATTATCCAGAAAATTGGCGACGCGGACGCCAAGATCATCGTGGCGGACGGCAACCTGCACCGGGACAAAATTTCCAGCTATGACCTGTCCCGCGCCCTGCGGATGAAGATGGAGGGCATGAAGCAGAAGGCGGGCCGCAGAAAGAAAGGCTTTTCCGCAAATGAGCTGCAAAGCGACGCAAAGCTGGCGCAGGAAATGGGCATGACCGTCTCCAAGCTCAACCGCCTGATCCGTATGTCGGAGGCAATCAAGGGCGTGTGCGACCTGGTTGACGAGGGCAAGCTCTCCATTTCCACCGCAGCCGAAATGTCCGCGCTGAAGCCCAAGACGCAGGAATCCGTTCTGCACCTGCTTGACCTGGGCTATAAGACCACCACTGACCGCATTATCCGCATGAAGAAAGCCGAGGGCGAGGGCAAGAAGCTGGACGAAATGGAATTGCGGAAGATTTTGGACGATAAGGACATCGCACCCAAGCAGCCGGAGCCGGTACAGCAGCCGGAGGCCCCCACCACCGGCGCGGCCCCGGAACCCGCTGGCGAACCGGCCCCCCAGCCGCCCATTCCCGCCTCTCCCGATGTTCCCCAGACCCCGGACACGCCCCCCGCCGCAGACATTCCCCCGTGGGAGGAGCCGGAAAAAGCTCCCGCCCCGGAGCAGGGCGCTGAACCGCCCGCCCATGATGCTCCCGCCCCGGAGAGGGACGACGACCCGTTCAAGGGGACGCAGGAGCGGCCCGAAGTGACCAAGGTGATTTTGACCGGGGACCGCCTCCGCAAGTATTTCCCCGATGTGTCCATGACCCCCCGTGAGATTGAGGAAAGCGTGTACTCGGCGCTGGAGGAACGCCGCCAGCGGCAGATGAAAGAGCAGCAGAAAGCGGCGATTTTCAAGAAAAGCGGTCCGACCCGGTGATTATCAGCCCGACCAGCAGCCGGATCGTCCCCGCAACGTGCGCCCAAAGGGGCGCTTTTTTTCTGCCCGAAAGCAGGTGACGGCCCGTAGCTGACAAATATTACCACGCCGTCTCCTGCTCAGGGGGCAAGGACTCGACGGCCATGCTCCTGCTTATGCTGGAGGCCGGGATGCCCATTGACTGCGTTCTCACGGCGGACACAGGCATGGAATTTCCCGAAATGTACCGCCATTGGGACAAAATCGACCAGGTATTGTATCAGGAGCGCGGCATCCACCTGACGATCCTGCGCCACCCCAAGGGTTTTGAATGGCTTATGTTCGACCAGCCGAAAGAAAAACCGAAAACACTTGAAAACCGGGCGAAGCTGGGTGTACCGCCCTATGGGAACGGCTGGCCGGGTATTCGTGTGCGCTGGTGTACCGGCCAGCTCAAGACCCATCTGATCGCCAAAGAGGTCAACCGGCTGAAAAAGGAAAAGAACGCCCTGCACTATGTTGGCATAGCGGCAGATGAACCGGCCCGCATAAAGGATGAGATTTACCCCCTTGTTGAATGGGGCATCACCGAGGCCCAGGCATTGAAAATCTGCTATGACCGGGGCTTTGACTGGAACGGCCTCTATGAGATTTATCACCGCTGTTCCTGCTGGTGCTGTCCCTTTCA
>CAJUAC010000189.1 GCA_910583885.1 uncultured Oscillospiraceae bacterium | reverse complement strand
TGCTTGCTTGCTTGCTTGCTTGCTTGCTTGCTTGCTTGCTTGCTTGCTTGCTTAATGGTGACATAAAACATCGCGTTTGTCAACCTCATTTCCACTGTTTGCCCTGTTATTTTTTATATCGGCAGATTGCATCAAAAATTAAGAGGGGGCAGGAGATAAAACAGCGCTGGTCACAGCGGGCCTGGAGTACCAGCGCCTGCGTCCGCGATTACAGCGTTTTATGGGTTAGGACATCAGTAAAGCCGCATAAACGGCTGTTTATGCGGCTTTACTGTGTGGTACGGGGATTCTTTGCCATGTGCCATCTCCGCACATCTATTTTTTAGAAAGCCGGAGGCCGCTGCCCATGCGGTCAAAATCGTCCAGCCGGACCAGTGTGCCGCCCTCCTCTATCGATAACTCCCCGGCTTCTGCCGGAGTCTATCCCTCAGTCTGGAAGGTGAGCCGCCCCTCCCCACAGCCGATCCGCACCAGCTGGCCGTCGGAGAGCTGGCCCCGGATCAGCATAGCCGCCAATTCCGTCTCCAGATGCTTCTGGAGGTACCGCTTGACCGGCCGTGCGCCGAAGGCAGGGGAATAGCTCTCCCGGGCGATGAATGCGCGGGCCTCATCCGTGAGCTCCAGGCGGATGTCCCGGTCCGCCAGCCGCTGGACCAGCGTCCCCATGGCGATATCGATGATCCCGGCAATCTGGTCCTCGCTCAGGGGGGAGAAGACCACAATGTCGTCCACCCGGTTGATGAACTCCGGACGGAAATACTGGTTCAGCTCCTCCCGTACCCGCTCCTTCACTGCGGGGTCAACCACGCCGCCGGACTGGATGCTCTCGGTGAGGTAGGCGCTGCCGATGTTGCTGGTCATAATGACGATGGTGTTCTTGAAGTCCACCGTCCGGCCCTGGTTGTCCGTCAGCCGGCCGTCATCCAGCAGCTGGAGCAGTAGGTTGAACACATCCGGATGGGCCTTCTCAATCTCGTCAAAGAGGATTACGCTGTAGGGCTTGCGCCGGACCGCCTCCGTGAGCTGGCCACCCTCGTCATAGCCCACATAGCCCGGAGGCGCGCCCACCAGCCGGGACACCGCGTGCTTCTCCATATATTCGGACATATCGATGCGGATCATGTTCCGCTCGTCGTCAAAGAGGGACTGGGCCAGGGCCTTGGCCAGCTCCGTCTTGCCCACGCCGGTGGGGCCCAGGAAGATGAAGGAGCCAATGGGGCGACTCTCGTCCTTCAGGCCCGCCCGGCCCCGCAAAATGGCCTCACTGACGGCGGTGACGGCCTCGTCCTGGCCGATGACCCGGCGGTGGAGGATCTCCGGCAGGCGGAGGAGCTTCTCCTTTTCACTCTCCACCAGCTTGCTGACCGGGATGCCGGTCCACTTACTGACCACGGCGGCAATCTCTTCCTCCGTGACCTCCTCCTTGAGCAGGTGGTCGTCCTTAGCGGCATCCACCCGGGCCCGCTCCTCCTCCAGCTGCTTCTCCAGCATAGGTAAGGTCTCGTACTTGAGCCGCGCCATCCTCTCCAGGTCGTAGCTGCGCTCCGCCTCCTCCATCTGATGGCGAGTATCCTCAATCTCCTGCTTGATGCGCTTGATCCCGGCAATGGACTGCTTCTCCGTTTCCCACTGGGCCCGCATGGCGTCGTTCCGGGAGCGCAGCTCCGCCAGCTCGCTGTCAATGTGGGCCAGGCGGTTCCGTGAGCCGCTGTCCTCCTCCTTCGTCAGGGCCTGCTTCTCAATCTCCAGCTGCATGATCTTGCGGCCCGCCTCATCCAGCTCGGCCGGGAGGCTGTCAATCTCCATGCGGATCTTGCTGGCCGCTTCGTCCATCAGGTCGATGGCCTTGTCCGGCAGGAAACGGTCGGTGATATAGCGGTCAGAGAGGGTGGCGCAGGCGATCAGTGCGCTGTCCGTGATACGCACACCGTGGTGGATTTCAAAACGCTCCTTGAGCCCCCGCAGGATGGAGACCGTGTCCTCCACAGTGGGCTGGCCAATGGCCACCTTCTGGAACCGCCGCTCCAGGGCCGCGTCCTTCTCAATATACTTGCGGTACTCGTCCAGGGTGGTGGCCCCGATGCAGTGGAGCTCCCCCCGGGCCAGCTTGGGCTTGAGGAGGTTGCCCGCGTCCATGCTGCCCTCGGTGCGGCC
>CAJUAC010000188.1 GCA_910583885.1 uncultured Oscillospiraceae bacterium | reverse complement strand
TTCTCCGTCCGCTTTAAGGGGGCCCGCCTTGCGTTGAGAAAGCCGGTACAACGGCTTTTGTACCATACCCACTCATAGCGGAGCATGGCAAGGTTGGATGCCCCCAGCACTTTATCATAGGGGCACTGTGCGAAGAACAGCACAGCCCCATTAGGCTTGACGGCCCACTTGACCGCCTCCCACAGCTCCGGGAGCGGCAGGGGCACATCCCAAAAGTTCCGGGTGGTGCCGTAGGGCGGATCGGTTAAGAGCATATCAACCGAGTGTTCCGGCAGGGAGCGCAGGCCCTCGATGCCGTTCATAAGGAACAGGCCCTCGGAGAGCTCCGCAGACTTCGGGACACTTTGTCCCAAAGTTCTCTCAGCGGTCATCCCGGGCCTCCTTTTTCTTTGCCGGGGCAGGCCGGGCGGCGTTTTCCTTTCCCGCCTCCTTTGCGGCCTGGGCCATCTGCTCCCTTATGGGGGCAGGCCGCACCGCCTCGGCTCTTGCAATCAATTTTTCCACGGCCACATGGTACGCTTGGGCGGCAATCTCATTGATCCGATCCCGGGTGGCCTGGTCTGGAACCCGCACCGTGGAGCGGTAGCCCGTCCTGCTGGTGGGATCGGGCTTTGAGGGAGCCCCTAAAAAAATCCCGTTTTTCCCGTCCACCACTTTAAAATCGTCAATCACAACACCGCCGATGGTTACGCTGGCAAAGCCGATCAGTTTCCCCTGCGGCTCAATGGGCCGCACCGATACTTCAATGGGAACAGCCTCCTTCAGCATGGCGTCCGTCCTCATTTTCACGGCCTCGTCTATGGTTACGCCTTTGACCTCGGCCAGCTCCGCAATCGGGGCCTCAAAAAGCCAGCGCCGCTCCTCGGCGGCGATCTGTTCCGGGGTCAGTATGACATCCTTACTCAGTCCTGTTTCCTCCTTTCCGGGTGTGGGTATAATAGCCCCGCCCTCATAGTCATAGCCTGCCGCATGGATTGCGGACAGGGTTTCCGCTGATACTCGGCCTTCCAAAAGCAAGTCGGTATCAGCCATAAACGCCAGCGTGTCCCGCTGGGTAAATTCCTCCGGGAGCTTGCCGTTCCATGTCCGGCGCATTTCCCCGTCCGGGCCTGGTTTGTAACGGGTGGGGGCCCGTCTTGGCATATCCCGCCTCCTTTCCGGCCTTGGGACAAAGTGTCCCGAAGTCCTGTTTAATGCGCCCCGAAGATGCGCTGGGCGATGCCGCCAGTCTTAAACAGCATAAAGCACAAAAGCACCGTGTAGCCGATGGTGCCCCATATCGCCCCGATAGGGTCGCCGCTTGTGGCGATGCCCTGGATCAGCACCGCATAGATGGCCACGCATACCAGAATGAGCATTCCTTGAAAGCCCACGGCGAACAGGGATTTTAGATAGTTCTGCCCTGCGCCGCCAAGCTCACGGTTTGCAAGGGTGGCAACGGGGAGCGGGGCTAAACTGGTCAGCAAATAAATTTCCAGCATCCTGCCATACACCAAAACAAAAATAATGATCCCCATGATCTGCATGGTCACGCCGATAATGGAGGACTGGAGCCACAGGCCAAGGAGCGGCCCTAAATCCATCGCCTCCAGCGTGGTTTCCAGCTCGGCCAGCATATCCGGGGTAATATCCGTGGAGCCCTGGATCAGCCCCGCCGCACTGGAGATGGCGCTCTGTGACACATCGAACACGGCCATTACAATGTTAAAGGTGTTGGAGAGAATGAGGATGGCGCAGGCGGTTTTGAATACCCATTTGTAGATATTCGCCACATCAAACTCGTGCATATTGTTTTTTTCAAGAAGCATCTGGATAAGCTCATAGGTGGCAACAAAGGTCAGCACCAGCCCGGCGATGGGTAAAATCACCGTCTCGGAAAGCTGGCGGATGAGGGAGAAAACCCCGGCGTTCCATGCCGCCGGGGTCGTCCCTACCTGTACCGCAATCTCTCCGACTTTGGCGTTGACGGTATCAAAGAGCCCCTCCAGGTTCCCCATGATGCCGCCGACCAAGAGCTCCCGTATCCAGTTCTCGAGCCAGTCGGTGAGAAAATCCATAAGCCCTCCTTAGAACAAGCCGGACAGCAGGGGGATCAGCGTGGTGCCCAAAAGGATGATACCGCCGCCAGCCATTAACTGTTTCATGCCTTGACTTTTTGCTCATGTGAGATAAAGAAGTAAAAGAAGTG
>CAJUAC010000187.1 GCA_910583885.1 uncultured Oscillospiraceae bacterium | reverse complement strand
TGCTCCTCCTTTTCTGCGTCAGCCTGAGTAGCTGAACATCTCCTGCACACGGCGGATCAGGGTCGGCAGCACGGTCTCGTCAAACAGGGCATACAGACCTGCCAGCACCAGCGCTCCGATGACCACGGCCATCAGGATCTTGATGGCCGTGTCCACGAACCCCTCCCCTTTCTGCTCCCTAAGAGCCATATATCCCGCAAAGATCCTGCCGGATGCTTTTTCTTTTAAGTTCCTGATCCTGTTTTTCATGGTATGGTTCCTCCTCTTTTCTTTCTGCCATACAGGCTTTATTTTCTGATCCCGGACATGCTGCTATTATCTCCGCTACAGCTGCATGACAGGACTCTGCACCGGCTCCGGCCCGCCAAAGGCGATGGTCTTAAAGCCCCTTTCATCCACATAGTGGAATTCGCTCCCCTCCCCGTCATACAGCTCGATCACATCCGACATGGACAGGGAATGGCCCGTATATCCCGGAGGATGCAGGCCCGTGTTGAACTTGTCGTAGATCTCCTCCAGGTTGTTGGTCTCGGCTTCCCCGTCAAACACCAGCTGGTAATCCTCCGGGGAAGGCTCCCCGAACCGTTCCCGCATCCGGTCATAGCTGATGAACTTCATATGCACGTCCACAGACGGCTTCAGCTGCCAGATCCGGATGTTCTTTAACACCGGGCCGTCCGACAGGTCATCCTGCCCGTTCATCAGGCGGTCATAGACGCCGTCCCGCCATTCCACCTCCCGGATCCCTTTCTGCTTCTCCAGAAAACGGTTCAGCCCGTCACCGGAAAAAAGCGGGTCCACCACAGCCTTGTTCCCGGTGACATACCCGGCCAGGTTCCCAAAGTACAGGATCCTTCCGTTTTCCATGCGTATCCCCCGCACAGGGCATCCCTCCTCTCCTAAGTGATCTCCATGCTCCCGCCATCCGCCTGCCCCTGCCTCTTTTTCAGAGTTTCTTCGTCCGGGAACACGATTTCCCCGGCCACCACCTCCATCACGCAGAAATCGCCCCGGTCACACAGCATGATCTTATGCTGGTAGGGCTTCTGCATCTCCACATAGTCCATGGCCTCCTTCTCACTGCACAGCCATACCCCTGCAGCATAGCGCCCGTCCTCCAGGAAGCTGTACCCGGAGTAAAGCGGCTCATGCCCAGGAAGCGGCACCGCCCCGATGGGGCGGATCTGGGACAGATGGAGCTTCGCCTGCTCCGGCAGGAGTGCCGGCTTTAAGGCTCCCAGGACCTGGGAGCGCCGGAAATGGGCCGCCTCCCCATTGTCCAGGCTGACCCCCGACACGACACGGCCTTTGGCATCCGGCCCGGCCCCGTTCCCGCCTGTGCAGAAATAAAGCTGGTCCCCAGGACGGCCAGGAAGCATGTCCGGGCGGAGCACGATGACCTTCCCTTTCAGGGAAAGACTGTCTCCGGTCCCTTCGCAGTCCTCCGCCGTATAGATCCTCTTTCCTTCTTTTTCTTCTGTCTGCCTCTCCATTTCCTTTATCCCTCCTTCTGGCGCATCAGCCCGGACAGGTCGGAGATCAGGCTCAGGCGGGTATCGTCCGGCATGGTCCGGATGGCCGCCCGCACATAGGCTTCCACCGCCTCCGGGGACTGGTCCCCCACTTCGATGATGCTGACCTTCCGCACCGACACTTTTCCGTCTGTCATCCCCAGGCCCACGATATCCCCGTACTCCATCCCGGCTGCGGCCCGCATCTCCTTCGGGATCAGCACCCGCCCTTTCTGGTCCAGCAGCTTGTATACCGGCTTACCCATCCAAAAATCCTCCTTTCTCCAGGATCTCCATAGCTTCCTTCTCTGTCATGTCCAGCAACTGCAGCATCCCGTAAAAGGGCTTCCGGACCACTGCCAGCGGTTCCTCCGCCCCCATCAGGACCGCCCCTTCCACGGTCCGGACCACAAGCTCCGCATCCAGGGGGATCCCGGCTTCCCGGAGCAGGGCATGGGGGAGCTTCAGCTCCGCCTCCCCTGAAAGCTCCATGCATTCCGTCTTCCGGAACCCTTCTGCAGAGAGAAAAAATCTCCCATAGCTGTTCTCCGCCCGGACAGGACGCAGGCTTTCACAGGTGATGCAAACCTCATCCCCCGGCCCTGCCCCCATGGTCTCCAGTACCCCAGGCGGCAGGATGACGCTCCCGTCCTGGGCAACCGTCCCGCTCACTTCGATCCATC
>CAJUAC010000186.1 GCA_910583885.1 uncultured Oscillospiraceae bacterium | reverse complement strand
CCTGACGCTGGTGGGGGACCTGGTGGTCGGCGGGGATTTCCAGGTCACGGCGGATGACCAGGTCATCCATACCCAGGGGAGCGCAAGGCTGGGGTGTGCGGCCACGCCGCTGTTCCAGTATAAGCAGTTTTTGGTGGGGTGGGGAGGCAGCTATGGGAATGAGTACCGGCATATGTACCTGCTGACGCCTTACCTGGCTACGATAAACAACCTGGCTTCGGCGGTGGTGAAGGATGCCAACAAGACCATGAAGATCACCTATACGCTGACGGAGGAGGCGTGACGGGCGTGCCCTGATGTGCGGGGTGTGTAATAAAATGTTATCTGGATATGGGGCTGTCTGCCGTCTGGCGGGCGACCTTTTATCATACAAAAAATTCATTTAAGGAGGGTTTCACTATGAAGGGATTCTGGAACACGTTACAGCTTGTTTTTGCAGTCGTCGGGGGATGGCTCGGCTGGTTCCTGGGAGGCTGTGACGGGCTGCTGTATGCGCTGGTGGCGTTCGTGGCGGTGGATTATGCTACGGGCGTGCTGCGCGCCGTGGCGGACAGGAAGCTGTCCAGTGAGGTGGGGTTCAAGGGCATCGCAAAGAAGGTGCTCATCTTCGTGCTGGTGGGGATGGCCAATATCCTGGACGTGCAGGTCATCGGCAGCGGCTCTGTGCTGCGCACGGCGGTCATTTTCTTTTATATCTCCAATGAGGGCGTGAGCCTGTTGGAGAATGCGGCGCGCCTGGGGCTGCCCGTGCCGGAGAAGCTGAAGGATGTCCTGGCACAGCTCCATGGCCGTGCGGAAGACGGGAAGGGGGACGAGTGAGCATGAGGATGGTGGAGAGCTTCCTGATGAGGAACCCCTGTTATGCGGCGGGGCGGAAGATCACGGTCAAGGGACTGATGCTCCATTCCGTGGGCTGCCCCCAGCCGAAGGCGTCTGCGTTCATCAGCAGCTGGGACAGCCCGGCACATGGCGGCTCCTGTGTCCACGGGTTCATTGACGGGGAGGACGGCACGGTGTACCAGACGCTGCCCTGGAACCACAGGGGGTGGCACTGCGGCTCCGGCAGCAGGGGCAGCGGGAACAATACCCATATCGGGGTGGAGATGTGCGAGCCTGCGTGTATCAAATACACGGCGGGTTCAGATTTTGTCTGCTCTGACCTGGATGCCGCAAGGGCGGTGGCGGAGAGGACTTACCGGGCGGTGGTGGGGCTGTTCGCCATGCTCTGCGGGAAGTACGGGCTTGACCCGCTGGCGGACGGGGTTGTCATCAGCCACCGGGAGGGCTGCGCCCGGGGGATCGCGTCGAACCATGGGGATCCGGAGCATCTGTGGGGGCAGCTGGGCATGGGGTACACCATGGACGGGTTCCGCAGGGCGGTCAGGGCGGCCATGGAGGGCGCGGCTTCCGGCACGGACGGATATATGGGGATTATGGGGAAGGCCGTGGCGACGGCGGGGCAGATGGCGGCATATGTCAGGGCGAAGAACCCGGGGGTGGCGCAGTCTGTCCTTGACATGATCCCGCTGTACCTTTCCGAAGGGGAGACGGAGGGTGTGAGGGGCGACATTGCCTTTGCGCAGTCCTGCCTGGAGACGGGGAATTTCGGGTTTTCCGGCTCTGCGGTCACTCTTTCGCAGAATAATTTCTGCGGCATGGGGGTGACCGGGAGAGGAGTAAAAGGGAATTCTTTTGAAACGCCGCTGCTGGGAATCCGGGCGCAGGTGCAGCATCTGAAAGCCTATGCTTCCAGGGAGGGGCTGAAAAATGCCTGTGTTGACCCACGCTTCAAGTATGTCGTGAGGGGCTGTGCGGAGTATGTGGAGTGGCTCGGGCAGAAGGAAAATCCGGCCGGGAAGGGATGGGCTGCGGGGGCAGGGTATGGGGAGAAGATACTTGTCATCCTGGAGGGCATCCTGGGTATGGCTGGAGGGGCAGTGTTCAGGCCGTATCTGGTGCGGGTGTCCATCCCTGACCTGAACATCCGGAAAGGCCCGGGGACTGATTATGGCAAGACCGGGAAGTATACGGGAGCCGGAATTTTCACGATTATTGAGGAGACTGATGGGAAAGGGGCTTCCGGGTGGGGAAGGCTGAAAAGCGGAGCTGGATGGATTGCTTTGGATTTCTGTGAGAGGGTGTAGGGGATTCAAAAATGTCTAACAGCGTCCCAGGCGGCTATCAATAATTGATGCCATAGGAATTTTCGTACTCGCAGGCAAAAG
>CAJUAC010000185.1 GCA_910583885.1 uncultured Oscillospiraceae bacterium | reverse complement strand
CCGTCATTGTCAAAGACCAGAGCAGAATAGGCCGTGACGTGGTGGAGGTCGGCTTACTCAAGCGCACCTTTGACGAGTACAATGTCCGCTTCATCGCCGCCAATGACAACCTGGACACCGCCAATGGATTTGACATCATGTCCATCTTCCGGGATGTGATAAATGAGTGGTACGTTGCCGACACCAGCCGAAAAATCAAGAGCGTTTTCAAGTCCAGGATGGAAAAAGGTTTGCGCTGTTCGGGGGCTGTCCCCTATGGCTATCTCGCCTCCAAGGAGGACAAGGGCGAGTGGGTGATTGACGAGGAAGCCGCCGCCGTTGTGCGCCGCATTTTCCAGATGGTCATGGACGGCCAGAGCGTCAACGGCATTGCCCGGACGCTGCGGGCCGAGCAAATCCCCATCCCCTCCGAACACTGGAAGCGCATCGGCTGTCCTGTCCGCGCCAGCAGCTACCGTGACCCCTATGCCTGGTCTGCCACCACCCTGGGTTATATCCTCAAAAGGCCGGAGTATCTGGGGCGCAAAGTGCTGGGCAAAACCGTCTGCGAGAACTACAAGACCAAAAGCACCCGCAGGACAGCGCCGGAGGAACAATTTGTATTCGAGGGAGCCGTCCCCGCCATCATTGACGAGGAAACGTGGCACAATGTTCAGCGTTTGCGTGAAACTATGCGCCGGACACCCAAGCGGAGCAGCGGCCCCAACCGTCTGACCGGATTGCTCTACTGCGCCGACTGCGGCGCGAAGCTGACCCACCACAACAGCCTTGTTCAAGGCAAGTACATTGACGATGCTTTTACCTGTTCCAGATACCGAACGCCTATGGAGGACTGCACCATTCACTATGTTGCCACGCAAAAGCTGGAGGCGGCGATCCTCTCCGCCATTCAGCGGATAAGCTGGTATGTCCGCAACAACGAGCAGGAGTTTGTTCAGCGTGTCCGGGAGGCGTCCAGTCTGCGCCAGGAGGAAGCGGTCAAGGACTGCCGGAAGCAGATTGCCCAGGCGAAGAAGCGTCACGTCGAACTGGATGGACTGGTGAAGAAGCTATACGAGGCAAACGCCACAGGCAAGCTGCCGGACAAGCACTTCAGCCGCCTTCTTGCTGAGTATGACGAGGAACAGGCCGCGCTGGAAGCCTCCACGACGGAGTGGCAGAAGATGATTGACAACTGGAACGCCGACCAGGTGAGAATGGCGGAGTTTATCGACCTTGCCAAACGGTACACGGATTTTTCGGAACTGACTACGCCCATGCTCAATGAATTTATCGAGAAAATCGTTGTCCACGAGGGCGAGGGCCGGGGGAAACAGCGCCGTCAGCGGTTAGATTTTTACTTCAATTTTATCGGCGCGTTTGAGGTTCCCGCTGATGTTGTGACCCCGATGGAGCAGGAGGCGGAACGCCGCCAGCAGGAGGAACAGGCCGAGAAAGAGGAACACTCCAAGGCACTCGCCCAGGCCCGGTATGAGAAGCGCAAGCAGGAGCGCCGGGAGTTTACCGCCAGGAAGCGGGCGGGCCTGTTGACCCCGGAGGAACAGGCGGAGGAAGAACGGCGGTTAGAGCGCAACCGGGCCTATCAGAAGAAGCAGCGCAACAAGAAAAAGGCCAGCCAGCCGGAGAAGCCCCGCAAGCGGTCATTGGAGGAACTTGCCAAGCTGGACAAGGCCGAAGCCGACCTCACCCCAGAGGAAACGGAGCGGCTTGCCGCCTACAAGCAGAGAAAGGCTGAGGCGGTAAAGCGGTGCAGGGAGAAGCAGAAAGCCGCACAGCCCCCGAAGCCCCAGCAGCGGACACTGAAAGAACTTGCCGAGTGTGCCGAGGCGGGTTTGTCCCTCACCCCGGAAGAAGCGGAACGACTGGAAGCCCACCGCAATCGAAAAAAGGCGGCTTTGCAGGATTTGAAAGCCCGCGCCGAAACTGACCCGGTAGCGGCGGCGGAGTTGGCACAGCGGAGAGCGCAGCAGTCAGAAACGGTGAAGAAGTCCCGCCAGAAGATGTATGTAGATGCCGCAGCCGGAGATCCCGAAGCCCAGGCCCGGTATGAGCGTTTCCTTGCCGCAAGGCGGGAGAACTACCACAGGAAGAAACAGGCCGAGGCCGAAGCTGTCCAAGCCAGCTAAAGCGGATACAGAAAACGCCAGGGACAGTGATAGTCCGTGGCGTTTTCATCGTTACTGCCGTTCCAGTAAATCCATATATTTCTGCTTTTCAGTATCAGGGATTTTCAGCGCCGCCATAGCCT
>CAJUAC010000184.1 GCA_910583885.1 uncultured Oscillospiraceae bacterium | reverse complement strand
GTGGAGCACGCCAAGGAGGAGGGCATCATCTTCAAGACCCTCACCAACCCCACCGCTATCCTGGGCTACAACAACCCCGAGGACAAGCGCGACCCGAAGAACGGTTCCGTTTCCGGCCTGCGCTGTGTCGAGATGGAGCTGGGTGAGCCTGACGCCTCTGGCCGCCGCCGCCCCATCGTCAAGGAGGGCAGCGATTTCGAGCTGGAGATGGACTGCGTCATCATGGCCCTGGGCACCAGCCCCAACCCCCTCATCAAGTCCACCACCAAGGGCCTGGAGATCAACAAGCGCGGCGGCATCATCGTCAACGAGGACGGTTTGACCAGCCGTGAGGCGGTCTACGCCGGCGGCGACGCCGTCACCGGCGCGGCCACAGTCATCCTGGCCATGGGCGCGGGCAAGACCGCTGCCAGCGCCATTGATGACTATCTGACGAAGAAATAACTTTCCGTTTGGTAACGCCCCGCGAGCCGCTGCGCGGCTTGCGGGGCGTTCCGTGGAAAGCAGGTGCATCCATGCGGATTGAAGAAGTGAAAAAATCCCAGCGGAAGCAGGGGCGCATCTTGGTGCGGCTGGAGGACGGCAGCATCCTGCGGGTTACGGAGGAGGAGCTGCTGCACTTTGGCCTGCGGGAGGGCCTGGAGCTGGGTGGATCGGAGCTGGAGGCGCTGCGCACCTCCGCCAAGGCATCCCAGGCTAAGGCCGAGGCGGCCCGGATGATTGGCAGCAGGGCCCTCTCCAAACAGGAGCTGACCCGGCGTCTGGTGAAAAAAGGCAGCGCTGCCGCTGATGCACAGGCGGCGGCGGACTGGCTGGAGGAGATCGGGGCAGTGGACGACGAAAACTACGCTGCCGCCCTGGTCCGCCACTACGGCGGCAGGGGCTATGGCCCCGCCCGTGTCCGGGAGGAGCTGCGGCGGAGGGGTGTGGACCGGGAGCTGTGGGACAGCGCCCTGGAGGAGATGCCGGCGGCGGCGGACATCCTGGATAAGCTGCTCCAGAAGCGGGGAGACCTCTCCGACCCCAGGGAGCGCAGACGTGCCAGCGACGCCCTCCTGCGCCGGGGGTTTGGCTGGGACGCGGTGAAGGCCGCCCTGGGGCGGTACGCGGAGATGGAGGAGGGCGAGCCGTGAGCGTCATATTTTATGACCAGGCGGAGGACCAGCTGCTGCGCTTTGCGGTGATTATCGCCCGCAGCAGAGGGAAGTGGGTGCTCTGTAAGCACCGGGAGCGGGATACCCTGGAGATCCCCGGCGGGCGCCGGGAGCCGGGGGAGGACATCGGCTGGACAGCTGTCCGGGAGCTGCGGGAGGAGACCGGCGCAAAGGAGTTCTCCATCCACCCCCTCTGTGCCTACGCCGTGGTGCGGGAGGGGGAGGAGAGCCTGGGGATGCTCTACTATGCGGACATCCGCTCCTTTGAACCGGAGCTCCACAGCGAAATCGAGCGGATATTCCTGCTGGAGGCGCTGCCGGAGAACTGGACCTACCCGGATATCCAGCCTGCGCTGCTGCGGGAGGCCGCCCGGCGGGGCGCCCTTTGAACCGAAGTACAGAAGGAGGCGGTGCCATGGGCAGAAACAGAATTGAAATCACAGGCCTGCGGAAGCGGTGGCTGGTCAGCTCCCTGAGCCCGATCTTTGTGGTCGCGCTGCTGGTGGTGGGCACCTTCTGCGTGGGTATGGTGAACTACTATTATAATATGATGCTGGACGGCCTGAAAACCAGGGCCTCCCATGCCAGCGACTACTTTACCAGCAATACGATGAACAGCTATGGGGAGTTCTACCAGTACGCGAACTCCTTTGCTTCGGAATTTGCGGAGCGGGATCTGATTGAGCTGCAATTCATCGGCTCTGACGGGGAGATCCTGGTCAGCTCCTACGGGCTTACCGCTGGTATGGCTCCGGGGACGCAGGATATCTACGCCGCCTTCCAGAGCCGGGAGATCGAGCCCTTCCGGGGGGTGGATCCCAACACAGGGGAGCACATCATGGCGGTCAGCGCCCCGCTGCTGCTGGACGAGCAGGTAGTGGGGATTATGCGTTATGTGACCTCCATGTCTGCCGTGCAGCGGGAGCTTCTCATCACAGTAGCCGGGGCTGCTGGGCTGCTGGTGGCGTGTATCGCAATGGTGTACGGGTCCAATATGGTGTTTATCAACAATGTGGTGGAGCCGGTGGCTGAGGTAACGGAGACAGCCAAGCGCATCGCTGGCGGCAGCTACGGCGCACAGATGGAAAACCACTACCGGGACGAGATCGGCCAGCTGATCGACGCCATCAACAA
>CAJUAC010000183.1 GCA_910583885.1 uncultured Oscillospiraceae bacterium | reverse complement strand
GGTACGGGGCTCCTTTTGCATTACCACTTGCTCAAAATTTTCCCATACATCTGCCGCTTCTCTGTGTCATACCGCTGCACCACCAGTATAACGGTATCGCCCACCTGAAAGTCCGCGTCCTCGTGCTGGTAGGAATACCCGCACATGCACACGGTTCCATCCGGCAGGTTGCAGAATACGCCGCCGCCATACTTCCCTGCAATGACCGCCTGCCGGCGGCAGCCCACGGGATGGCGCAGCTCCGCGCCCTCAAAGGGGTTGGACTCCGTCTCCTTTACCGAAATGCGCAGAGCCGCATTGCCCGCGTCGTAGCTTTTGACGATGCAGTCCAGCTCCATGCCTGGATGGTAGGCGTCCCGCAGATCGGGAATAGCGGTGTAGCGCAGCTCCCTCTGTGTCAGGTTGATATCATGTCCATAGCACTCCACCAGGCACCTGCGGGGTCCAACGGACAGGACCCGGCATTTCGTCTGCGCACCCTCCCTGTGCAGGGCTGGACGGTGGGAGAAGAAATACCTCTGAGACCGTGCGGCCATCCGGCGGGAGGCGATGGCAAAGCCGCTCTCACGATCCACCTTGATGATGATGAAGTCGATGGCCGCGCCCACCATGTTCTGGAGCACGAAGTCTGGCCGCTCCTGTCCGCTCTCCCACATCTCCGAGGCGGGGATAACAATGCGCACCCGGTAGGGCACCACCACGGCGCAGTACATAACCTCCTGCTCCATCTCCCCGGTCTGCCTGTTCCGGACGCGAATAGCCAGCGGGTCAACACCGATGATCCTGCCGGACAGGGCGCTGCGGCTGCGGTAGGAGGCGTAGATGGAGTTCCACTCCTGGCGTTCCTCCGGTGTGAGCCCACGGTCCACCTCGTTAAAATCCAGCTCATAGAAGATTTGTCGGTCACTCTTCTCAGGCTTCTCCGGTTTGAGAGAGGGCAGTGTTTCCGGTTCCGGCAGCGGCTCCGGTTCTGCCGCCGGTTCCCCGCCAAAGGGCTCATCCAGGGGCGGCGGTGTGTCAGCGGAGGGCTGCTCCACATGGATGGGCTCAACCTCGGCGGCAGGGAGCGGCGGCTCCACGTCCTGCAAGCCCGCTGCCTCGGGCTCCGCCACACTGTCATCGGTAAAAACATGCAGGAACGTCTCTTCAGCGGGCGCGGCTGCGGCCTCCTCATTTTCTGCGAATAGTTCTGTCTCCAGAGCGTTGGTCTGCTCCATAGTATCGGCAGTTTCGGCAGGGGGTGTCTTTTTCCTGGGCATACTAAAATCCTCCTTAAATTTTTTGTATGTTCATGGCCGCTAGGAGCCATAAAACCTGTGTGAGCCGTCCGGCTGCCGGACGGCAAAGAAGTGCTTGCGGGGCAGAGCCAGCCCTTCCGGTGGGCTGCCGCTGTCCGAAATCCAGACGACACGGCCAGGGCTGTCCCTCGCCAGACTGGTTCCACGCAGCGGGTCAGACAGCGTGGCCACGGAGAAGAGGCGGAGCTTATCGCCCTCTAAGGAGAAATGAAGGAGCTCCGGCATTTGGCACTTGGCGGTGAATGTCTGTGGCTTTCCCTCCGACAGCTCCAGCATAATATCAATGGCCTCCAGGCAGCGGGGGTCCGGTTCCGCAGAGGGGAGCCGGACCAGTTCCCCGTCTATTCGGATACTCTCCTGGAGGCACCGCAGCTGGCGCAGCATGGTCTCCATGCGGGCCTCCGATATCTCCAAATCCGGGCGGCGGAACTTCTCCCGCACCAGTACATGGAGCTGCCGCTGCCGGACAGAACCCAGCTCCCGCAGCGCCTCCAGGATGTATTTCTGCTGAACAGACAGCAGCATGTTTATCACCTCCCCGGCGGAGAACCCAGGCTGTTGAGGTAGGGGTCCACCATCAAATCGCTCTCGCTCTCCGCGATGCAGTTGAAAATCGTCGCCATAGTATAAGCGGTAGAGTTTTTGATTGTCCGGTCCGTGTTGGCGCGGAGCTTGCTCTCCGCTACGCGGAGGATCATCCCGTCCAACAGACGCAGCCGGGAGCGCACCCGGCTTTGGGGCAGCGCCGCCCCGCCAATCCGGAAGCTGTCAGAGTAAAAAAGCCGCTCTATGGCATTCTCAAACACCCTGGCTGTCTCCGGCTGGAAATAGGAGAGCTCACAGGCATCCAGAATGCCCATGAGCTCCGCTTCATCGTCAGCCTGCCCCATGCCGTGACCGGGCTGACTGACTTCTATATCACTCTGTTCTGTTTTTCTTGTATTATTACTTCCGCGGTCAAAGATAGGAAAGTGACGAGTGACGGAAGAAGCT
>CAJUAC010000182.1 GCA_910583885.1 uncultured Oscillospiraceae bacterium | reverse complement strand
CAGATGATGCTCAAGCACTACCGGGACATCGTCTGGGCGCTGGAATGCTTCCCGGAGCAGGTGGCGGAGGAGCTAGACCGCCCGCTGAAGGACTTGGACGCCCTACTCAGCATGGTGGATACTCAGCTGGCCATGGGGAACACCCGGCTGGAGCATCGGATGCTGAGTATCAAACAGTCCCGGCTGCTGCTGGACCGGATCAACGATGCCCTGACGGTACTGCGGCAGAAGCCGGGGAACGGCGAGATGATGTATAATATCATTTTCCAGACCTTTGTCACCCCGGACAAGCTCACGCACCAGGAGATCCTGTACCGGCTGGACATCTCGGACCGGCACTACTACCGGCTCCGGCAGCAGGCGGTCAACATCCTCTCCATCCGGCTCTGGACGGCCCCGGCGGGGTGCCTGGACGCATGGCTGGAGATCCTGACCTTGCTGGAGGGAAACTGATGGCAGAAAAATGGCAGGAAAATTGGCAGCGCTGCCGCTGATGACATGGGGAGTGTAAATGTGGTATGATGGTAGCGTCCAAAAGTGGGCACGGGCAGTGCGCCGGTCCCGCAGAGAGCCTTTGGCTTCCCTGCGGCCCGGCGCTTTTTGCTGTCCAGATTATCAGGAAGGAGGAACCTGTATGGCGAAAAAAGAGCACGAGAAGCACACCATCAGCCCCAGATCGGCAAGGCTGCAGCGCCGGGTACAAGCGGCAGTGTCTGTCTGCTACATGATGCTGCTGACCGCACAGCCTGCCGCAGCAGCCGACACCATGTGGACCCGCTTTTCCACGATCATTGCGGACGTCTACGGCCAGCTGGTGGGCATCTCCACTATCGTGGGCGTGACAGCCGCGGCTGTGGCGCTGCTGGTGCGCATGATCTCCCGCAACGAGCGGGCGGTTGCCGAGGCCACCAGCTGGCTCAAACGGATCGTGGTGACGTGGATCGTCCTCAACACGCTGGGATTCGCGGTGGCATACCTGCAGCCGCTGATCCAGGGCGGACAGTACACCCCCTGAGCAACCGCAAATGAACCACACAACCAAAAAAGGAGGAAACGCCCAGTGAAAAAAAGGTTCATTTCCCTGTTGGTATCGCTTCTGGTGCTGACGGCGCTGGTGCTGCCCGCCGGGGCAGCGTCTGTGGATCTGGCGGATCCGGAGGCCCTGCTGCCTGTGGACATCATCATCGACCAGGATTCCAGGGAAATCCGCAAGGTCTATGACCTCTCGCCCAACACGGACCCTGCTGCGCTTCCCATGGAGGCGTTTGAGCGGGACGGGTCCAGATATGAATGCACCGACATTCTGCGGGAGGTGGTCATCGGCTCCGAGACCCAGACCATCACCCAGACGGAAACTGTGGACAGTGCCAAGAAGGACATGGAAACCGTCCTTGAACTGCTGCCCCAGGAGAAGGAGACCACTACGGAGGACGGTTTTACCGGCACACTCCATTTGGTGCTGGACAGCATCAAGACCGAGCCTGCCGGGTATGGCAGTTCCACCAAGCCTGTCACAGCCACCCGCAGCTATCCCAACCTGGCCAGCGCCGATGCCAACCATCTGCCCAAGACCATTACAGAGGGGGGCCGGACGCTGAAACTCCAGGACATCCAGTGGCAGACTGATAATACCTATAATGCCGATGACTACGAGATCGGAGACCGGTTTACCGCTATCTGTACCTACGGCGGCAGCAAGTCGGTCAGCTATGTCACCGGCTACACGACTACCGCCAATTACACTGGAGAGGTGTACCGTACCGGCGTGACGGTCATCCGCTATACCGTCATCTTTACCGGTACCCCTATCGCCTCTGTTGATCCGGAGCCTGTGGCGAAGGAGGAACAGCCGCAGGCCGGAGCGGGATGGCCGGTTATGACAGTGCTCGGTTTGGCCGCCCTGGCCGCCGGCGCGGGCGGAACCTACTTTGTGATGAAACGAAAGGAGCGCATGAGCTATGAAGAAACTGCTGACGATGGCCGGGGTGGCGCTGATGCTCACCATGGCGATGGCCACGACGGCCATGGCGGCCGAGTATAATATCGACGGTCCGGAGGACCCCCTGTTCGCCTCCCCCACATCGGTGGACCAGGTCACAGTAGTGGGCGGCGGTGTGACGGAGCAGAGCAATATCGACCGCAGTAAGAATGCGGCCGTGGTTCCGCCGCCCTTCGGCAGCCCTGAGTCCTACCAGACCGGGAGCGGGGCCGTGCTGATCCCGCAGACGCAGACTCAGACGAGCGGTTCCGCCACTACTCCCATCGGAGGCGGTACCGCCTATTACCCGCCCGCTGAGTCCGTAACCCCGCCGGCGAG
>CAJUAC010000181.1 GCA_910583885.1 uncultured Oscillospiraceae bacterium | reverse complement strand
TGACATCATGGCCGATTCCATCCTGAGCGAGTACACGTCCCTGACGCTGGCGGATGTCCAGGCGGAGGTTGGGCGGCTCTATCGTATGCTGTCCCCGGCAGACCCGGACTCGAAGAAATGTATGTCGCTGATCCTCGTGTATGTCATGGCTACAAGGGAGGTCGGCGGCGTGACGGAGTGGGCCGATGCGGAGGCGGGGCTGAAACAGCGTCTTGGGCTGGAGGACCCGGCATTGTACGCCGTCCTCAAGATGGCCTTTGACAATCTGCACCGCTCCCCGTTCTGGTCCATCACCCCGGACTTTATCATGGAGCTGGGCGAAGCCTACCTCTCCCTCCTGTCGCACAAATTCCTCCGGGAGAACCTCTCCTGAGACAGGCGGCGGGCAAAACTTTATACAAACCGTAAAGCGGACAAGGATCACACATCTTTGTCCGCTTTTTTCATGCCCAAAATCGGGCGAAAACAGTTGGATTTTCAGAAAGGAGCGACTGCCTATGAGCAAGTTAGTGATCTGCGAGAAGCCCTCGGTGGCGCAGAGCATCGGCAAGGTGCTGGGTGCCTCGAAGCGGTGTGACGGCTATCTGGAGGGCGGCGGGTATATCGTGAGCTGGTGCGTGGGCCATCTGGTGGAGCTGGCCCAGCCGGAGGCTTACGGCGAGACCTACGCCAAGTGGCGGCTGGAGGACCTGCCCATCCTGCCGGAGAAGTGGCGGTATCAGGTGTCCCCGTCCACCAAGAAGCAGTTCCAGGTTTTGAAGGAGCTGATGGGCCGGGAGGATGTCGCCTCCATCGTGGAGGCCACCGACGCCGGACGGGAGGGCGAGCTGATCTTCCGGCTGGTCTACCACCAGTGCAAGTGCAAAAAGCCCTTTGAGCGGCTCTGGATCTCCTCTATGGAGGACGCCGCCATCCGGGAGGGCTTCGCCAGCCTGAGACCGGGAACGGAATACGATGCCTTGTATGAGGCTGCCCTGTGCCGGGAGCGCGCTGACTGGATCGTCGGCATCAACGCCACCCGGCTCTTTTCATGCAAGTACGGCCCCACCCTCAATGTGGGCCGGGTGATGACGCCCACGCTGGCGATGGTCTGTGACCGGGAGACGGCGATCAGCGGCTTTCAGTCCGAGCCGTTCTACACCGTCCAGCTTGTGCCGGAGGGCTTTGCGGCGAACGGAGAACGCATGAAGGAAAAGACCGAGGCGGAGAAGGTAGTGGAGGAGTGCCGTATGGCGGGTACGGCCACCGTGGTAAAGGCGGAGCGCAGGGACAGGACGGAGAAGCCCCCGGCGCTCTACGACCTGACCTCCCTCCAGCGGGACGCCAACCGCCAGTTGGGATTCACGGCACAGCAGACCCTCGACTACACCCAGAGCCTCTATGAGAAGAAGCTCGTCACCTACCCCCGGACGGACAGCCGCTACCTCACGGAGGACATGGCGGGGATGCTGCCGGGGCTGGTGGGGATGGTGCAGAAAAAGCGGGGCATCTCCCCGGACGCCCCCGCGCCGGTGAACGCCGCCCAGGTCATCAACGGGAAGAAAGTCACCGACCACCACGCCATCATCCCCACGAAAACGCTGGAGTCCGCCGACCTTGCCGCCCTGCCCTCCGGGGAGCTGGCGGTGCTGGACCTGATCGCCCTGCGCCTCGTCTGCGCCGTGGGCGACCCCTGCCGCTACTCGGAGACCGCCGTCACGCTGGAGTGCGCCGGACACCAGTTCAAGTCCAAGGGCAAGACGGTCACGGACCCCGGCTGGCGGGCGTATGTCTCCGCCGCCGATGGGGAGAAGGACGGGGACGACGCACCGCCCATCCCCGCCCTCTCGGAGGATGCGGAGCTGCCCCTCGCCAAGGTGGAGCTGAAAGAGGGAAAGACGACGCCCCCCAAACGGTTCACGGAGGACACCCTTCTCCAGAGCATGGAGGCTGCCGGGGCTGAGGAGATGCCGGAGGATGTGGAGCGGAAAGGCATCGGCACTCCCGCCACCCGCGCCGCCATCATCGAGAAGCTGGTGCAGAAGGGCTTTGTGGAACGCAAGGGGGACAAGAAGGCCAAGGCGCTGGTCCCCACGGACAAGGGCCGCGCCCTGGCCGCCGTTGTGCCGGAGCAGATACAGTCCCCCTCCATGACGGCGGAGTGGGAGGAGAAGCTGCTGGGCATCGAGGAGGGCGGCTATGCTCCGGACGACTTCATGCGGGAGATCGCCGGGATGGTGACGGACCTCGTGAAGAACTATGAGATGGTGAAAGGAGTGGAGATCAGTATGCCGGGTAACAGCAAGGTGATCGGGAGCTGCCCCCACTGCGGGGCGGATGTGGCGGAGCGTGACAAGGGCTGGTT
>CAJUAC010000180.1 GCA_910583885.1 uncultured Oscillospiraceae bacterium | reverse complement strand
CCGACCTCACCACCCGCGACCAGCGGATGATGCAGGCCGTCCTCACCCTGGTCATCACCGCCGACACCAAGCAGCAGCTTGACAGCGACACGGAAAAGATACGCTCCCTGTCCGGGCGGTGCCAGTTGGCCGTTTTGAAATACCAGCAGATCGACGGCCTGAACACCGTCCTGCCCATCGGCACCCGGAAGATCAACGCTTTCCGCACCCTGACCACCGAGAGCCTTGCTGTGTTCATGCCCTTTAAGGTGCAGGAGATCATGGACAGGGGCGGCATCTACTTCGGGGAGAACGCCATCTCCCACAACCTTATCATGTGCAACAAGGCGAACCTGCTCAATCAGTCGTCCTTCCGGCTGGGCGTCCCCGGCTCCGGCAAATCGTTCAGCGTGAAAGAGGAAATCGCGTTCCTCATTCTTAACACGGACGATGATATTCTCATAGCAGACCCGGAGGGGGAGTACGCCCCCCTCATTGAAGCGATGGACGGCCTGGGCAGCGTTGTCCGGGTGGCCGCTGGCGGGAAAGACCGCTTGAACGCCATGTATATGGTGGACGGCTACGGCGAGAACAACCCCATCGTGGTGAAGTCGCAGTTTATCATGTCCCTGGTGGAGCGCATCGACCCCAAGGGCGTAGGCCCCCAGCAAAACTCCATCATCGACCGCTGTACGGGGGAGCTTTATGAGGAAGCAGACCGGGGCGGCCCGGTTCCCACACTGTCCGCCCTCCGGGAAAAGCTGTTGAAGCAGTCGGAGAGTGAAGCGAGTGGGATCGCCCTGGCCCTGGAGCTGTTCACCACCGGCTCCCTTGACATTTTCGGCCATGAAAGCACCGTTGACCTGGACAAGCGGGTGGTGGTGTTCGACATCCACGGCCTGGGCGAACAGTTGAAGCCCATCGGCCACCTTGTCATTACCGACACCATGCTCAACCGCGTCACCCTGAACTGGAAGAAGGGCAAGCGCACCCACGTCTTTATCGACGAGTTCCATGTCATGTTTGAGAACGAGTTTTCCGCCGCCTTTTTCAACTCCGCGTGGCGGCAGTTTAGAAAGCGGAACGCCTACCCCACCGCCATTACGCAGAACGTGGAGTATCTTCTGGACTCCGTTCAGGCCAGCACCATGCTGTCCAACTCCGAGTTCATCGTCATGCTGAATCAGGCGGCAAGCGACCGGGAAAAGCTGGCCCGTCTGCTGAACATCTCCGAGGAACAGATGGGGCACATCACCAACGCCCCCGCCGGGTGCGGGCTTATCAAGTACGGCTCGGCCCTGGTGCCCTTTGTCAACCGCTTCCCCTCCAACACCGAACTGTACCGCTTGATGACCACCCGGCCCGGTGAGGGCCGCTTTTCCGGGGGACGGGCTTGAAGCCTGTCCCTCCATTTTGTGAATGGAGGTGAGCAGCCATGAGCAAAATCAAGACCCGTGAAAAGGGCACAGGCAAGGACATTAAGGTGCTGGACAAGTCCGCTGTTGTAGGGCAACGTATGAAAAATGCCTTTATCCGTTCCAATCGGAACGCGGCGGCGCTGATGGATGACCGGCAGACCACCCCCAATGAGTACGCCGAGGACAAGGTGGAGTTTGCCGCCGATGATCTTGTCCACGATACGGCGAATGTGGCGGTGTCCGGCACAAAATCGGTCGTGCGGCAGGGACGAAAGCTGTTCCAGCGCCAACAGGAGAAAAAGACGGCAGAGAAGCGGCGGGAGAACACCACCCCCACCGAGCAACCCCCCGCCCCCGAACCGTCACCCGGCACAGCCTCGGAGGGCCAGCCCCCACAGCGGCGCAGCAGGACAACCCCGGAGGGGCGGCTCCTGCGTCAACGCACTGACCCTCCCAGGGATAGACAGCTTCCCCGACAGCAAACCGCCCATGCCCCGAACAGACGGCTCCCACGCCAGCGAACCGGCACGGCCCTGGAACGCCAGCGTCCCCCGCAGTATGAACGCATGGCGGAGCGCAAACAGCCCCCTGCCCATACTGATATTGAGCGCCCCACAGATACCGCAAACTCCATTGTGGAGCGGGGGCGGGCTTTTGCCAAAAAGCAGGCCGCAAAGTGGGCCGAGCATAAACGGCAGGTGAAAAACCGGGCCGTCCAACCTGACCGACCGCCGCAGATAAAGCCACAGGACACCGCCAGTGTGTCCCGGCAGGCAGAAAAAACGGTGGTCAACGCCGTAGAAGCGCCTATAAAAACGGCAAAGCGGCCCGCCCAGGCTATGGGGCAGACCGCAAAGGCCACCGGCAGGGGCACAAAAGGCACCGTCAAAAAGGCCAAGCGGACGGTAAAGACAGCACAGCGCACCGCAAAGGGTACGGTGAAAACCGCCCAGCGCACATCAAAAACCGCCATCAAGACCGCAGACCATACGGCAAAGGCGGCGCAGAAAACGGCCCAGGCC
>CAJUAC010000179.1 GCA_910583885.1 uncultured Oscillospiraceae bacterium | reverse complement strand
TGACCATCTACGATGATATTTGCGCCACGGCCAAGGGCTATGAGTACCTGTGCGAGATGGCCCTCCGCAAAGGCGGTGCTGTCCGTGCAGATTAAACGAATGACCATCCGCTTTGACCTTGATAACCCGGAGGACAGACAGGCGTGGGAGTACCTGCGGGGCCTGAATCCGGCATCCATGAACAGGGCTGTGCTGGCTATTGTCAATCAGGCAGAGCAGGCGGCTCGTATCGGCGGCATGGTACGCAGTATTATCCGTGAGGAACTTTGCGCCGCCCTACGCCAAGCCCCTGTTCAGCCGGTACGGACGGAAACCGTCAACGAGGACGGAGCGGACGATACGATCATGGATTTTCTGAACAGCTTTTGACAGTGACGCCAAATTTGATGTCACTTTTTCCTCTAAAGTCCCTGTGACGCTAAAAATGGCGTCACTTTTTTATGGCTCAACTGATTATGGCGTCATTTTTGGCGTCACCCGCTGAAAAAAGGAGGTGTTTTTTCCATGCAGGGCAAACCGCCGCAGAGCAAGCCCCCTCCCAAACCCGCCCGCCGTGTTTCCCCAGCGGAGTGGGCGTGGCTCGACCGCATCAACCGCCAGCTTGCCTATGACGAATATATGCAGGCCAAGCGGGAGTACTGGCTTGCGGCCCGCCCCGCCAGGGGGGAATCCGACCGGGCTTGAACCTACCCCGACCGTTCTCCCGCGCCGCAGGCGCAGAGGGCGGTATTGTCTTAACAAGCAACGAATTGTGGGGCCACAATTCAGCTTGACAGGGGCTTGCCGCCCCTATGACCCCGCATTTAGACCCACATTTAGAGAGGATGGTATTTTTTGAAAAGAACGCTTGAAATGAAAATCCGCTTTACCAGGGCCGAGCTGGACGCCCTCACCAAGAAATCCCGCAAGGCGGGCCTGTCCCGTGAGGGCTACTGCCGCCGCATCCTCAACGGCGCGGTGGTGAAGGAGGCCCCGCCCGCCGAGTTGCCGCTGCTGATCCGGGAGGTGCGGCGCGTGGGCTACAACATCGACCAGATTTTGAAGCGGGCCAACGCCATCGGCTTGCTGGACGTGCCCCAGCTCCGCAAGGCTTTGGAGGACAACCGGGCCGTGGAAAAGCTAATCGTGAACACCTACACCACCCCCTCCGACTGATATGGCCGTGACCTCCATCTGGCCCATCAAGGGGCGCGTGGACAGGGTGATAAACTACGCCCGGAACCCGGAAAAGACCACCGAGGCCAGCTATGAGGAACTGGCGTCCCTCCATGCCATTGATAATGTGGTGGAATACGCCGCCGACGAAATGAAAACCGAGCGCCGCTCCTATGTGTCCTGCCTGAACTGCCGGGAGGACACCGCCGCCGCTCAATTTATGGAAACAAAGCGGTTGTGGGGCAAGCTGGGGGGGCGGGTGTGCTACCACGGCTATCAATCGTTCAAGGCGGACGAGGTTACGGCGGAAACTGCCCATGAGATCGGCGTCAAACTGGCGCAGGAGCTATGGGGCGACCGCTTTGAGGTGGTGGTGGCGACCCACTGTAACACCGGCCATTATCATAATCATTTTGTGATAAATTCGGTGTCCTGGGCTGACGGCTACAAATTCTACAATTCTCCCGCCGACTACGCCCATATGCGGGAAGTGTCAGACCGGCTTTGCCGGGAATACGCCATCTCCGTCATTGAAAATCCCGGCGGGCGGGCCAAAAATTACGCAGAATGGCAAGCGGAGCAGAACGGCAAGCCCACCCACCGGGGCACCATCCGGGCGGATATTGACCGGGCCATCCTCGCCTCCACCACCGAGCGCGACTTTCTCCGGGTGATGGGTGAGATGGGCTACCAGCTCAAAATAAGGGGCAAGGGCGGCAAGCCCCTGAAATATCCGGCCCTGAAACCGCCTGACGCTGGCGGCTATTTCCGCTTCCACAAGCTGGGCGAGGGCTACTCCCTGGACGAGATCAAGGAGCGTATTCTGCACAACCTCCAAAAGCAAGTCCCATTCCCGGAGGTGGTGCATCGTCCGCCCCGGCGTTACCGGGTACGGGGAAAGCCCCGGAAGAAAGTCACCGGCCTGCGGGCGCTGTACTTCCGTTACTGCTACGAACTGCACATCATCGTCGAACGACCGGCATCCGTAAAACGGGTGTCTTTTTTGTTGCGGGAGGACATCGCCAAGCTGGACAGGCTGGACGCGGAAACCCGGCTTTTGGGGAAACAGCACATCAGCACCATCGGGGAGCTGACCGCCCACCGGGAAACGGCGTCGGCGGAGATTGACGCCCTGACCGCCCAGCGGCAGGAACTCCGAAAGGAGCTGCGGCGGCTTGACCGGCAAGGCGACCCCATAGCCGTGGACGAGATGAAGCAGAAAATCAGCGCCATATCCAGCCGTCTAAAGGCGCTGCGAAAGGAGGTGGTCTTATGTGACGGCATCGCCCAGCGTTCCGGGCAGGTCAAGG
>CAJUAC010000178.1 GCA_910583885.1 uncultured Oscillospiraceae bacterium | reverse complement strand
GGGACAAGCTCCCGTTCATATTCAGTATGTAAGTGCTGCATCCTGCATCAGCCGCACAATCGCGGAGACTACCTGCGGAGCGGGGCCGGAGGAAAGGAGGTGATTCTTTCCGCTCCCTGCCCGTCAAAACGATCACATCAAAGGTACGAGCGACACCTGGGCGGCTGTCCGGCGTTGGCAACGCCGCAGGCGCGGGATGCACCGCAAACACCCGTATCGCAGGGTAAAAGGGAGATGCTGGGGGAACGGCCTGGGCAGCTTAGTCACCTGCCGCCACCGTCTGCTGGCACCGCGCCGCCACGCCAAAGGCGGGCTTGCATACTCCCGTGCCGGGGGAGAGCAGTAAGGCGGTCATGCCGCCCGATAATACGGCACATATTTTTCTGAAAGGGTATTCCAGGGAACCCGCGCCGGTCACATTTCCTCACAGAATGAGGACACAGCCAGGACCGGCGCGGCCCTTCCCGCCCACCGGATGAAAGACCTGGAGCCATAGGCCAACTGCGGCCCCAGGTGTTCCATCCGGTAAGGATGAACGATAACAGGCCGAAGCCAGGGAGGTGAAAATATGCTTGTTCCAATCAGTGAGATCAAGATCAACGCCGGACGGCGGGAGGCAGACCCGGAGGGGGTGCAGGAATTGGTGGACAGTATTTCCAAGGTGGGCTTGCTCAATCCCATCACCATCGACCGGGAGCATACGCTGATCGCCGGATTGCACCGGCTGGAAGCGGCAAAGCTGCTGGGCTGGACGGAGATTGAGTGTAATGTCAGCAGTTTGGAGGGTCTACTGGCGGAGCTGGCAGAGGTTGACGAGAATGTGGTCAGGAAGGGCTTATCCGCCGTGGAGTACAGTGACCTGCTTCTGCGTCGGAAGGAGATTTATGAAGCCCTCCACCCGGAGACAAAGCATGGTGGTGACCGCAAGAGCGAAAAAATCAAAAGTGCAAAATGCACATTTGATTCTGAAAAATCTTTTGTAGATGATACGGCTGAAAAATTAGGTGTGGACCCCAGCACCATTAGACGCCAGATTCAAACCGCAAAAAATCTGACTTCCGAGGCAAAAGACATTATCCGGGACACCGGAACCAAAATCACGAAGAAGGATGCTTTGAAGCTGTCCCGGCTGGGACCGGAGCAGCAGAAGGACGCAGCCAGCCAGTTAGCGGCGGGGGAAATCAAATCCATGGGCGAGTACCATCCCGCCCCGGCAGAGCCGGAAGAACCGCCGCCCCCGGAACCGGAATCGCCGCCAGCGGCTCCGACTGTACCCTCTGTTCCCTACTCTCTGGGCGATAAGCATTATGCCAGCATAGAGGAATCCATAGCCGACCTCAAAAACCCCAATAAAGATTGCAGCTATAACCCGGACACGCTGCTGGCAGATATTGACGGCTTTGTAGACACCTTCCACAAGAATTTCGCGTGGTATAGCGACCCCTTCTGCACAGTCGTTTTCCCAGACATATCCCCGGTGCAATTTGATTTTGTACGTCAGCGTTTTGCGACCATTTCCTCCGCCATGGAGGATTTATTGAATTTAATGGAAAGGAATATGAACAAATGAGCTATCGGAAAAAGCGCAGTTCCTCCAAAAAGGAACCCCTGGAGCAGCAGACCACCATCCCCGAAGTAAAGTACCATAACCCCGGCGTGAGCCGTGATCTCTCCACCGCCAAGCTGACCTCCGGCCTGCCCTATCAGCGGCCTGTGGAGACGGAGGATGTGGACAAGCTGATCGCCAAGTGGAACCCCTGCCTGCTGACCCCCATTGTGGTCAGCTTCCGGGACGGCAATTTCAATGTGGTGGACGGACAGCACCGGATCGCCGCGATGCGGAGGATGGCGGGCGGCGGGGATGTGATCGTCCCTTGCATCATCTACACCGGCCTGACCTATGAGCAGGAGGCCGAACTGTACTATATGCTGGACCGGACCAGAGGGAAACTGCGGCTGGGCCACGCTACCAAGGCTCTGGTGGAATCCGGCGCGGATGCGGAGATCATTGATGTGAAACAGCGGATAGAGGACGCTGGCTTTACCTGGGCGCTGGACCGGCCCACCGGGGAACCATTTGAAATTGCTACCACCCGCGCCGTCATCAACGCTTACCGGCTCCTGGGCGGCGCGGCCTTCTCCCGGATGCTGGGTTTGATTGCCGGAGCGTGGCATGGAACCCCCAGCTCTCTCAAAGGGTCCATCTTCTCCGGCATGGCGCTGTTTGTCAAGACCTATGAGACGGAGCTGGTGGACCAGACGTTTATCAAGCGGCTGTCTGCCGTTGACCCGGATGAGATTATACGGCGGGGCAAGGTGGACTTCTCCACTAATAAAGCCGCCCTGCGGTTTGCCCGTGTCATTCTCAGTAAGTACAACGGCCACCAGCGCGGAGGCCGAAAGCTGCCCTACCGCTTTAAGGGCTGATACATCACAAATCGCCGCAGGCTGGGAACAGTCTGCGGCG
>CAJUAC010000177.1 GCA_910583885.1 uncultured Oscillospiraceae bacterium | reverse complement strand
ACAGCAAAGCCTCCCTGCGGATCATCAAAATGGACCAGCAGAGCGGAAACCGGCTCTCCGGCGTGACCTTCGAGATTTACAAGGACACCGAGCTGTTCGACACCAAGACTACCAACGACAACGGCGAGATCCTGCTGTATGACCTGGAACCCGGCACCTATCTGGTGAAAGAGGTGGCTACGGACGATGAACACGTCATCACCTCCACGCCCCAGCAGATCGAGCTGAAAGCCGGACAGACCGCCACCCAGGAGCTGGTGTTTTTCAACAGCAAGAAACCCGGCATCCATCTGGTGAAGGTGGACAGCGTGACCATGAAGTCCCTGCCCAACGTCCGCTTCGAGTTCAAGCTGGTGGGCGGCAGCTACCGGCAGGAGTTCACCACCGACATCAACGGTGAGATCGACCTCAGTAAGCTGACCCCCGGCGCGTATGAGGTGCGGGAGCTGGAGGCACCGGACGGGTATCTCATTGACGATGCTGTCCGGGTGGTGCAGATCAATCCGGATGAGGACGCTTCTTTCGTGTTCACCAATACCCCCAAACCCTCCTTCCGCCTGATCAAGACCAGCTCGGACGGCTCCCGGCTGGGCGGGGTGCATTTCCGTATCGCCAGGATCGAGGACGGGACCCACTACCTGGACCGCGTCACCGATGACAACGGCGAGATCAACATCACAGACCTGGAGCCGGGTGTGTACAGCGTGAAGGAGACCGCCACGGTGTCCGACCACATCATCGACCTGCGGGAGTACCATGTGGAGCTGTTCCCCGGCCAGACCTCCACGCTGACCATCGAGAACCAGAAGCGGCCCAACCTGATCGTCTATAAAAAGGACGCGGACACCGGGGACCCCATCCCCAACACTGTCTTCCTGGTAAAAGCGGCGGACGGGCATAGCGTGGACGAGATCAAGACGGACTCCACTGGCAAGGCCGTGCTGTCCAACCTGCTGCCGGGTGTGTACGAGATTTCGGAGAAATCCGTTCCCTCTCCCTGGCTCATGGACGCCCCGCCCCAGCTGGTGACGCTGTACGCCAACCGGGAGCATAGCGTCTACTTTGAAAATCACAAAAAGCCGGTCTTGACCATCAACAAGGTGGACAGCGTCACCGGCAGCCCCATCCAGGGGGCCAAGTTCCAGGTGTGGTACGGCAGCAACAACACCAGCACCGGGGAGCTGAACAGCCTGGGCGTGTTCTTCTCCGACGCCAACGGGCAGATCGTCATCGATAACCTTCGGGACGGCTGGTACAAGGTGACGGAGCTGGAACCCGCCGCGGGCTTCACCATCAAGCAGCCCGCCACCCAGGAGTTCTACATCAAGGGCGGCGAGAGCAAAACGGTGGTGTTCGAGAACACCCCGCTCAATGGAATCGTGGTGGAAAAATATGACTCCGTCACCGGCGAGGCCCTCCCCGGCTGCACCTTCCAGCTGAAATATCTGGGCGGGACCAGCGGCACGGGCGGGACCGCCATCGGCACGAAGGTCACCGGCAAGAACGGGACCGCCATCTGGACGGGCCTCAAACCCGGCACCTATGTGCTGGAGGAGGTGGACCCCGCCGATGGCTACAGTATCATCCAGTCCTCCGAGACCATCTTCCTGGCGGACAGCGGGGAGCAGAGCGTGGTCACCGTGCGCTTCACCAACGCCCCGGACGGCACACTCCTGATTCGGAAAGTCTGCTCCGTCAACCCCTCCGTCACCCTCCAGGACGCGGAGTTTAAGGTGGCCTACGCGGACGGCTCCGTGGTGGGCGACAGCAACGGTATCTACAGAACAGACGAAAACGGAGAGATCCGCATTTCCGGCCTGAAGCCGGGAAAGAGCGTGGTAGTCACCGAGACCAAGGCCCCCGCTGGCTTTATCATCGACACGCAGAGCCAGACGATTCAGATCCAGGAGGGCAAAACCGTATCCCTTACCTTCAAAAATCAGCCCAGGGGCGGCATTATTATTCAGAAGCGGGACAGCATCACCGGTCAGTCCCTCCCCGGTGCGGAGTTCCGCATCACCACCGCCGCTGGCTGTGAGGTGGGCCTGGATGGTGTGATTGGCACGTCCACGCTCACCCAGAATGGGCTGTTCACCACCGACAGCAACGGCGAAATTCGCATTTCCAACCTCGCCCCCGGTGCCTACGTTTTGACTGAGGTAAAAGCACCGGCAGGCTATGTCATGGACGCCCCCAGCACCAACGTGGTCATTGGCGCCAATGGGGATACTCAGACGGTCATCGTGACCAATACCCCCAAGGGCGGCCTGATCATTGAGAAGTACGACAGCGTCACCAAGCAGCCCCTCTCCGGCGCGCAGTTCAAGATCATGAGCGCCAACGGGGAGCTGACCCCGGACAACGAGGGCCTCACCAGCTCCAACGGCCTCTACACCACCGATGTCAACGGGCAGATCGTCCTTTCCAAGCTGCTCCCCGGCACCTATGTGGTGTCTGAGGTCAAGGCACCGGACAACT
>CAJUAC010000176.1 GCA_910583885.1 uncultured Oscillospiraceae bacterium | reverse complement strand
ACGGTGACCGTGGAGACCGGGAAAAAGGACCTCAATGCCGTCCTGGAGCAGCTGGCCCCCAGCATTCCCTACGACGACGGGGAATTTTCCGGTGAGCTGGCCCTGGACCACACCACTATCACCACCGAGGCGGCGGGCTATACCACCAGGAGCGGAAAGGTGACCGCCACCAAGACCATCGGGCCGCTGGACCGCAACGATATGTCCTACATCCCCGCCACGACCGTCAAGGACGGCAGGACCCTTACCCTCTCCAATGTGGAATGGCAGGTCATTGGCACCGATCTGGTGGGGGACGTGCTGGCCCCCTCCAGCTATCAGGCGGTGGCGACCTACTCCGCCTCCACCAGCAGTCAGGTGGCGACCGGCTATGTCTCCACAGCGGAGTACAAGGGGACCGTGACCGCCTCCGGCATTGAGAGCATTACCTACACGGTTGTCTATGTGGGAACGGAGATTGTACCCGAGCCCCCGCAGCCCACTGAGCCGGTCAAGCAGGGCGGCCCTCTGTCCGGCGGGAACGCAGCCGCCATTGGCGGGACGCTCCTGGTGGTGCTTCTGCTGGCGGCGCTGGCTGGCGGCGTTGTCTGGCTGTATCTGCACCGCAAGAACGTCTATGTCTATGTCCCCGGCGACCAGCCCCGGGACTATAAGCTGATTGCCAAATTCCGGGTAGAACCGGAAAAGCCGGAGATCCAGGTCAATGAGGACCAGATCGGTTCTGCGCATATGCTTGCGGTAGAAATCAAGAAGCCGCTGGCAAAGAAGCTGCTGAATCAGATTTTTACCGTCAATCACCCCTGCGGGGCGCAGCGGTATATGGTCCTTCGGGACAATCCCGGCGATTGGCATGAATTCCCTTTGGACAACCATATAGAAGAAATGGAGGAAGCAACTTGAAGCATATCAGAAAAATCGCGGGTCTGATGCTGTCCCTTACGGCGGCGCTGTCCCTGACAGTCCCGGCCTTCGCGTCGGACTACTCCTTTACCACGGACGCCCCCCAGGACTTCTACGGCAGCACCAGCTATGAGGATGTCTACGGCTCCCAGTACAACTACGGCGGGAAAAATGTGGTGGACTACCAGGTGCCCGAGCTGGAGTACGGCGTCCAGAGCACCACCATGACCGGCGTGATGGAGCGCACCATCCTCCCCGGCCTCCAGCAGACTGTGGGAACGGGCGGGGGCGGCTACGGCGTGGCCGGGGGCGGCGGCCCCATTACGGTGCTGGTTGAGGGAACCGGCGCCGGCGGCTCCACCTCTGTCACCAATCCCACCGTCCCCACGCTCCCCACCACCCCCACCTACCAGCAGCCCGCCTACACCAGCGTGGAGGGCATGGCCTATAAGGACGGCCATATCGGCACGGTGAAGATTCCCTCCCTGAACATCAACATGAAGGTCTGGGAGGGCGAGACCGCCGAGAGCATGAAAAAGGGGCTGGGGCACTACAGCTCCACCTCCGCCTGGGATGGAAATGTAGCCGCGTGCGGCCACAACCGGGGCGCTAAGTATGTGATCGGGGCCATCAAGGATCTGGAGCAGGGCGATACCATCACCTACACCACGGTCTACGGCACCCGTACCTATGCGGTGGAGACGGTAACTGTCATTTCCAACACCGATTGGAGCTACCTCCAGTCCACCGCCGACAACCGTATCACCCTCACCACCTGTCTGGCTGACCACCCGGAAAGCCGGGTCGTGGTTCAGGCCATAGAAAAAAAGTAAATTCCTGTTGAAAAACTCCGCTTCTTATCGTATAGAATAGTATAACAACAGAACGGAGGTTTTCTATATGAGGAAAAAATGGATGTCAACGGTGTTGGCGGTGATGCTCTTCCTGGGGCTGGCTGTCCCAGCCCAGGCGGTAAGTCCTCCCGACTCAATTCGGGTGAGTAGCTACAAGGGCAGTACCCTGGAGGTGGGAGAGCGCAGCGGCCTCATCATCGGCCCCAGCGGGGCAGACTACTCCGTCACCTCCAGCAACCCGGAGACGGTGGCAGTGGAACAAATCACGGGCTTCTGGGTAGCTGTCGCCAAGGCAGAAGGAACCGCAGAGATCATCGCCGCCAACCGAGCCGGAGCGTCCGGAACCCTGACACTCACAGTCGGCTCCGCCAATGCTCTCGCCAGCCCGGACATCACACATCAGCCGGAAAACCTGGAAATCCGGCAGGAGCTGATTCGCCTGATTAACGAAACCCGCAAGGCCAATGGCGTGGCGGAACTGCCTGTCAACGAGGCCCTGATGACCGCCGCCCAAGCCTGCTCCGACCGGCGCTATACCTGGCATCACTCACAGGAGGAGTGTCAGGCTGCCGCCGATGCCGGCTACCCCTACGGCTTTGGGGATAACCTCACTGTGTTCACCGGCACAGAGGATGCCGCCCAACACGCTCTGGAAAACTGGATCAACTCCCCCGGCCATTTCCAGACCATGATCGACCCGGCCTGCGACTGCATCGGGGTGGGCGTGACCCAG
>CAJUAC010000175.1 GCA_910583885.1 uncultured Oscillospiraceae bacterium | reverse complement strand
AGTGATAGGGGTGAAGAGCCTCTTAGGTGGGTTCGATTCCCACATATTCCCGCCAAGCCCGGCGGCGCGATGGATTCGTGCCGCCGGGCTTTCTTATCGCCGGGGAGAGGAGGAGCAATGGATATTGATATGAAGGAGCTGGAGGCCTTTGTCGCCGTAGTGGACCGGGGCAGCTTCTCCCGGGCGGCTGAGGCGCTGTACCTGACACAGCCCACCATCAGCGCCCATGTGGCAGCCCTGGAGCGCAAGCTGAGTATAAAACTGCTGGTGCGCACCACCAAGGAGATCTATCCCTCTGATGCAGGCAACCTCCTCTACGACTACGCCAAGGAGATTTTACGCCTGCGCACCAGTGCCGTCCAGGCCATCAAGGCGTTCTCCCACGAGATGCGCGGATCCATCAGCGTAGCCGCCTCCACGATCCCTGGCCAGTATTACCTGCCCAAGCTCATCCAGGGCTTCCGGGCCGACTATCCGGATATCAGCTTCACCTTGCAGCTGCTGGACAGCACGGAGGTAGCCGAGCAGGTGGCCGGGCGGAAGGCGGAGATTGGCTTCACCGGGACCATCATCAGCCTGCCCAAGTGCATCTATCAGCCCCTGGCGGAGGACCGCCTGGTCATCATCACCCCCAATACGCCCCATTACCAGTCCTACCAGTCCACAGGGTTCCCGGTCCGGCAGCTGACGCGGGAGGCCTTCATCAGCCGGGAGGCCGGCAGCGGCACCCGGCTGGAGACGGAGAACTTCCTCAAGGAGATGGGCGTGAACGCCAAGGATATCCGCATTGCCGTCGAGGTCCGCTCCACCGAGAGTATCAAGCAGATGGTCAGCGAGGGGCTGGGCATTGCTGTGATCTCCAAGAGTGCCTGTGAGGACTACTGCCAGTTCAAAAAGCTGCTGGCCTTCAATTTTGACAGCGTGAACCTGCGGCGCAAGCTCTACCTGGTCCGGCATAAAAACAGCATCCTCTCTCCGATTGCCCAGGCCTTCTATGACTACGCCGCTGCTTTCTACACAGGTAAGGCCAAGGGATAGTGGTTATTTATAGATACTCTCTATAAATATTATAATATTGTAAATCCTGATATTATCTTTTTCTTCTTGTAAAGTTGGACGTTTCCACGTAAACTAGGGGCAGTTGGGTTTGTGAATATTGTTGGATGACGTTCTCGGGAGACCTGCTTTGGCGGGGCCGAAGGAATAAGCGGCGGGACAAGCCAAGCCCGGCGCGAAGATCTCAGGCAAACAGACCGGGAACCGACAACCCTCTGGAGAGCGAAAGCGCCGAAGGAGCAACCTGGCCGGAGCAGATCCGGGCGGGGAATCTCTCAGGCTGGAGACAGAGCAAGGCACAGGATTTTTATTTGCCTTGCTCTTTTTATATACAAAAATAGGCAAAAAGGAGGCGGCTATGGGCACCATCGGCAACCCCAGGGACTACCTGATCTTAACCAATAACCCCTTGGTGCAGGACTGCATGGACGGGCGGGGGCTCTACACCATCCGCTTCCAGCCGGAGCGGGGCTTCCGGGAGATCCTGGTGGAGGCCCGGGATTTGGTATACGCCGGCCACATCCTCTATACCCACCCCCTGGCGGGCAGCGTCAAGCCCAACGAGACCCCTTACAAGTCCCTGATCGTCTCCATGGAGCCCCACGGATTCGACGCGCAGCACGCGGAGCTGATGAGCAATGCCATCGCCGTGTTTGATAAGTTCAAGCCCATCAGCCGGGAGCTGGGGGAGGGCGTGCTGCGGGACTTCCAGCTGATCGACTATACCCTGCTGTGCGGCGCCATTGGTTTTGATGCCGCGGCAGGTCTTAGTAAATAATTTTTTTGAAGGAGGAGGTGTTCACTTTGAAATTGGAACTGGGCTATATCCAGATCAACGATATCCAGTTTTCAAAGGAATGCAAGGTAGAAAACAATACCCTGTATGTGGACCCCGAAGCTGTCAAGGCCTTTATGTACGAGGATGACGACGTCAAGGCGTGGGTCAAGGACTTCAGCTTCGACGTCGCCAAGCCTGGCGAGAGCGTGCGCATCACCCCGGTCAAGGATGTGATCGAGCCCCGCGTCAAGGTGGAGGGCCCCGGCGGCGTGTTCCCCGGCGTCATTTCCAAGGTGGAGACGGTCGGCAGCGGCAAGACCCACGTCCTGCGCGGCATGGCGGTTGTCACCGCCGGCAAGATCGTCGGTTTCCAGGAGGGCATCATCGACATGAGCGGCCCCGGCGCCGACTACACCCCGTTCTCCAAGCTCAATAACTTCGTGGTGGTCGCCGAGCCTGCTGAGGGCTATCAGGACCACAAGCACGAGTATGAGCACGCCGTCCGCATTGCCGGCCTGCGCGCCGCCACCTATATCGGTGAGATCGGCCGGAACGTGACCCCCGACGAGACCAAGGAGTTTGAGACCTACGGCATCAAGGAAGGCATCGAGAAGCTGCCCAACCTGCCCCGCGTGGCCTATGTCCACATGCTCCAGAGCCAGGGCCTGCTCCACGACACCTACGTCTACGGCGTGG
>CAJUAC010000174.1 GCA_910583885.1 uncultured Oscillospiraceae bacterium | reverse complement strand
TAGACGCACATCAATTCCTCGGCGCAGGCGGTCACGGGGTCAGACAGCAGACCGGACTTATAGCGCCAGATAATCGCCTGTACCCAGGCGTTCATGGTCCATGCGTAGCTGCTGTCCCACACATCGTCCACACCCAGAGCGCGGGCCTCATCGGTGAATACGCCGGTGGAGTGGGCGTAATAGTAGGCCATCATGGTCGATACAGTGGGGTCTGAAACGGACCGGGGATTATCCCAGGTGTGCCCCTCCAGGGACCAGCCCATGCCCTTGCCCTTTTCGGCACAGAAGCCAATCGTACTCTGTTTGTTGTAATCAAAGGTCATCTGGTGGAGGTAGCACGTCCCCAGGCTGGGGGAAACGTAGGATACGCCGTTGTGGGTGCAGTCCTCCATCTTGATGGTGTCCGGCGCGGTGGTGCTGCGCGTGGCGGCGCTGGCGGGAGCCGTCAGCATAGTGAGGATGGAGACGACTGCCAGAAATAATGCGGTAATGCGGTTTTTCATATAGCCTCCTGTTCATGTTTGTGCATGAAAGGAAGCTGTAACTCCCCTGAAAAGTTGAGAAAATCCTCCTTTCATGCGTGATTGGAAGTTCTTTTCCCGTTCTCTTTTTTCGGGGATATAAAAACGCCGCCCTGTGCGGCAGGGCGGTCATGGAGAAGTGTGTCGAAATGCGTCTCAACTTGAGACGCATTTCGGGCAGGGAAAAGGCCCTCCAGCCTGGGGCTGAACGGCCTTTCCGTGTCCATATTCAGTTATTCGTAGGGGTTGTGGGTATTTGGCCGGCCGATGAACATATAACAGTAAGTCACGCCGCCGCTTTCGGTCACGCCCACGCCAATGCTGTCGCAGTCCGGCTTTAGCATGGTCTCAAAATGGCCGGGAGAATTGATCCAGTTTTCCAGGGCGTGCTGGGCGGCATCCTCTGTGGCGACGCCGGTGAATACCGTCAGGTTTACGCCAAAACCGTAAGGGTAGCCGCTGGCGAGTGCGGCTTCACATTCCTCCTGGGAGTGATGCCAGGAATACCGCTTGTCCGAAATAGTCTGGGCTGCGTTCATCAGGGCCTCGTTTACCGTCAGCTCCGCCACGCCGTTGGCCTTGCGGGTCTGATTGATAAGCTGTATCAGTTCCTGCCGCACATCCAGATTTTCCGGCTGGCCTGCGCTGTTGTCGCTGGCGGGAGCCGTTGGAGCGGCGGAAGTACCGGAGCCAACGGTGAGCGTCAGGGTCCCGCTCTCTCCAGCCCGGTTGACGGCGGTGATGTTTGCGGTTCCCTCCGCTTTGGCGACAGCTACCAAAAAGCCCATGACCTGCTCCACCGCTACGATGTCCGGGTCGCTGGAGGTAACGGTGTACTCCATCACGCTGGGGCCGATGATAAGGCCGCTGCGCTCCCCAACCTCCAGGGTACTGCCCTTGTAGCTGCTTACCCGGACAGCATTTGCCGGGGGATCTGCGGCCAGGGTCGGAACGGTGAGCAGGGAGAGGGTCAGAATGGCGGCGGTGAGCCGGGTGGCCAAACTCGCTTTTTTCATGGTCGTTTTCCTCCTGTAATGTAGTTTTTGTTGGGTTTTCCCACCATTATTATACTACATTTGGAGAAAATTGTCCAAAAATGTAATGCCACCGCCGAAAATGCGTCTCAAACTGAGACGCATTTTTCGTCAAATTTCCACGCCCCGGACACACCAGCGATAGCTGGGCTGGTTCTGGACACAGGTAAACAGGGTGATGCAGTTATCGCTGGTGGCCTCCAGCATGGTGTTGTCCATCACGTCAACCTTCGCCACACTGGTAACGGTGTAGGTTCGGGTCCCCAGGGCCGTGGTGAGGGTGATGGTGTTGCCTGTGTCAAGTGTATGGATTTTGCCAAAATGATTATTTACACCCCGGTTATGCCCAGCCAGGGCCACATTGCCGCCCCAGATGCTGGTGTTGGTGAAATGGCCCGCCCCCTTTTTCAAAGCGGCGCTGTCCGTGCCCTGATAGATGTTGACACTCAAGCCGATGGACGGGATTTCCAGTGTGCCCAAACTGCCGTTGCGGTAGTAGAGGTCGGCGGTCACGTCGGTAAATGCGGTGACAGGGCCGCTGGTGGTGGGATAGGCCGGACTGGTGGGCGCGGACGTGTCAACCGCGCCGGGGAGGGCCGGTGTGCCGCCGTTCGTGCCGCCCGTCACGGTGAGGGTGTAGTTCCCGCTCAGGGGGCCGTCCGCCGCAAGGTTCGGGGTCAGGTACTCCCCAGAGTTGGGCAGGTAGCTGGTAGGCGTACCAAAACCGGGAGGAATGAGGGCGCTGCTCTTGCTCCTGTCCTTGTTGGCGGGTTCGGCCCCGGTCTGGATGATGCCCTCCGTGCTGGTGGGAGTGCCAAAATCCCCGGTGGGCGGGCTGTCAAAGGTGTATTCCAGCGCGTGGGCCGGGGCCGCAGTCAGGGACAGCAGCAGGGCAGCGGACAGCAGGGCGATTTTCCATTTTCTCATGTGGTGTACTCCTTCCATTCTTTTTTAGCCTTGTATTTTTTCAGCAGGAAC
>CAJUAC010000173.1 GCA_910583885.1 uncultured Oscillospiraceae bacterium | reverse complement strand
CATCTGCCCAGCCAGCTCTCCGGCGGACAGCAGCAGCGGGTGGCCATCGGGCGGGCGCTGATGACCAGGCCCTCTCTGGTCTTAGCCGACGAGCCCACAGGAAACCTGGACTCCCAGAACAGCAGCGAGGTTCTGGCCCTGCTGAAGGAAACCGCCCGGAAGTATGAACAGACCGTCATCATGATTACCCATAACCCCGCCATCGCCCACACGGCGGACCGGGTCTTTCAGGTATCGGACGGTGTGCTGACAGACCTTGGGGGGTGCCGGGCATGAGAAGCTATCTCAGTTTAATCCCCATCTCCGCCAAGGTACGGCGGCGGCAGAACCGTATGACCCTGCTGTGCATTATTTTCGCCGTATTTCTGGTGACGGGCATTTTCAGCATGGCGGATATTTTCATTCAGTCTGAGACCGCCAATGTCAAAGAAGCGGGCGGAAACTGGCACATCAACCTGGAAAATATATCGGAGGAAGATGCGGCGTCCATTGCCCGGCGGCCCGATGTGTCCGCCTCATCCTGGTTTGATATGGTGAATTTCGACCAAGATCGCAGCTATACCATTGGCGGTATCCAAACGGCGCTGGGCGGCGTGGAGGACCCGTTTCGGACCGAAATTATGACCTATTTTCCGGAGGGCGCCAGCTTGGATGAGGGCGAAGTCATTCTCACGCCCAACGCCAAGACGATGCTGGGCGTTGATGTGGGAGACCGTGTGTCTCTGGATACTCCCGCCGGAAGCTATGACCTCCTGATTACCGGCTTTCGCAGCGGGAACAGCCGCTATGCTACAGACAGCGGTGTTGGCGAAAGCACCGCGCTGCCGGTGAAGGGGGAACAGGTGGGCGCATTTCTTCAGATTGAGACCTTCCGGGAAATCCTCGCCGCCAATGAAGACGCGGGAACCCCCGCCTACTATATACAGTTCAGCGAAAGGGCCAACGCGAGACGCACCCTATCCGAAATCAAAGAGCAGTTCCCGGAGGCCAAGGTCAATGAACACATGATTCTTCTGGCGGCTGTGGGGGCCAGTGAAAACCGTATGGCAAAAAATGTATACCCGCTGGTGATTGTGTTTTGCCTGCTGGTTCTGCTGGCGGGAGTGCTGATGATCTCCGGCAGTCTGAACAGCGCGATTGCCCAACGGACGCAGTTTTTCGGTATGATGCGTTGTATTGGCATGAGCAAAAAGCAGGTGATCCATTTTGTGGAGCTGGAGGCGCTGAACTGGTGCAAAACCGCGATCCCGTCCGGAATCATTCTGGGGACAGCGGCGACCTGGCTTGTGCTCGCGTTCATGCACCGCTTTGTAGGCGGTGAATTTGCGAGAATGGCAGTTTTCGGCATAAGCCCGATTGGAATGGTCAGTGGGGCTGTGGTGGGAATTCTGACGGTGCTCCTCGCGGCCCGGGCCCCGGCAAAAAAGGCCGCGAGGGTCTCCCCTGTGGCGGCGGTGTCCGGCAATGCGGATGCAGGAATGCAGAGACCGCAGCGGGCCAACACCAGTTTGCTGAAGATTGAAACCGCACTGGGCGTCTCCCATGCGGCGTCATCGAAAAAGAGCCTGCTCCTGATGGCAGGGTCCTTCGCCCTGAGCATTATTCTGTTTCTCAGTTTCTCCGTTCTGGTGGATTTACTGGGTATTATGCTGCCCACAAAGTCTTACGGTTCGGATATTGACATTAACCTCTTGGAAAACGGAGAACTGATTGCTCCTGACTTGATGCAGCAGATGCGGGAAATGCCCGGCGTCAAAAATGTTTTCGGGCGGCGGCTTGCGGCCGCTATCCCGGCGGAGTTCAGCGTGGAAGTGGACCGGGACACTGTGGACATTCTCTCCTATGATGATATCCAGCTGGACTGGGTGCCGGGAGACGGGGACCTCCGCAGCGGCGGTGACCTGAAGAAGGTCTACGGAGATCAGGGCTATGTCCTGTGTATCTGGGACAAGGACGTTCCGCTGGATGTGGGAGATACGGTGACGCTGGGCGGCAGTACAGTGGAGATCGCCGGAATGATGACCTACAGTCCTTTCTCCAACAGCGGGCGAACAGATGGCGATGTAATCCTGATTTGCTCCAACGAAACCTTCATCCGGCTTACCGGCGAGGAACGCTACAGCATTGCCAGTATCCAGATGGTACCGAACGCAACGGATGAAGACGCGGAGGCTATCCATGATCTGGTGCGGGGACGGTATGAGTTTCTGGATCGTCGGGAGGAGGCGGACCGGAGCACATTTTTTGCGTTCAGCCTGTTTATCTATGGCTTCCTGGCAATCATTGCCCTGATTACGGTGCTGAACATCATCAACAGCATTTCCATGAGCGTATCTGCCAGAACCAGGCAGTACGGAGCCATGCGGGCTGTTGGAATGGACGGCGGGCAGCTTACCGGGATGATTGCCGCCGAGGCGGCCACCTACGCCTTAGCCGGATGTGCCATAGGCTGTGGAGCGGGGCTGCCGCTGAGCAGGCTGCTGTATGGCAAGCTGGTGACCGCCCACTTCCCCTATTATACCTGGACGCTGCC
>CAJUAC010000172.1 GCA_910583885.1 uncultured Oscillospiraceae bacterium | reverse complement strand
ACAAAGCCAACGCTTTGTGGTCTTGTTTTACCCAAAAGAAAAATGAGAATTCGGACACCTAAAATCTTAAGCAAACCGCCGCCCTCACCTGCCGGAAACTATCCGGTGGGCCGAGGGCGGCTTTTTTATTTCAATAGCAAGGAGGAGGGATCAACATGGCATATCGGAAAGTCTACTTTCGCATCCGTACCGACTGCTACAGCTCCGGCTGGACAAGCGATGCCGACAGGACCGCATTCAAAGAGGAAAGCCGCCGCCTGTTCCAAGAGCTGGGGTGGGCGGTTACCTTTGGACACAATGGAAGCTGTGATACAGCCGCCAAAGAGCAGCTATCGAAAGCGCGAACCTTCCGCTGCTATCACGTGGACCGCTACGAGGAATACCGGGATCTGAGCGATGAAGCGTATCGGGCGGAGCTGGAGGCCAAGCGGGATGAGATCACAAGTTATGTCCTGGAAAAATGCAGGACAAAGCGCAGCAATCTTTACATTGTAGACCCCGTTGCGATCCATGTTGCGGAACACTTTGCAATTCTTCGTCTGTGTGACAAAGACAAGCGCAATAAGATCGGGAACCAGTTTGTGGCTGAACTGATGGACCAACTGCTCCAGAAGGGCTGGCTGGTCTCTGCCAAGACGTCCCACGGCGATGGCATCCGAACCGCCACCAATAAGGAACGTGGCATCTCCCGTCAGCCCGCGGCGCAGGTCGATGGGCAGATTACCATGGAGGATCAGGAAAACAAGGCCCCTAAAAAGAAAAAGGGGCGAAAACCGGCTGGCTCCTGCCTGTAGGACGTTCACAGGCTGGGGGCGGCTTTTTGTTCCCTCAACTGTTCACATTGGTGGTTATGCTTGGTTTGCCTCCCAATCATTGTCGGTAATGGTGAATAGCTTTCTCTATGCTTTCCAGCTATACTTGCTTCACAATCATGCAAAGGGGGAAAACCGATGCCAGCCACAAAAAATCTCTGCGCACAAATCAGCTTGGAACTGCATCAAAAAATCTCGGAGGCCAGAGAGGAATCGGGCCTGACCACTGCGCAGTACATCACCCAGCTCTTGACCGAATACTACGAAATGAAGGAAAACGGAGGGAAAGTAACCATGGCAGCCAACAACACCCGGACGATGGCCTTCCAGATCCCGGAAACCCTCTTCCAGCGGATCAAAACGCACCTGGAGCGTGAGACGCAGCGCACGGGCCGGAAGCTGACCCAGCGGGAGTTCGTGCTGGGGCTGATCGAGGAGGCCCTGGAGGCGGCGGAGCGGCAGGCGGACAGCCCGGAGCCGGAGGAGGCCGGTGCCGGCCCCTGTGAGGCCCAGCCGGAGGGCAGCGGCACCCAGCCCCAGGAGGAGGACGACCCCGCCGCGTTGAGCGCGTAGTGGGCCGTGTGAGGCCGTGACAACCAAACAGCAGATGAGAAGCCCCCAGAGCATCCTGAATCGGGATGCTCTGGGGGCTTCTTTTCGTTTCGCCGAAAGAAGGAGGTGACTACTACGAGACGAACCCCAAACCCAGAGGATTTCTGGAAATTCACGGACGAGGAGATGGAGACCGCCAAGGGGACAGACCTGCCGGACCTGCTGGAACACCTGGGCTACACCGTCCGCCGCCTGGGCAGCCGGTACCACACCACCAGGGAGATGGACAGCATCCGCATCAAGGACCGCCGCACCTGGAAACGGTACTCCAACGGCAAGCGCGCCAGGGACTCCCCCGCCCCGCGCCCCAACAAGCCTGTGCAGGAGGAGGAAAAGCCCGTTTTCGCCCTGCCCATCGCCAACCGGGATCATCGGCGGGTGTTCGCCTATCTTCAAAAGAGGGGCGTTGCCGCCCAGGTGATCCGGGGCTTCATCGACTCCGGCCTGCTCTACGAGGACAGCCTGCACCACAACTGCGTGTTCGTGGGCCGGGACAGCGGCGGCAAGCCGGTATTCGCCAGCAAGCGCGGTACCTACGACCTGGGCGGCTCCAGCTTCAAGCGGGATGCCCCCGGCAGCGACAAGAGCGTGGCCTTCCGGCTCCCCTGTGACCCCGCCCTGGATTGGGTGGCGGTGTTCGAGGCCCCCATCGACCTCATGAGCTTCTGCACCCTGCACCGGGCGGTCACCAGCAATGCCGTAGCCCTGTGCGGCCTCTACCAAGGCCCGCTGGACACCTACCTGCGGGAGAACCCCCACCTGAAGCGGATCGTCCTGTGCCTGGACGCGGACGCTCCGGGCCGGGAGGCCGCAGAGAGGTTCCGGGCGGAGTATGGCAAAAAGGGCTATGACGTATGCACCCGGACGCCCGCCCAGGGGAAAGACTGGAACGCCTACCTGCAGCAGCGCGGGCAGGCCAGAGAAAGGGGGGATCAGCGCAAAACCATTGCCAGATAACGCACATCCAGGCTAAAAACAAACGAAAAAACGGAGGAATTATCACATGAAACGCATTTTCACCATCCTGTGCGCCCTGGCCCTCGTCATGGCCGGGAGCGCCACCGCCCTGGCCGCAGATGACACGGGCCAGAGCGCCAGCTACTACCCCATTTCCGTGGAGGAGTACACCTACG
>CAJUAC010000171.1 GCA_910583885.1 uncultured Oscillospiraceae bacterium | reverse complement strand
CCACCAGCGACAACTGCATCACCCTTTTTACCTGTGTGATGAACCAGCCCAGCTACCGCTGGTGTGTCCGGGCTGTCGAGGCTTGACACGCCATTTTTGGACAATTTCCCCCAAATGTAGTATAATAATGGTAGAGAAACCCAACTAAAACTACATTACAGGAGGAAAACGACCATGAAAAAAGCAAGATTGACCGTCCGGCTCACCGCCGCCATGCTGACACTCTCCCTGCTCACTATTCCGGCCATAGCCGCAGATCCCCCGGCAAGTGCTGTCCGGGTAAACAGCTACAAGGGCAATACCCTGGCAGTCGGAGAACGGAGCGGCCTCATGATCGGCCCCAGCGGGACGGAGTACACCGTTACCTCCAGCGACCCGGACACAGTAGCGGTGGAGCAGATCACAGGCTTTTGGGTAGCTGTCGCCAAATCGGAGGGAACCGCAAACATCACCGCCGCCAACCGTGCCGGAGAGCGCGGAACCCTGACGCTCACCGTTGGCTCCGGCGCTCCAGCGGCCCCCGCCGTCGTGGACGGCCCCAGCCCCACGGAGGAACCGGATGTACGGCAGGAATTGGTACGGCTTATCAATCAGACCCGCAAGGCCAACGGCGTGGCGGAGCTTCCGGTCAGCGAGGCCCTGATGACCGCCGCCCAAACCCTCTCGGATCAGCGGTACACCTGGCATCACACAAAAGAGGAATGTGAGGCCGTGATCGCCAGCGGCTACCCCTACGGTTTCGGCATAAACCTTACGGTATTCACCGGCGTCGCCACGGAGGACGCCGCCCAGCACGCCCACGACAACTGGCTTAATTCTCCCGGCCACTTTGAGACGATGATAAAGCCGGACTGTGACAGTATCGGCGTGGGCGTGACCGAGAGCGGCGGCGTGACCTACTGCTTTATGATTGTCGGCAGGCCGAACACCCACAATCCCTACGAACCCTAAAAGTACAGACGGAAAAGGCCCCCCGGCTGGAGGGCCTTTTTCTGTGCCCGGAAATGCGTCTCACCGTGAGACGCATTTCTCCGCAGCCGCCTTGTTCCGCAGGGCGGTTATTTTATTCCCCTAAAAATAGAGATCGGGAACACCCAAACACACGCATGAAAGGAGGACGGTATTTCCCGATATTTTAGGGGGGTATAGCCTCTTTTCATGCCAACACATGATGAGGAGGCTATATGAAAAAACGAATTACCGCATTGCTTCTGGCCGTCGTCTCCATTCTCAGTATGCTGACGGCTCCCGCCAGCGCCGCCGCGCCGGATACCATCAAAATGGATGACTGCGCTTACAGCGGAACCAAGTACGATTCCCCGGCCCTGGGTGAGTGCTATATGCACCAGATGCACTTTGCCCTCAACGGAAAAAGTACCATGGGCTTCTGTGCCGAGAAGGGCAAGGGCATGGGCTGGTCACTGAAAGGCCACACCTGGGGAAATCCCAAGCCCATCTCCGATCCCACAGTCAAAACGATGATGGCCTACTTCTACGCACATTCTACCGGCGTCTTTACCGATCAGGCCAAAGCCCTCGGCGTGGACGACGTGTGGGACAGCAACTACACCTGGACCATGAACTCCTGGACCCAGGCTGTCGTCTGGCGCTACAAGGCCGGTCTGCTGTCTGACCCCGTGGTGGCCTGCGCCGAGGAACTGCTGTGCGTTTACAACAATCTGGAGCATACCAGCTATACCAGCATTGACGATACCATGGACGGCAGATCGTTCCGCGACCGCGCCCAATATATTCTGGATTTGGGCGCACAGGGCGTATGGGGCGAGTGCAGCGTCTACGAGTACGCCTACACCGGCCCCGGCTCCAACTATCACCCCGCAAATGACGTGCAGGCCGTTATGGTGGGCGAGCTGAACATCACCCGCCAAAAATATGAGCTTACCGTCAAAAAGGTGGACAGCACCAACCCCAACAAGGGCCTCGCCGGGGCGCGATTCTTAGTGAGTTCGGAAAATGGCGCCTTCTCCAAAGAGATTGTGACGGGGCAGGACGGGACATATACCCTGACCGCTCTGGATGCGGGCACTTATGCCGTAACCGAGCTGGAGGCCCCGGAGGGCTACGAGATCGACAACGCTGGACCGCAGTACGTTGTCCTGCCCAGCAATGGCAACAACACCGTGACCGTCACCTTTGCGGACACCCCCACCATTACCGGCGAGGGCAGCATCCGCAAGGTGGACGCGGACGATCCCACCAAGGGGCTGGCCGGAGCGGTTATTAAAATTGAGGGCGTGGACAATGATTTTACCGGCACATATGTCACCGGAACCGGCGGCTACCTGACCGACGTACCCTGGAAGGATATGCCCCTCGGCAGCTACACCGCCGAGGAAGTCACGCCCCCGGAGGGCTACACCAAAAGCCCCGATGTGAATAAGACCAAGCAGACCTTCCGCTGGGACGGCAAGACCGACATCGCCCTTGTCTTTGAAAATGACGCCAAAGTGAAAGTCAAGCTGATTAAGCTGGACGACAGCGATAACCCCCTCCCCGGCGCGGTGTTCAACATCATCAAGGACGGCCAGATCATCGGCA
>CAJUAC010000170.1 GCA_910583885.1 uncultured Oscillospiraceae bacterium | reverse complement strand
GGTACTCCACGGACACCTGGGCTTTGCCGTCCGGCCCCAGGCCCTGGATGATCCCGGTTTTCCGGGCGTTGGTCAGCAGCAGGGTCAGCCGGTGGGCCAGCACCACGGGCAGGGGCAGCAGCTCCGCCGTCTCCGAACAGGCAAAGCCATACACGATGCCCTGGTCGCCGGCGCCCATCTGGGTCTCCTGAGCCACAGCGCCGGCGATATCGCCGCTCTGGTCATGGGTGATGACCTCCACCTCATAGTCCGATCCATAGCCGGTTTCCCGAACAGTCCGGCACACGATGGCGGGGATGTCCGGCAGCTCCCTGGCGGTGATCTCCCCAGCCACGATGATCTTCCCGGCGGTGGCCATGACCTCGCAGGCCACGCGGGCGGCGGGATCGTGCTTCAGACAGGCGTCCAGGACGCTGTCGGCAATGGTGTCGCACAGCTTGTCCGGGTGGCCCTCGGTGACCGACTCTGCGGTCAGGATGCAGTTATCTTTCATAGTGGTTCCCCCTTTTCTTCTTTTGTTCAGATGTTTCATGCTGGATCTGCTCCCGGCATTGGGGCAGATTGAAGCCCAGGGACAGGATGTCCTTGTCGGACATGGCCAGGGCCTCATGGAGAATGTCGTACAGCTCGGCGCTGTCGTGCTGCTCCCCCATGTAGCCGATGATGGCATCCATCAGTTCCTGCTGGGGTTCCAGCGCGTCGGCCACGTTGGCCAGCGCGTCGGCGTAGCCGTGGAGCCATGCGGCATTGTAGCTGTCCTGGTTCGGCTCCTGATTGGCGCGGACGTGGGCCAGCTCTGCGGAGGCGGAGACCGCTCCGATGCTGGACAGGTCATAGTTGGGCATAGGTTTTCTCCTTTGGAAAAGGGGGGAACGGTGCTCACCGTTCCCCCCTGGACTTGGGCTTTTTCTTTTTTTTCGCTGGCATTTCCTGGGGAGGCTGCTCCTTGACCGCGGTAACGATCATGACGTTGTCATACAGATCCTTATAGCGTTGGATCTGTTCCTCTGTCAGAGAGACAAAATGCTCCCCGCTGACACCAGCCATGAAAAATGTCCCGCATACGATGTCATAGGGCAGGCCGCTCTCATCCATCAGCGGACGGTTATAGGGCAGATCCAGGTTTCGGCCCTCCTCGTTGCAGATCACAGCCACCTCCTCCTGGAAGGGATACACAGCTTGGATGTATCCGCCCACGAGGGCCTGCATGGCCTCCAGGGTGTCGGGGATCTCCCGCACCTCGCAGGGCTTCATCGGTTCCACCACTAAAATTTTCATGATCGTTCACCTCGATTTTTCTTCTTTTTTACCTTCTTTCGATAGGTATAGTTGAAATCCGGCCTGGGCAGGTCCGCCCTCATCTGATCGGCTTGGTAGCAGAAGATGTGAAATTTCCCCTTTTGAGGGAAAAGCCGCAAATGATAGCGGTACCGCTGGGTGTCGATGCGGAAAGCGTAGAAGGTCTGCCTGCCGGACATCCGCGCCTGGGGATGCTCCAGGCAGAATTGCCGCATAGATTGAAAATCCTTCAGCGGCCCATCCTGCTGCAATGCTTCAAACAGGTCCCGCAGTTCCGTATCAAAAGCGGGGGATTTCAGGGCATCGTTTCCCCTGATCCAATCGGTTGTTGTCCCGTTGCCGTCAAACACACCCCGCAGGCAGCCCACATGGGCGGCCTCCTGGAGCTTGGTCGTGAACAGCGGAGAGACATCGTCCTCCGGCACATCGAAAAACGGATATTTTTCACCGATCATGGTACTTGTTCCTGTCTTTTTTGGGGTCCCGCGCCGGCGTTTGGGGAACAGGCGGGCGCTCCTGTTCCCGATCCATCTCCCGCAGCATCTTCAGTGTGTCCCGGAAAGCCAGATACCGCTGGATCTGTCTGGGGTCATCTGTCAGGGTGCGGACCGTCTCCCACAGGGGACTCCCGTGGTGGCTGACATCCTCCTGCACAACGAGGGCAGGGTGGTCCCCGCCCTCGTCCAGCATGACCCGCTGATCCCGGCACTCCTCAGCGTGGCTGTAGAGGCCGTAGGCCACGCCAATGACCTTCATGGCCTCCAGCGCGTCCACGGTGGTATAGACGCTGCCGGTGCTGATATGCACCTCGCCGGTCAAAGAGATTTTTTTACTGGACATAGCGCTTCTCCTCCCATCATGGCCTCAGCGGTCATGACTGCCCCGCCGTTTCGGCGGCTTGGGGCGGTCAAAAATGCTGGCGTTGATCCGTTCCGTCTCCTGATGCACCTCCTGAACAGCGTGTTCCCATGCCTTTTTCAGCGCAGACACCGGCAGTCCGTTCTGTTGGTAGCCCTCCAGGATACCGTTGTAGTAGGACTCGGTGGGCAGCATCGGTTCCCGGAACCGCTCATCCATGATGTACACCATGACGGACAGTGACCGCCCTTCACTGTCCCGGACCGTCACCATCTGCTTGTCATAGAAGCGGGGATAGCCCTCGTAGCGGTCCAAGGACCGCTCACACGACCGTGTGAGGCTCCACAGCAGGCCGTGGACGGTCTCGCCCTCCTTGGGGGCGATGGTGGCGAAGCCGCCCCTGCGGAACA
>CAJUAC010000169.1 GCA_910583885.1 uncultured Oscillospiraceae bacterium | reverse complement strand
CCACGATGACGGAGGGTTCGTCCAGCAGTTCCTGCTGGGTCAGCACGGCGGCGTAGCCCTGGGGGAACAGGGACACCTCCGCGATGGTGACGGTGTAGGCGATGCCCTCGTAGCGGAAGGACACCGGCTGGCCGTCCCGGAGCAGGTAGGCCCGGAACTTCTTCTTGTCCCGCCCGAAGCTGGTGAGGGGCAGGCCAGCCGCCAGATGGACAGCGGCGGTGGGTTCCGCGCCCCGGTGGGCCAGCTCTTTGGCAATAGCGGCGAGGGTCAAGAGGTAGTAGTCCTCTGTGACCGTTTTGTCTTTCTGGAGCGGCTGGCGTCCGCTGCCCACCACATAGAACCTGCCGCCGTATTCCAGCACATCCTTCTGGGTATAGGGTTCATTGTCGTACCCCACCAGCCCGGTGGGGAAAGCACAGTGGGTGGTTTTCATGGCGGCGTAGCCGTGATCCACCCCGATGGTGATGGTGTCGCTCATCTGGAATCACCCCGATCCTTTTTGATTTTTTTGCTTTTCTGGGCGGTGGCGCGGGCCGCTCTGATCTCCAAACTGTTGATATTCCAAGCGCCGATGCTCACCCCTTCCGGCATATACCTGCGGCACAGGCGGGGCAGGTAGGCCAGCGCATCGGCGGCATCATAGGGATACCCGATCCCATCGCCGTACACGATGTCCTGCTTCAGTTCCGCTTTCAGCGCACTATACCTGGCTGGGTCAAAATCCTCATGTATCTCCCGGCCCGTGAGTTCCTCATAGGCACGATCCCCCATGTGGGGGAGGCAGACGAAGCGCTGGTCCCGATAGTCCGGCGCATCCGCCAGGGAGTCCGGGTCGGCCAGCGCCGCCATGTACACCTCCCGGCCCTGGGCGATCAGCCAGCCCCGGAAGTCGATGAAGCCGTCATCGGTGCAGCCGCCGCGTTCCATGACGGAGGCGGCGGTCCACAGGCCGTACTGATACGCCAAGCTGGTGTAGGCGCTGGCGATGTCATCGAACTTTTTCGCCTGCTCCGGCCCCAGGTCCATCAGCCGTTCCATCAACCACTCGCTGGGGCCGCCCAGATGCTCCTTCGCCTGGGCGATCAACTCCCAGAAAGTATCCTTGTTGACCTCGGTGATGCTGCCGTTCATCTGGCGTCACCTCCCCGTTTTGGCTGGTGCGGAGGGCGGCTGGCCGCTCTCGCTGTCTCCAATTCTTTCTTTGTGAGAATGGAAAAGCTATTGTCCTGCCAGAAATTCACATACAACTCTCCGTCCGCAGTGTGCCGGGGACATTGGGCATAGCCCTCGCCCCAGCCGTCAGCATACTGGCTGGAGCAGAACTCTTTCAATTCCTCCAACTCAGCCGGTGTCAGCGTCCCCGTGACTTGGCAGACCGCAACACCGCACAGCACACCGTCCACCTCCTCCACGGAGGGGAACAGAGAAAGAACTTTTTCGCTGAGTGACTCAGAGCCGGAAAAGGCGAACATCAGCCCCCGCTCCTTCATTTCCGGGAGCATCTCATCCTTAATGGCGTTCAAAATGATTTTTTTATACTCAGTCAGATCTTCGCCATACAGATTCACCATCAGTTCCGTGCCATCCGCGTGTTCCTGACTGTCCGGGGCAGGCTCCATGTATATATCGGCTGTCAGCGGGCTGTACAGCTTCAGCTCCGTCACCTTGCTTTCAATAGCGCCTGTTTCCTGCTCCGGCCCTAAAAGATTTTCAAAGCCCATACGGGCCAGCACCTTCCCATAGAGCTGCTGTTCAAATGCCTGGTATTCAGGGGTGAAGGTATCCACCCCCAGCAGCGTGGCGGACTCGTAGGTGCTGTTGGGGATCATATCCCACTCCACCGCCTGGAAACGGACAGCGGTCAGCCAGTCCAAAAGCTGATGCCCATCCATCACCTCAAACAGTCCTCGGTTGTCCTCATAAGAGAAACAGGACGGCACATCGATCCCCGTCAGTTCCTGAGCCATGCGGTACAGCGTAAAGCCGCTGGCGTCCAGGCCGGGGGAGATCGTATCGTAGAACCGTTTCAGCTCCTCCGGCGTGGACAGCTTGGGGCAAAACTCCGTCAGGGCCTCTTGGAGCGCCTCCGCCTTGCCGGACAGGAACTTTGTGTAGTCTTTTTGCTCCTCCAATGTGAGCCACAGCGAACCATGTTCCTGTTCGCTCTGTTCCAGCGCCTGTCGGGCCTGCCGCAGTTCAAAGCGGGCTGTTTCCAACTCACTCACGATGTCCGGGTGGGCCAGCATGGCTTGGAGATTTTTCCAGAACCCCATGGTCAGCCCGCCTTTCTGAAGCGGGAGAGCAGTTGATCCAGCACACGGATGCGGCCCCGCACCTTCCCGGAGGATACGTCCAGCCCCTTCATCTGGCGCCGGATGCGGTAACGGATGGCTTTGAGGTCCTGCCGGTCGCTGCAGCACTCTATCACGATGTACTCGCTGCCGCGGGCCAGCACCTCCCGCCTGCCGTTCTCATCCCGGATGCTGGACATCAGCCGCTGGCCCAGCCGCTTTCGGTAGCTGTTCTGGAGGGCTTCCGCGTCCCCGGACACACCATGTTTTTTCAGAATGGCGGCGATCTCCCCGGAGCTGATCCGCATCTTGGCGGACAGCACGTCCATG
>CAJUAC010000168.1 GCA_910583885.1 uncultured Oscillospiraceae bacterium | reverse complement strand
CCAGCAAGCCGGACAGCAGGGGAACCAGGGTAATGCCGATCAGGGCCACCCCTCCTCCGGCGACAAGCTGCTTGACGCCCTGCGATTTAGCTTACTACGGATAAAGAAGCATAGAGAGGTTAAAAATTTTTGCCGTTCCCATCCGGCGGGGCCTCGCCGGATAGGTCTGGCTCAATCGTCAGGCAAGTCCACCTTGCCTACAAAAGAATAATAAATCTCAATGTCCTGGTGGCGCGTTCCCTGCTCGTCCTTCCAGCACTCATGCACCACGATCTTCTCCACGAACTCCCGCAGGAGGGTGGGGGTCAGTTCCTCGAAGCTGGTGTACTTCCGCACAACTGCCATGAACTTCTCCACGTTCACAGCCGCCTCCTGGGACTTCCCCATCTCCGCCTGCAACTCGGCAACACGGGTTTTCAGCGCGGCCTGCTCCTGCTCATAATCGGTGGACAACTCCATGAAACGCTCGTCCGTAATGCGCCCGCTCACGCTGTCCTCATACAGACGCTTGAAGATGCCGTTCAACTCTCCGATACGCTTCTGCGCCGCCTCTAGCTCGCGGCGGCGGGCGGCGTTCTTCCGCTTACCGCCGTCCTCGTTCTGTGCCATCAGCAGCTTCATAAACCGGGCCTCATGCTTGGCGGCATAGCTGGTGACTTTTCGTAAATTCTCGGTCACGCCCGCCGTCAGAAGGTCGGTGCGGATAAAATGCGCCGTACAGTCGGCGGTGCGCTTCTTATAGCTGCCGCAGATGTAGCAGTCCTGCCGCCGCTTGTCCGTTTCATACCTCTGCTGGTACATGACGCTGCCGCAGTCGGCGCAGAACAACAGGCCGGAAAACAGGCCAACCTCGCCGTAGCGATTGGGCCGCTTGCGCTGCTTGCGAAGCTCCTGCACTCGCTCCCAGGTGGCCTCGTCAATGATAGCTTCGTGGGTATGCTCAAAGACCATTATCTTGTCCTCCGGGTTGGCAACGCTGGTCTTGACCTTGTAGGACACTTTCTCTGTCTTGAAGTTGACAGTATGCCCCAGGTACTCCCGCCGCTCCAGGATGTGCGCTACGGTGTTGCTCGACCACTTGCAGGGGTAGTCCGGGTAGTAACGGCGGGTGCTGCCGGTGCGCCGGTACTCCATCGTCCCCGGCGTGGGGATGTTCTGCTCGGTCAGCATCCGGGCAATCTTGGTGGGGCCGTTCCCGGCAAGGCACAGACTGAATATCTGCTTTACCACAGGTGCGGCCTCCGGGTCAATGATAAACTCGCCGTTCTCGCCTTTCAGATAGCCATAGACCGGCTGGCTGGTGATGGGTTTTCCGCTCATGCCTTTAGCCCGGAAAACCGCTTTGATTTTCTTGCTCGTGTCCCTCACCATCCATTCGTTAAATAGGTTCCGCAAGGCGCTCATGTCGTTGTCGCCCTGGGCGCTGTCCACGCCGTCATTGATTGCGATAAAGCGGACGCCTTTCTTAGGGAAGGTAATTTCTGTAAATAGGCCCACTTGCAGATAATTTCGTCCCAGGCGTGAGAGGTCTTTCGTCACGACCGTCTTGACTGCGCCGCTCTCCACAGCGTCCATCATCTCGGTGAAGCCGGGGCGCTGGAAGTTGGCCCCACTCCATCCGTCATCCACGAAAAACTGATAGGGCATCAGGCTATGCTCACGGGCGTAGCTTTCGAGGATGCGTTTTTGATTGCTGATTGAATTTGACTCGCCCTGCAATTCATCGTCGCGGCTGAGGCGGCAGTACAGGGCGGTGATAGGGGTTTGCGTGGTTTGCTGTCTAATCATCGTTCCTCCGTTCCGACAGCCCCGGCCCCGCTATTCCGATGGCAACAGTATAGCACAGGCCGGGGCGGTTGTATAGTGCTTTTTACTTCCTTACAAGAAAAAGTTTTAAGCTGGGGATTATCGCGGAACTACCGGCAGGAGGTCACAGGCCGGGGTGGGTCTGGCAGCGGCTCTCGGCCTCCAGGACTTTCGCCATTTTGTCGGCGGCGGTGTCGGTGGTGTCCTGCTTGAAGTAGCCGGAAACGGTGAGGACGGTGTTGCCCATGCGGATTTCAGTCACGCAGTCCGGGCGGCGGGTGGTCTTGGTCTTGCTGGGGGTGTCGGTCATAGGCGGCTCCTTTCAAATTTTTGTTGTGGATATTCGGCTGTTTTGAGGCTTGGAATGGTAACATACAGCCCCCTGTTGAGGACGGCCCAAAAGTCCCGTGATACCGGGCTTTTCAAGGGCCTAAACCGTTACATAGCGGCCCGGTGGCGGCGCACCCGCTCACAGGTCTTGCGGCGTTCTTCCTCCTTGGCGCATTCCGGGCAGTATTTGGCCCGGTTGGATTTTGGGATGTACCAGCCGCCGCACAGGACGCACTTTTTTCTTTCCCGGCGGTGGAGCAGGGCGGCGCACAGGCTTTCGTCCAGGGGCAGCACTGCCGCCCGGAACCACTTGCAGACCAGCGAATAGGTGATGCTCTGCGGGCAGACACATTCCTCCCCATCGTCCAGCAGGAGGCAGTTGCCGCCGTCATAGTTGCAGCATTCATGCACCAAACGCCGGACGGCCCGGTACTGCGGATAGGTCAGCCGGACGGTGTTATCGGTCATGCTCGTCCCTCCGCTGGCTGGGCGCACCGTGAAGCACCTGGTC
>CAJUAC010000167.1 GCA_910583885.1 uncultured Oscillospiraceae bacterium | reverse complement strand
GAGTACAAGCTGGCCCAGACCATCGCCGCTTTTTTGGGAAAGCATATGGAAAACTGAACAGCCATGGTAGGGAGAACCGGGCAGCCCCCGTTGAGGGCTGCCCGGTTCAGGCTGTTATGATAGAGAAGCTCCTATACATCCGCCGCGGGGCGGCTATTCCCGTTCCCGCCGATGGAGGACGAAATCAAGGAGAAAGCACGCGCCGGCGCTCAGGGAGACAATGGCGATGTTGGCCAGGCTGCCGTAGATGCCGCGTGATGCCAGGATACAGAGGATTCCAAAGGACAGGGGGACGCACAGCAGGAGGCTCCACCCCGCTGCCAGCCACGGCCGCTGCCGCAGCCATCTCCGGCAGATAAAATACACAGCCCACAGATAGATGACAGAGAGCAGGGCAATCCAGGGTGTCCAGTACCAGCCGGGGAACTGCGTGAGGAAGGGTACGATAGCAAACGACAGCATCAGCAGGAAATCCCGCACGGGCCGCGCTGAGCGCAGCAGGGGACAGCAGAGCGCCCAGCCAAAGGCCACGCATTTGATGGCCAGCAGCATGGCCTGCTTATGGCCGCCGTCCACGGTCAGGAGGATAATGAACAGCACCAGTGCCGCTATCAGGCATCCGGCGGTGAGGGCCACAAACAGCCAGAACCGCCAGCCGCTGTTTTTCCGCCGGGCCGTCTCCGCGTAGCTGACCGTGTCCAGCACTACGTCCGTTAGATCCGACGGCACCGGGGCGGCCTCCTCCCGCTGCCCGGCCAGCAGCTCGGAGACCGTCACCTCCAGCGCGTCCGCCAGGGTGCGCAGGAGCGTGATGTCTGGATAGCAGACCCCCCGCTCCCACTTGCTCACCGCTTTGTCGGTGATGCCCAGCCTGTCCGCCAGCTGCTGCTGGGTCAGGCCCAGCTCCAGCCGCCGGTCCCGGATAAACAGGCAGATCGGATTCTCTTCCATGCTCGTGCCCTCCTTGTTGTGTTGGGGCTATTGTAGGCCGTCCAGGGTGGGAAAAGCAACCGCTAATTGGTCGATTCGTCAGGTAAACCGGTGGTTGAGCCTTTCTCCCTCTCCAGCTCCCCATAGACCTCCGCCAGCAGTTTCCGGCTGGCCTTGGTGCCCTGGAAATCCGCCTCCCGGAACATGTCCGGCCGGCGGCGGAGGGTGCGCAGCATGGACTGGCGCAGCCGCCACGCAGCCACGTTGGCATGGTGGCCGCTGAGGAGGACCTCCGGCACCTTCCGGCCATGCCACGTCTCCGGGCGGCTGTACTGTGGGTATTCCAGCAGGCCGTTCCAGTGGCTCTCTTCCTCGTAGCAGGCCGCCTCCGGCAGGACGCCGGGCACCATCCGGCACACTGCGTCCGCCACCGCCATGGCAGGGATCTCCCCGCCGGTGAGGACAAAGTCCCCCATGGAGATCTCCTCGTCCACGCATTCCTCGATAAACCGCTCGTCAATGCCCTCATAGTGGCCGCAGACTAAAATCAGGTGGTCATAGTCCGCCAGCAGCTGCCGGGCCTTGGCCTGGCAGAAGGTGGCCCCGCAGGGGGAGAGGTAGATGGTGCGGCTGCGCGGCGTCCCAAATGCTTCCCGGATAGATGCCCAGCAGCGATAGAGGGGGTCCGCCTGCATGACAGCCCCCCGGCCGCCGCCGTAGGGGTAGTCGTCCACCTGCTTCTGCTTGTTGACCGTATAGTCCCGGATCTGGTGGGCCTCGATACGGATGTAGCCCCGCTCCTGGGCCCTGCCCAGGATGGATTCGTTCATCATGTCCCCCACGGTCTCGGGGAACAGGGTCATGATATCAATCCGCATGGCTGCCCATCCCCTCCCACACATGGATATCCATTGTCCCCCCCGCCAGGTCGATAGCGGCCACAAAGGCCGGCACAGCAGGGATCAGGTACTCGTCCGCCCCGCCCCGGACAGCGTAGATCTTGTGGGCGGGGTAGGTGAGGACCTCCTCCACCGTGCCCAGGGCCTCGCCGGTGGCAGCGTCCCTGGCTGTGAGGCCTACCAGCTCCTGGTCGAAATATTCCCCCGGCGGCAGGGGCGCGCCTGCGCGCAGGATGGAGGCTGTTTTCCCCTTAAGCGCCAGGGCGGCGTCCATATCGTCTACCCCCTTGAGCTTGAGGAGCAGGCAGCCCTTGTGCTCCCGGCAGGCGGAGGCGGTGTAGGGGGCGCCGTCCATATAGAACGTGCCGCACTGGGCCAGGATAGCCGGATGGACGCCCTGGGGCAGCAGCTTGACCTCGCCACGGATGCCGTGGGTGTTGACGATCTGCCCGGCGGTAATGAATGTGCATTCCATGGGATGATTCTCCTTTGTTGGAAGGTAGCCATCCTTTTTCTTGAAAGAAAAAGGATCAAAAAGAACTTGAAACCAATTGACAGGTCTATTCTACTACACTTTCCGGAAAAGGGCAATGATAAAGCGCGGGCCTTTTTATTCAAACAGGAAAATCTCCTCAATCGGCACGCCCACGGCCCGCGGGATATCTACAGCCAGCTTCAGTGACGGGTTATACTGCGCCTTCTCCAGGCGCATGATGGTCTCCCGCCGCACGCCCACGAGCTCCGCCAATTCCCACTGGGTCAGGCCCTTTTGTACCCGGAACACCTTAGTGTATTTGACAAGGGCATAATAACACGACACCTAAAGAATGGAGCCAACCTACAC
>CAJUAC010000166.1 GCA_910583885.1 uncultured Oscillospiraceae bacterium | reverse complement strand
CCGCCATTTCCGGCGGGATATTGACTTTACCGTTTCCAGCTTTTCCACAGCGGGGCCGCTGTTGACCGCTCTGCGGAACCAGCCCGCGTCTTTTCATCTGCTTTTGTTGGATATTAGGCTGGCGCAGGAAAACGGCGTGGAGCTGGCCAGCTATCTGCGGGAATCCGATATTGGCTGTTCCATTATCTACATCACCGCCTATACGGAATATATGGAGGACGCCTTTTCTACCTATACGCTGGGGTATTTTTTGAAGCCGGTGGACGAGAAACGGTTGGCAAAGGCCATCGAATGGGATCTGCGGAAAAACTACCGCCCGGAGCAGATCGCGCTGCCCGTCAACGGCGGCTTACGCAAGGTAATGGTCCAGGATATTCTCTACGCGGAGGCGGTCAACCACAAAGCCGCCGTGTATCTGCCGGAAGAAGTCATATCCGTCAACCTGAGCTTTCGGGCGTTGCTTTCCCATTTGCAGGGGGACACGTTCTGCCGCTGTCACAACAGCTTTGTTGTTAATTTGAAGCACGTCCATAAGCGAACCGCGCGGGGATTGCTTCTGGACACCGGAGCAGAACTGCCAATCAGCCGCGCCTATCAGCAGGAGACTACCAAACGATTCGTCGCTTTTATCCAATAGAAACCGCCCTCTCTGTGGATCGTCACAGAAAGGGCGGCTTTTTAATCTGGCATTTGCAGGGCGGTAGCAACGGAAAAGGCATTGTCCGGGAATTTCAGCAGCAGCTCGCTTTGATACTTCCGCGCTATGGTCTGAACTGCTTTCAGGCCGTAGCCGTGGGCGGACTTGTCCTCTTTCGTTGTGCGGCACAGGTCACGCTCCGCGTCATAGTCCACTGGAACAAAGCGGGAATTTTCCACCCCGATATACAGATGGACACCCCGGATATAGAGATCGACCCGAAGCCATTTCCGAACCCCCTCCGGGGCCAGAGCGTTGGCCTCCAGCGCGTTTTGCAGTAAATTCATCAGCACCATGCAAAGCTCCGTGTCCGGGAAGGGCAGCGTTTCCGGTACGTCGATCCGGCGCTCCACCTCTACGCCTTGTTTCTGTGCCCGCGCCAGCATGACCGTCAGCACCGCATTGATCGCCGGATGGGGCGCGTAAGTCAGAGCGGGAATAGAGGACACATCGGATGCCAGCTCGCTCAGATAGGCGTCCAGCCGCTCCGTCTCTCCCGCGCAGGACAGGTTTTGCAGGACCAGATAATGATTTTTCACCTCATGGCGCAGCTCCCCCAGGGCGGCGGCGCTCTCCAGCACGGTGGCAAGCTGCTCCCGCGTCAGGCTTTCACGGGCGGACAGCACCTGTAATTCTGTTTCCCGTTCGCTCCTGTGCCGGATGTAGGCCGCCGCGCTCTCCAGAAAGCACAGGGCCAGCAGCAGGCTGTTCCAGTAAAACAGTTCTGTGTCAATCCAGAGAATTGGGTCATCCAGGAACGCCCACAGGATGGACGCATGGGGACCCGTCCGCCCCTCCGGGAGCATACTCAGCAGTACGATGGCCACAACGCCCCCTCCCAGCCAGGGCAGGAAACGACGGAACACCGGATTGCCGTCCCGGTACTCCAGCGCGGCGCAGACCAGCAGAGCGGCGATGGTAAAATAGAACACGATCCCGGCGTGGACGGCAAAATTGGAAAAGAGCGGGATCACCGTCTGAAATCCCGCCACGACCCAATAGACCAGCGCGGGCAGGACGGCGAAAGGCGCAAAGGCTTTTTGCCGTTTTTTCATACCCAGCATCAAATACAAAGCTGGCGCGGTGAACAGGAGCGCACGGGACTGGTACAGCGCCAGCCCGTAGAGCGCGGGCGGCAGGCTGAACAGGGAGAAGTTTTGCAGATAGAAGTACGCCGTCTGGCCCAGGGCGGCGGCGCAGAGCAGCAGGACCGGCCAAGGCCGGGTCCCCTCCAGCCAGCCATACAGGAACAGGCCCAGCGTCAGCAGAAAGACCACCCCGAACACGGCGGCGGGAAAGGCGCGGAGGCTGGTATCCGCGCGGGCCTGTTCGTTGAGCAGAACGCTGTCCAGGAAATACAAGGACGGCTCCGGGTCCTCCTCCCCCTTGTCCATAATGAGGGTGAGGGTTTTACCAGCCCATTCCCCAGGCAGGGTCACATACAAATTGCCCGTGCCCGCCGGGAGCTGTTGAAAGGGCGCACCGTCCAGCCGCAGCTCTGCCGCCGCAAATAGCTGCCGGATCTCCAGGACCGGGCGCAGTTTTCCCGCCTGTGCCGGGAGAGTGTATTCCAGCTCCAGCGGCCCCGCGTAGAGGTACAGCCCGTCCAGCTCCGGCGCACCGCTCACGGCCTCCGGCGTCAGGCGCACAGGTTGTTGATTGGGAACCGTCTCCGCCGCCAGCAGCCACACAAGCCCCGCCGCGCACAGCAGGAACAGGCCCATCGCCAGACAACTGGCCCACCGTTTTCCAATCCGCATATTCCGCCCTCCTCAATACTGGTTGTACTTAGCGTAACCGGGAAAATTGCCGCTGTCAAGGGGCGGGGGATGTTAATTGGTAGCGAATCCTGCATTTTGGTCGGGCGGCCTTGTTTTTTTAGAAAGTTTTGTGTATGTTGTGAAATAGAAAATTGCGACGAAAATGGATTAAGAAAGGGGCGCGCCCCTTTCTCATTCCCCCCCATGGGGGGAATGAATTTCCTCTGCCGCGAGGGGAACAGCCCCCACGAAACGCGGGAGTGCGGGCGTCATTGCGGCGCGAAGTTTGGGACGTTTATAGACCGTGAAATGCGTCTCACGGTGAG
>CAJUAC010000165.1 GCA_910583885.1 uncultured Oscillospiraceae bacterium | reverse complement strand
CTGAAAGCGCGGGAGGGCTTCCGCCGGAAGCGGGACACCCCGGCCTACTTCGCCGCCATGTATCTGCTCACCGCCAACGAGGACCTCTTTCTCCGGTCCGCCAACTGCTTTTGCAGGCATGGCATTGAGTTCGACTATGGGACGCTGAAAGACATCTCCCCCCATTGTTACACTCTGTTTTCTGCGGCGCGGGACATCTACGCGGAGGGGTCCGGCGTGGCCCTGGCCGACCTCGCCAACAACGAAGTGGTGGACACCTTGGCGTTCAGCCTGATTGTCAATGCCCTTCTGGTGGCCCGGTACGGCCCCGCCGTGCTGGAGATTAAGGAAAGGAGCCGGAGGTGAAGCCCCTCCATCTGCCCATCACCGGGCATGACCTGTTGGCGGTTGAACGGTTCCAGGACCACACCCGCCACATGATTGAGTTTCTGGTGCTGGCGGACTGCTCCCTGGGGAAGCCGGGGGAGTACATCCGGCGCTTTCTGACCGAGGGCGGCTACGGGGAGGCCCTTGCCTGTGCGCGGCAGGGCAGCATCCAAATCCGCAGGCACGCCAGCATCATCGAGGGGCACATCCTGCCCGACAAGCCGAGAAAACGGCGCAAAAACTGATAGGAGGTAGATCACCATGTATTCTGTGGATTCACTGGAGTACGCCATTGGGGAGCTGTACCGCTCCGGCATCGGAGAGAACAGCGGCCTGTCCGCCGACGAGGTGGCGGAACTGCTGGACGGCATTGACTTCCATGCTCTGCTCCAGGCCGTCCGGCATCACGCCGAGACCGTCTTTGCCTTCGCCACCCAGGGCAATCAGCCCAAGTCCTTCAATTACCGGGGGGCGGAGCTGTTCGGCCAGCGGGCCACGCTGCTGTATGACGATTTTGACCAGAGTACCGCCGAGGCCGTCCTGACCACCCGCAGCGTGGAGCTGTGGCTGCTGGAGGATATGACCGTCACCGCTGTTGCCAGCGTGTCCGTGGTCTGTGAGGGCGGCGCGTATGTGGCCGAGTACCGGGAGAACCGGGGCGACCCGTGGGCCAGCGGCATGTGCCTGGACCTGGAGGAGCTGACGGACCGGCTGGACAAGCTGTGCTGGCCCGTCCATGAGAACGAGATTCCCGTTTACGAGCTGTAAGCGGAGGGGAAGGAGCGAAAAAAGGCAGTCCTCCCGGCATGGGAGCTGGAAACAATAGCGGAACCTTTTCGGCGGTCTCCCTCTCAGGTGGGAAAGATAGTTCCTGTCTTTTGCTGCTGATGATTGAGAAGGGCCTGCCCATCGACAGCGTACTCTACGCGGACACCGGCATGGAGTTCCCGGAGATGGAGGCCCATATCGCCAAACTGGACGATTTTCTTTATCAGGAGCGCGGCATCCACATCACCACCCTGCGGCATCCCCACGGCTTTGAGTGGATGATGTTTGAGGAACCAAAACAGAAAGTAAGCTGCCTGGAACGCCGCGCCCGGTTGGGGATTCCAACCTGTGGAAACGGCTGGCCAGGAATTAAGGTGCGCTGGTGTACTGGACAGCTGAAAACCCATCTCATCACAAAAGAAGTCAACCGGCTGAAAAAGGAGAAAAATGCCCTGCACCATATCGGCATCGCCGCCGATGAAGCCCACCGCTGCAAGGAAGATTACCATAACCGCTATCCCCTTGTGGAATGGGGTATTACCGAGGCCCAGGCCCTGCAAGTCTGCTATAACCGGGGCTACGATTGGGGCGGATTGTACGAGATATACCGCCGCGCCTCATGCTGGTGCTGCCCATTCCAGCGCATAGACGAGCTGAGAAAGCTCCGCCACCACCACCCGGAGCTGTGGGCGCGTCTGCTGGATATGGACAACCGGGCGCGGGCCATATTCGGCCCCAGCCCTCTGGGACAGTTCAAAAAGGATTGGAGCGTGGCGAGGCTGGAAGAACGCTTTGCCCGCGAGGATGCGGCGGACACCGCATAAGTCAAAATCTACTGAGGAAGTGAGTGAAGAATGGCCGTTTATCGTGTAGAACGAACGCGGGATTACACAGTGATGTCGAACCATCACTTGAAGGACCCCGGCCTGTCGCTGAAAGCAAAGGGGCTGCTGGCAATCATGCTGTCCCTCCCGGACGACTGGAATTATTCCACGCGGGGCCTCGCCGCCATCTGCAAGGAGGGCGTGGAGGCCATCGGGAACACCTTGAAGGAGCTGGAGCGGGCGGGCTATGTGGTGCGCCGCCAGCTGCGGGGAGAGCATGGGCGCGTGGGCAGCGTGGAGTACACCATCTACGAGAAGCCCCAAACGCCGCCCACAGACCCCTCCGGCACGGATGCGCCCTCACCGCCCTCGGGTTCGCCGGATACGGCTTCACCGTGTACGGGTTTCCCGGATACGGTAAAGCCGGACGCGGTTTCCCCGGATGCGGATGTGCCGGATACGGAAAACCCGGCGCAATTAAATACTAAGAAAACTAATCCCCGTAAAAAACAAAATACTTATCGACCAAATACTCATTCATTCTGTCCCCAGCCCCCTCCGGGGCCTGTGTCCGCGCCTGCGGCGGAAGGAATGACGGAAGTGTATGAGAAGCGGGATGAGATTCGGGATCAGATTGAATACGACCTGATTGCCGACAGCGCTAACCGGGAGCAGCTCAATGAGCTGGTGGAGATTATGCTGGAGGTTGCTCTGAGCAGAGCGCCCACCATGAAGATCGGGCGGGATGCGGAGTACCCCACCGCCTTTGTTCAACAGCGGTTTGAGCTTATCAACAGCAGCCACATTGAGAAGGTTCTGGACGGCATCCGGGAGAACACCACCCGCGTCTGGAACACCAGGGCCTATTTGC
>CAJUAC010000164.1 GCA_910583885.1 uncultured Oscillospiraceae bacterium | reverse complement strand
TGCCGCCAGCACCATGGCCGCGGACTTGGACGTGGCCGCCGAGCTCAGGCACACCGCCAGGAAAAACGCCCCCACGGATACCGCCACATCCGCCCCGCGCAGGGCCGCCTGAACCGGTACGGGCTGTTGAGACTTCCGGGCCATTTCGTTCCGCCTCCTTCTCAAAACCTGTATTCACAGCCGGAAATGCCGCCTGTGCGGGAAATGTTCCCTTTCCCAAACCTCCGCCGCCTCTGCCGGGGGTTCGGGAAAAGGAGGGGGCCGAAGCCCCCTCCTTCCCACTGGGACCGCGCCGGGTACGTCTCACGCAGAGCCGCCAGACGCGCTCGCTACCCAATTAGAACTCGACCTTCAGGCCCTTGATGTTCTTCAGCGCCTTGCCGCTGGCCTGGATGGAGAAGCCCACGCTGCTCCCCGTGGCCTGCACGGACACCTTCACGCTGCCCGAGCTGGTGAACTCGTTGGTCAGCACCTCATTGGGGATGGTGATGGTGGCAACAGAGCTCTTGATGGTCAGGTCTGCGCCGGTCTCCTCCGCCACCTTGATCAGGGCCGCCGCCGGAAGGGACACATCCACCTTGGTGGCGCCCTCAGACTTGATCTCCAGCGCGATCTCGCCGTCCTGGGCCAGATCCGCCAGGCTCTCCACGGCCTTCGTGTTCAGGGTCACGGTGGCAGTGCCGGCCACAACCTTGGCCTCGATGACGCCGCCCTCGGGCACGGGCTCGTTCACCCGAACCGTGGTGTCCTCATACACGTCGTAATAGCCGCCGTTGTTGGCGGTGGGATTGCCAGTGTCCGCAGCGGCGCTGGCGGCCAGGATGGTGGCGGGCACCATGGACAGAACCAGGGCCAGCACCAGCAGCTTGGCGATGAATTGCTTTTTCATAATGTCATTTCTCCTAACTGTTTCTTTTGACTCATTGTTTCTTCCTTCATGTGCGACTGCTTCTTGCCGCAGCTACGCTTACTCCGCCGGGGGCGGGCGCACCCGGAAGCAGTTCAGAAGCTCCGCACGGTTTGGGAATTCCCGCTTCACGCCCATGGGTCTCACCTCCTTTCAAGGTTGCATCATCGCGCAAGCCTTGGCCAATTTACGCGAAGTTGTCCCTATTACGCCAGGTCCCGGTACAGGAAGGTCATGATCTCCCCACGGCTGCACCCCTGCCCAGGGGAGAAGGTGCTGCCGTTTCCGGTGCCGGTGGTGATTTTCTGCTCCAGCGCCCAGCTTACCGCTTTCCCGTAGTCTGCCGACGGGGGCACATCCTGAAATGCCGCGGTGGTTTTCGGCTCCGGGCTCCCCGCAGCCTTCCACATATAGGTCACCGCCGAGGCCCGGGTGCACACCGTGTTCAGATCCGCCGGCACCGCAATCCCCTTCGACCGGGCCCAGCCGGTCACCGCCACCAGCTCCTTGTCCCAGGCCAGCTCCCCGCTGTCCGCCCCGGGCCGCCCCGCGGCTCGCCACAGGAAGGTGAGGATCTGCGCCGTGGTGCACTTGGCATCCGGGGAGAACGCGGTGGTGGTGGTCCCCTTGGTGATATTCCGGCCCACCGCCCACTCCACGGGCTTGGCATAATAGGCGCCGGCCAGCACGTCGGTGAACTCACCCACGATGACCTTCAGCACACCGTACCGGCTGCCCATGCGCACGATGGCCCTGCCCTGGACAAAGTCTGTGATGGCCCCGTAGTTCATCGGGATGGCCAGCTTGCCACCCTTGTCGATGCAGCCCCACTTGCCATCCTTGCTCACCGCCGCAAGGCCGATGGAGAAGTCCCGGGCATCCTCATAGGTCGGGGCCACTACCTCTCTCCCCGTCTGGTCAATGTAGCCGTACTTCCCGGCGCTGCCCACCACCGCCAGGCCCTCGGAGAAGCTTCCGGCGTAGGTGTATTGGGGGGCCACAACCTCCTTGCCGCTCTTGTCCATATAGCCCCATTTGCCGTCCTTCTTCACGGCGGCAAGACCCTGGGAAAAGCCGGAACAGGCCTCATACCGGGGGGCGATGGCCTCCTTGCCGCTCTTGTCCATATAGCCCCACTTGCCGCCCTTGCTCACCCGGGCCAGGCCCTCCGAAAACGCGCCCACCGAATCATAGGCCATGGGGGCGATCTCCTTGCCCGTCTTGTCGATGACGCCCCACTTGCCGTCCTTGCACACTGCGGCCAGGCCGTCTGAGAAGCTGACGGCACGCTCATATTCCAGCGCGATGACCTCTTTGCCGGTCTTGTCGATGTACCCCCATTTGCCGTCCTTGTGCACCAGCGCCAGGCCGTCGGCGGTGAAGCTGTAGGTGCCATCGTACTGCGGGGCCACCACCGTTTTGCCGCTCTTGTCGATGTACCCCCACTTCTTGTTGGCGCTCACCATGGCCAGACCGCCGCTGTAGGGGTACACGTACTCATACTGGATGGGCACGATCAGCTTTCCGCTCTTGTCAATAAAGCCGTACTTCCCGCCCCGGCATACCGCCGCCAGGCCCTCAGAAAAGCTGACTGTGTCCTCATATTGCAGCGCAATGACCGCCTTGCCCGAGGGGTCTATGTAGCCGGCTTTGCCGTCTTTGCTCACCGCCGCCAGACCCTCGGAAAAGGCCAGGGCGTACTCGTACTGGGGCGCTATCACCGTCTGGCCGTATTGGTTGGCGTAGCCCCATTTGCCGTCCTTTTGGATCGCCGTCAGCGGCGTGGTGAAATAGGACGCATCCTCCAGCGTTACGCCCTCCTCAAACCACGCCGGGGCGTAGGGCTCTGCCGCGAAGGTTGGGAGCACAAGGCTCAGGCTTAGCGCCAGGGCCAGGGCTACGGATAAGAGTTTCTTTTTCATG
>CAJUAC010000163.1 GCA_910583885.1 uncultured Oscillospiraceae bacterium | reverse complement strand
GGGAGCCAGACGTCGTCCTGGTCACAATAGGCGAAGTACTCCCCCTCCGCCTCCTCCGTCAGCCGCTCAAAGGTCCTGTTGGAGCCCAGATTCTCCTCATTCCTCCGGATCTCATAGGGGAAGGCGTGGATGCAGCCCTTGACACACGCCTCAATCTCCCCAAAGGGTACTGTGGGCGAGCAGTCGTCCCGCACATACAGCTTCAAATTAGGATAGCTCTGTTTCTCCAGGCTCTCCAGCTGCTCCCGCAGCCAGTCCAGCCGCGGCTCATACACCGCCAGCAGGATCGCAATCTGCGGCTTACCGGTTTGCGTACATCCGCTCATAGTAGTCCTGGTACTCCCCGCTGATGATGTTCTCCCACCATGCCCGGTTGTCCAGATACCACTGGACAGTCCACTGGATGCCCTCCTCAAACCTCGTCTCCGGCAGCCAGCCCAGCTCCCGGTGGATGAACGACGGGTCAATGGCATAGCGCATGTCGTGGCCCTTCCGGTCTGTCACATGGGTAATCAGGCTCTCCGGCTTGCCCAAAATCGCCAGGATGCGCCGCACAATGTCGATGTTTTTCATCTCATTGTGGCCGCCAATGTTGTACACCTGCCCCACCTGGCCCCGCTCCAGGATCAGGTCAATGGCCGCGCAGTGATCCTCCACATACAGCCAGTCCCGTACGTTCAGCCCCTCCCCGTACACCGGCAGAGGCTTGTCCGACAATGCATTGGCGATCATCAGCGGGATCAGCTTCTCCGGGAACTGGCAGGGCCCGTAGTTGTTGGAGCACCGGGAGATGGTGATGGGCAGGTGGTAGGTGCGCTGGTAGGCGCTGCACAGCAGGTCCGCCGCCGCCTTGGACGCGGAGTAGGGGCTGGAGGTGTGCAGCGGGGTCTGCTCGGTGAAGAACAGGTCCGGCCGGTCCAGGGGCAGGTCCCCGTATACCTCATCCGTGGATACCTGGTGGTAGCGCTGGACACCATATTCCCGGCACGCGTCCAGCAGCACCTGGGTGCCCATCACATTGGTCTCCAGGAACACCGCCGGGTTCTCGATGGACCTGTCCACATGGCTCTCCGCCGCGAAGTTCACCACCACATCCGGCTGCTCCGCCGCAAAAATGCCGTACACCGCCTCCCGGTCCGCAATGTCCGCCCGGATAAACCGGAATCCCGGCCTGCCCATCACAGAGCCCAGTGTCTCCAGGTTCCCCGCATAGGTCAATTTGTCCAGGCACACCAGCTCATAGGCCGGATGCTTCTCCCGCATATGGAAGATGAAATTGCTGCCAATAAACCCGGCCCCGCCGGTCACTAAAATCTTCATGCTTACCACTCCTCAAAGCCTGTTACGGCGTCTTTTAAAAAGGGGGATGTGCTGTCCTTCCCGGACAAAACAGGCGCGGCCACGCCCCAATGGATGGCCAGCTCCGGGTCGTCCCACCGGATGCCCCCATCCGCTTCCGGCGCGTAGCAGTTGTCCGCCTTGTACAGGAACTCCACATCGTCCGTCAGTGTCACAAAGCCATGGCCAAACCCACGGGGGATCAGCAGCTGCCGCTTGTTCTCCGCAGAGAGCTCCACCGCCACCCACTTTTTGTATGTGGGGCTCTTCCCCCGCAGGTCCACTGCCACATCCAGCACCGCTCCCCGGGTACACCGCACCAGCTTCGCCTGGGCGTGCTCCCCCCGCTGGAAGTGGATGCCCCGCAGCGTCCCCTTCACGGCGGAGGAGGAGTGGTTATCCTGGACAAATTCATACCGCAGCCCCGCCTCCTCAAAGGCCCGCTGCGACCAGCTCTCCATAAAAAAGCCCCGGTGATCCCCAAACACAGCAGGTTCTACAATGTATACCCCGGCTAATTCTGTCTCTGTCAATTTCATTGCCGCACCTCAATAGATGTACTTTCCGTCCGCCACCTTCCGCAGATGGGCCCCATATGGGGATTTGCCGTAGGCCGCCGCGGACGCCTCCAGCTCCGCCCGGCTGATCCACCCGTTCCGGTACGCGATCTCCTCCGGTGCGGAGATCTGGATCCCCTCCCGGGACTCAATGACCCGCACGAATTCCGACGCCTCCGACAGGGAGTCCACTGTCCCTGTGTCCAGCCAGGCGTACCCACGCCCCAGGGTGATCACATGCAGGCTCCCCTCCTCCAGGTAGATCCGGTTGAGATCCGTGATCTCCAGCTCGCCCCGGGGCGACGGCTTCAGGGCCTTTGCCCGCCTGCAGACCTGTTTGTCGTAAAAATACAGCCCCGTCACCGCGTAGTTGGACTGGGGCCTGGCCGGTTTCTCTTCAATGGACAGCGCCCGGCCGGTTTCGTCCAGCGCCACCACGCCGAACCGCTCCGGGTCCTCCACGTAGTAGCCAAACACCGTCGCCCCCTCTTCCCGCTCCACCGCCCGGCGCAGGTGGGCCGTCAGCCCTGCCCCGTAGAAGATATTGTCACCCAGGATCATCGCACAGCGCTCATCCCCTATGAACGCCTCCCCCAGGATGAACGCCTGGGCCAGGCCGTCTGGCGACGGCTGCTCCTGGTAGGACAGCCGGAGGCCATACTGGCTCCCGTCCCCCAGCAGCCGCTCAAAGTTCGGCAGATCCTGGGGCGTGGAGATAATCAGGATCTCCCGGATCCCCGCCAGCATCAGTGTTGACAGCGGGTAAAAGATCATGGGTTTGTCGTAGATCGGCAGCAGCTGCTTGCTTGTCACCTTTGTCAGCGGGTACAGCCGTGTCCCGCTGCCCCCTGCCAGAATGATCCCTTTCATATGTCCCTTCTCCTTTTCTCTATCCTTCATCCCACCCGATCTCCAGCTGCTCCTGTTCCAGCAGCCGGCTGTGGGCCTG
>CAJUAC010000162.1 GCA_910583885.1 uncultured Oscillospiraceae bacterium | reverse complement strand
CTGCCCGAGGACGACAAGTCCATCCGGCGGGGCACGCTGCCCTGGTGGCGGGAAAAGTTGGCGGAGGAGGGTTGCTCTGCGGCGGGGATCAACCAGTTCGTCATCGTCGTCAACGGCTACCTCGGGTATATGGGTGCCCGGGAGCTTCAGATGACGGACAGGCTGGAGAGCGCTGAGGAACCCCAGCTGGAGCTGACGCGCAGCGAGTATCTGCGGCTGCTGTCCGCTGCCCGCCTCCTGGAGCGGGAGCAGGCGTATCTGCTGGTGAAGGTGTTCGGCAATTCGGATCTTCCGGTTCAGGAGCTGTCCCAGCTCACGGTGGAGGCGGCCAAGGCTGGGATGATCAGCATCAGCCGCCGCAGCTCCAAGGAGATCATCCGTTTCCCGGACTCCGTCTGCCGAGAGCTGCTGGACTACGCGGCACGGCAAGGGATCCCATCGGGCCCCATTTTTCTGACCCGGGCGGGGAAACTCATAGACCGCACCTATGCGGCCCAGTCCATCCGGCGGCTGTGCCCCGCGGCCCAAGTGGCGGAGGAAAAAGGGAATCCCCGATGCCTGCGCAAGATGTATCAGGCCACCCGGGAGAGCATTGAACGCAACGTGGCCCTGCTGGTGGAGCGGGCCCAGGACAGGCTGCTGGAGGAAGAACAGCTGACGGTCGGGTGGGAGAAGTAAGACTGTTGGGCGGTTTTAGAGCTGCGGCAGGTCCAATGGGATTTTTACTCAAAATGACATGTAGAAGTGATGAATTTGATGAAAAAATACGCCAATGCTCAGGAGAAAAAAAGCGATACTGCGCGACTCCGCCGGTTGGCATTAATCCTGGTTATCGGGTACGCTGCCGCGGTGGTTTTGTTCTATTTTCTGGCGGGAGAACAGCTCCACCTGCGCCAGTCCCGGGGCAATTTGGAACTGCCCGCGGCGGACAGTGGCACAGTGGAGCTAAGTTCGGGCAGTGTGGTGGAACAGCGGTTTACCACCGAAATTCAGCGTCTGGAGCGGATCGACATCCAGTGGGGAACTTACTACCGGCCCAACGCCGGGATCGTGTTGGCGGAGCTGGTGGATCTGCGCTCCGGGGCGGTGCTGCTGTCCCAGAGCTTTGACGCCGCCGGGATCCAGGAGGGCGGGCTGACCACACTGACGGCGGAAACACCTATCGAGGGTTTGTATCAGGTGCCGCTGCTCCTGCGGCTCACTGCCGACAGCCAGCCGGGCAGCGCAGCTTCGCCGCTGATGAACACCCAGGGGCAGGAGGAGGGCTGGGAGCTCTCCCTCAACGGAGCGCCAACGGCTGGGACGCTCTGTTTTGCCCTGTCCGGCACGGATTACATCTGGACGGGGCTGCATTACTGGCAGTTTGCGGCGGTGGGGCTGGGCCTGGTGCTGCTGTTCCTCGGCGTGGTTTGGCTGCGAGTTCGGAGCGGCAAGCGCAGCTACGTGGTGAATGCGGTGATTGCGGTACAAAAGTACCGGTTTCTCATCCGGCAACTGGTGGCGAGGGACTTCAGGACGAAGTATAAGCGCTCCGTATTGGGGATATTCTGGAGCTTTTTGAACCCCCTGCTCATGATGCTGGTGCAGTATTTTGTGTTTTCCACCATCTTCAAAAGCGATATTCCCAATTTTGCCGCCTACCTGATCATCGGCACCGTGATGTTCAACTTTTTCAATGAAGCCTGTGGCATGGCGCTGGGCTCCATCGTGGGCAACGCCAGCTTGATCACCAAGGTCTATATGCCCAAGTACATCTATCCGCTGACCCGGGTCATGTCCTCGATGGTGAACCTGGTGATCTCGCTCATACCGCTGCTGATCGTGTGCATCATCACCGGGGTGGAATTCCATAGATCTGCCGTGCTGGCGCTCTTTTTCCTGATCTGCCTGACGGTTTTCAGCCTGGGGCTGGGGCTGCTGTTGTCTGCGGCCATGGTGTTTTTCCGGGATACCCAGTTTTTGTGGGGGGTGCTGAGCATGATGTGGATGTACGCCACCCCGATTTTCTATCCGGAGACCATCTTGCCGGAGGAGTTCAAGTTTGTTTTGCAAGTCAACCCACTTTACCATTTCTTGAAAAATACCCGGTTGTGCATTTTAAGCGGGATATCTCCTGAGCCGGCGGTCTATGTGCAGTGCCTGCTGATGGCATTGGGAGCGCTGCTCATTGGCGCACTGGTGTTCCGCAAAGCGCAGGATCGCTTTGTGCTGTATCTGTGAGGTGCCTATGAGCAAGACGATGATAGAAGTATCGGACGTGTCCATGCGGTTCCGAATGAACAGCGATCGGATCCTATCGCTGAAGGAGTTCGTCACCACCGCCCTGCGGGGGAGACTGCATTATCAGGAGTTTACAGCGCTGGAGCATGTGTCGTTTACAGTGAAAAAGGGCGAGACGCTGGGGCTGATCGGCCGGAACGGTGCAGGGAAAAGCACGATGCTAAAGGTGATTTCAGGCATCCTGAAGCCCACGGAGGGCAGTGTGGTGTGCCATGGGAACGTGGTGCCCATGCTGGAGTTGGGGTCCGGGTTCGATATGGATCTGACGGGAAGGGAAAATATTTTTCTGAACGGTGCGATCTTGGGTTACAGTGAGGAGTTTTTGAAAGAAAAGTACGATGAGATCGTGGGATTCTCCGAGCTGGGGCAGTTTATTGAGGTTCCGATTCGGAACTATTCCTCGGGGATGCTGGCTCGGCTGGCGTTCTCTATTGCGACAGTAGTGCAGCCGGAGATCTTGATCGTGGATGAGATCCTATCGGTGGGTGACGCCCAGTTTCAGGAAAAGAGCAAGCGGCGCATGATGGAACTGATGGGCGGGGGGACCACGGTGCTGTTTGTGTCCCATAGCATTGAGCAGATCAGGGAGATGTGC
>CAJUAC010000161.1 GCA_910583885.1 uncultured Oscillospiraceae bacterium | reverse complement strand
GCATCATCCTCGACTGGGTGCCCTCCCACTTCTGCAAGGACGCCCACGGCCTCTATGAATTCGACGGCTCCCCCTGCTACGAGTACGCCGACCGCCGCAAGGGCGAGCACGCCGCCTGGGGCACCCGCGTGTTTGACTATGGCCGCCCGGAGGTGAAGAGCTTCCTGCTCTCCTCCGCCGCGTTCTGGCTCAGGGAGTACCACATCGACGGCATCCGCGTGGACGCGGTGGCGTCCATGCTCTATCTGGATTACGACCGCCGCGACGGCGAGTGGATCGCCAATCAGAACGGCGGCAAGGAGCATCTGGAGGCCATCCAGTTCCTCCAGGAGCTCAACCAGACCGCTTTCAAGGTCAACCCCGGCGTGCTGATGGTGGCGGAGGAGTCCACAGCATGGCCCCTGGTGACCAAGCCCACCGACGTGGTCGGCCCCAACGGCATTGGCGGCCTGGGCTTCAACCTGAAGTGGAACATGGGCTGGATGAACGACATGTGCCACTACCTGAAGATGGACCCCTGGTTCCGCCAGGGCAACCACAAGGACATCACCTTCTCCATGTTCTACGCCTTTTCGGAGAACTATGTCCTGCCCCTCAGCCACGACGAGGTGGTCCACATGAAGGGCTCCGTGCTGGGCAAGATGCCCGGCGATGACTGGCAGAAGCTGGCCGGCGTGCGCGGCTTCTACGGCTACACCATGGCCCACCCTGGCAAGAAGCTGAGCTTCATGGGTGTGGAGCTGGGTACAGAGAAGGAGTGGGCCTTTGACAGCCAGCTGGACTGGGCCCTGCTGGACAACGAGCCCAACCGCCAGCTCCACCAGTATATCAGGGATCTCAACCACTTCTACCTCCACGAGAGCGCCCTGTGGGAGGACGACTACAGCTGGGAGGGCTTCCAGTGGCTGGTGCCCGACGACAACAGCAACAACGTGGTCGTATTCCTGCGCCGGGACAAGTCCGGCAGCGAACTGCTGTGCGCCATCAACTTCAACCCCAACACCTACGAGGACTACCGCTTCGGCTGCCCGCCGGTGAAGGAGTACGTGGAGGTGTTCAATTCCGACGCCGTGGCCTACGGCGGCACCGGGGCAATCAACACCGCCCCCTGCCCGGTCAGCTGGACCCCCTCCCACGGCCAGGAGTCCTCCGTTTCCATCCGCATCCCGCCCTTTGGCGCGGTATTCCTGCGGGGCCAGGGCAAGCTGCGCGCCAAACCCAAGCCCGCTGCTAAAAAGGCCGCTGCTGCCAAACCCGCCGCAGAAGCTGTGGCGGTCAAAGCCCGGAAGGCCTCCGCCAAGAAGGCGGAGAGCGCCGGGGAGGCCGCAGCGGAGAAAAAGCCCCGCGCCAAAAAGGCCGGGGAAGCCGTAGCGGTGAAGGCCAAGAAGGCCCCTGCGGCAGAAAAGAAGCCCGCCTCCCGCGGCAGGAAGAAGGCTTCCTCCGCAGATGAATAAAAACGAGAGAGGATGAGACAGCCATGAAAAAAGAGTGTATCGCAATGCTCCTGGCAGGAGGGCAGGGCAGCCGTCTGTACGTGCTGACCAGCGACGTGGCCAAGCCCGCCGTTCCCTTCGGCGGGAAATACCGCATCATCGACTTTCCCCTGTCCAACTGCACCAACTCCGGCATCGACACTGTCGGCGTGCTCACGCAGTACAAGCCGCTGGAGCTCAACAGCTACATCGGCTCCGGCCAGCCCTGGGATCTGGACCGCCTGGACGGCGGCGTCCATATCCTGCCCCCCTACATGCAGGAGGGGGAGAAGGGCAGCTGGTACAAGGGGACGGCCAACGCCATCTACCAGAACATCGGATTTGTGGATATGTACGACCCGGACTACGTGGTGATCCTGTCCGGCGACCACATTTATAAGATGAACTACGCCAAGATGGTGGAGGCCCACAAGGCCGCCGGCGCTGCCTGCACGATCTCCGTGCTGGAGGTGCCCTGGGATGAGGCACCCCGCTTCGGCATCATGGCTGTAGACGGCGAGGACAACATTGTTGAGTTCCAGGAGAAGCCCAAGCAGCCCAAGAGCAACCTGGCCTCTATGGGCATCTATGTGTTCTCCTGGAAGAAGCTGCGCGAGTACCTCATCAGTGACGAGAACACCCCCGGCTCCAGCAACGACTTCGGCAAGAACATCATCCCCACCATGCTGGGCAATGGCGAGAAGATGATCGCCTACCGCTTCGACGGGTACTGGAAGGATGTGGGCACCCTGGAGAGCCTCTGGGACGCCAACATGGATATGCTATCCCGGGGCGACTTGGACCTGCTGGAGAGCAGCTGGCCCATCTATGCCCGGCTTCCCGCCGAGCCCCCTGCCTTCATCGGCAAGACCGCCCTGGTGGAGCACAGCGTCGTCACCCAGGGCTGCGAGATCACCGGCACAGTAAAGAACTCCGTCCTCTCCCACGGCGCACGGGTGGAGGAAGGGGCCGAGGTCTCCTACTCCGTGCTGATGCCCGGCGTCACCGTGAAGCGGGGCGCTGTGGTGCGCTACGCCATCCTGGGTGAAAACTGCCAGGTAGAGGCGGGCGCCAGCGTGGGCGGGAACCCCGAGTCCAGCGACCCCGAGCAGTGGGGCATCACCGTCCTGGGCCCCGGCACCACCATCGAGGCCGGCGCCACCGTTGCCCCCAATTCCATGCTCAACCGCGAGAATAAGGAGGTGTCCAGATGAAAGGACTCCACGGGATTATTTTCTCCTATGAGAAGCACGACGATCTGCGGGAGCTGACCCTCAACCGCACGCCTGCCTCCGTCCCCTTCGCCGGGCGCTACCGCATTGTCGATTTCATCCTCAGCAGCATGGTCAACGCCGGCATCACTGATGTGGGCGTGCTGCTGGAGGGCAACTACCAGAGCCTGCTGGACCACCTGGGCTCCGGCAAGGACTGGGACCTGAGCCGTATGCACGGCGG
>CAJUAC010000160.1 GCA_910583885.1 uncultured Oscillospiraceae bacterium | reverse complement strand
GGGATGGGGCGCAGCGCGGAGAAGCACTACCCCACGATGGACATCGAGGCCATCAAGGGCCTGCCCGTGGACGAGCTGGCGGACAGGGACTGCGCCCTGTTCCTGTGGGTGACGTTCCCCTGCCTGCGGGAGGGGCTGGCCGTCCTGGAGAGCTGGGGCTTCACCTACAAGACGGCGGCCTTCGTCTGGGTCAAGCAGAACAAGAAGGCGGACAGCCTGTTCTGGGGGCTGGGGTACTGGACGCGGGCCAACGCCGAGGTCTGCCTCCTTGCCACAAGGGGGAACCCCAGCCGGGTGTCCGCCGGCGTCCATCAGGTGATCCTCTCCCACATCGAGGAACACAGCAGGAAGCCCCAGGAGGCGCGGGAGCGCATCGTCCGTCTCATGGGCGATGTCCCCCGGATCGAGCTGTTCGCCCGGACAAAGCCGGAGGGCTGGGATGTCTGGGGGAACGAGGTCAACAGTGACATTGTTATGGAAGGGAGCGGTGATAAACAGTATGCCTAAGATCTTCAGGAAGTTCCACAAGGGGCTGGCGTTGGCATTGTCCGCGGCGATGTGCGTGAGCCTGTCCAGTGTCCCGGCTTTTGCCGCCGAGACCACGGAGGCCGTCACCAGCGAGGACGGCAGGACCACCACCATCACCACCGAGATCACCTGGGCCAGCCCGGAGGGTGAGGAGCCTGTGGTGGAGGGCGCGGCGGTCACGACCGAGACCACGGTGCTGGATGAGGAGGGCCGCGTCATCCAGGAGAGCGGCAGCGAGACGGGCCATGAAACTGTCACCACCGAGACGGTGACAAGCGGGACAACAGTGGAGGACAAGGAGCCTGTGACCGAAACGGCGGAGGGCGAGACCATCACAACGGAGGCCCCCGGCGAGTTTGAGACGGTGGACAGCTCCGCCGCCTCCTCCAGCGAGGCCGTTGACCCCATTTTCAAGGACGGCGACAGCAGTGTCACGGTGGAGCTGACCCCCGGCAGCACCGCCACTGGGACGGCGGCGGTAGATAAGGAGGCCCTGGCGGGACAGCTTGCCCGCCCCGATGCGGAGGACAGCGAGATCACGGACCCCGGCACCGGGGAGGGCATCGGCCACAGGACTGTGACGGTGGAGGATGTGCTGGACGAGGATGGGGCCGTGGTGGGCTTTACCGCCACCACCACCGAGGAGACCTCCGTCACCACCGCCCTCCCGGAGGGCGTTTCCGGCGCGGAGCCGCCTGAGATGCCCCAGCCGCGGGAGCCTTTCACCGATGCGGACGGCGTGACGACAAAGGTGGATGTCCTGCCCGTCTATGACGGTGACGGCAACCTCACGGGCTATCAGACCACCACCACAAAGACCAGCACCACCGGGGCGGCGGTGTCCGAGACCGTCCTGCCCGATAAGCCCGCCGAGGGCGAGGCCACCGACCCGGAGACCGGGGAGACCACGACCGTCAAGGTGGCGGAGCTGCGGGATGTAAACGGCGCCCTGACCGGCTATGAGGTCACGACCACCACCACCGACAGGGAGGGCAATGTCCGCACTGCCGTGGAGACCCTGCGCGGCACGAAGGACACCAGCACCCTCACCGAGGTCACGGATGTGACCGTCACCACCGTGACCTTCACGGAGGCCACGGGCGGTACTGTCACCACCACGACCAGGACCACCACGACAGAGACAAAGCGGATTGCCGCCAATGACCGCACTGTCACCGCCGAGATGGGCGATGTCACGGCCGGCGGACAGGACGGCATCCTGGAGACCACCGGCGTGAAGGCGGACGTGGCGGAGCCTGATGTGGGCAGGACCGACCAAAAGACCGACCTCCACCACCGGGCGGACAAGGACGGCGCAGAGTTTGACCCGGAGGGCTACGACTTCCAGTGGCTGGGCAAGTACGGCCTGGAGAGCGCCATCCGTGTGGATGCCGTCAAGGTGGACGGGGACGGCACAGCCTCCCCCAGCGACCGCTGGCAGGCCCACCAGTTCGTGCTGGTGGACAAGGACGGCAACGAGCATTATGTGTACTGCGCCGACTTCGCCGTCAGCCCCCAGGCGGGCTTCCGCTATGACATGGAGAATGTGGAGGACGCCGGCTACTATGACAGCGAGGCGGCGGCACACATCCGGGCCATCGCCCAGAACGGCTATTGGGGGACCAGCGAGGGGGCCGGGAGCCTGGATGCCGTAAAGCAGATGCTGGTGGACGCCTATAACAATGGCGAGATCGACAAGGACGATTACCGGGGGCTGGCTACCGCCTGGGGCTTCGACACCTACCTCACGGACGGCATGGCGCTGGCGGCTACCCAGGCGGCGCTCTGGACCTTCGGCAACAGCGGAGACATGATGATCGACAAAGAGGACCTGTTTACCAGCTACTACCAGGCGGTGGGCGGCAGGAACTGGCGGGAGCTGGACAGCCGGGAGTGGGCGCTGACAAAGGCGCTCTATGACTATCTGGTCTCCCAGACGGAGGCGCCCACCCACCAGAACACCCTCATCAACGAGAACAACTTCGCCACCGATGCCAGCCTGACCGTGGGCCAGCGGGACGAGGACACCGGCAAGTATGAGGCTGACCTGACCTTCACCCTCGCCGTCATGCCGGATGCGGAGAGCGACGACCTGCTGGTCCATGTGGTGGTGGGCGGCGAGGTCGTGGAGACGCGGCGGCTGGCCGGGGACGACTCCGGGACCCAGTACGGTGTTATCCCCAGGAGCGGGGACGGCAGCTACACCCTGTCCGGGCTGAAGCTGGCGGAGGGCGTGAACATCGACCTCCGGCTCACCGGGACCCAGAACATCGGCGAGGGCGTGTACCTGTTCACCTCCGAGGTCAGCACCGAGCCGGTGAGCTATGACGGGGACGGGGAGCCGGTCTTTTCCTCCCAGACCTTCGTGGGCGTCGAGAGCGGCAGGCAGTCGGTGGACCTGTCCGT
>CAJUAC010000159.1 GCA_910583885.1 uncultured Oscillospiraceae bacterium | reverse complement strand
TAGGCAATAGCGCCGGTGGCGCTATCGCCGCAAGTCCCCCGGAGGATACAGCAGAGCTGCACCCTCCGGAGGACTTATTTTTTTGCCCTTTTGCGTCCCCTAATACTTTTTTTCGCTTTTTCATACAGTACAAACGTGCGATAAATGGCGGCTTCTCCCGCCACGCCTCCCCCTGGGGTCCCCTCCCGATTGCACAATTTCGGGATGGCCCCAGGTGGTTCGGCGGCGGGAGAGGTGCCAGCGTACACCCAGCCCCAAAGTCTCCGCAAGGATGACGCTGAGGTGATTGCGGAACGGGAGCAGGGGTCTCGCTGCGGGGTGTCCGTCCCGCTCTGCGTCACAGGCCCCACAACTGCCGTTGCGGTCCCTGCGGCTTGACCGGGCCGCGTCCCAGTTCCCCCATGCCGGCCCTCGCCGTCAGGAGGACTCGGAACGCTCCCACGTCCACTGCGCGGAAATCGCTTCACGGTTTGCTGCGCAAGCCCTACGATTTCCGCCCCTCCGCTCGACCCCTGCCGGGGGGAGGAAACCCGCTGCCCTGCAAAGGAGGCAGACCCAATGGCAAAGAAGCGCATTACCACCCTCTATCCCCGCGACAAAAACGCACTATCAGCCCTTGCCCGTTGTGGCTATGTCAGCTGGGAGCAGTTGGGGACATTTCTCCGTGAAAAGCGCGTTAACGCCTACTGCAAGGACGGATTAGTCGAGAAATCCGTCTACAGCCGCCCCGGAGCCAAAGCGCAGGACATAGAGGTCTACCGCCTGACCAAAGCGGGGCGGGAACTCTGCCGCCGGGAGCTGTCCCTGCCCACCTACTGCGCCCAGAATCCCGCCCATGACCTTGTCCTTGCTGACCGCTACTTTTCCCTGTCCCAGTCCGAGCGGGAGACGTGGCGGACCGAGAGCCAGAGCCGGGAGGATGTCTATGCGGAAATCCGGCAGCTGCGGGACCAGGGCGAGGAAGAGCGTGCGGGGGAGCTGTGGGCAAAGCTGCAAGAGGGACGGCTGTCCATGCCAGATGCCGTCTATACGCGCTCTGACGGTGTTTCTGTGGCCTATGAGGTGACTACCGGCAACTATGGGCAAGAGGAAATCACCGCCAAAGTGGAGACGGCGGAGGCCCTGGGCGCGGAAATCGAATTTTCCCGCGCTTAATCATGAAAGAAGGTGATTAAAATGCTGCAAATCCAAGAAAAAACCGTGGTCTGTCAGACCCACAAGGCCCTGTTGTATCTCCTGGTCCGGTATGGAAACGGCGCGTTGCCCCTGCCGCTGCTGCGGACGCTGGCGGTACAGATGCGCTTGTACCCCAACGGGCAGGCGGTCAACAAGGCCGTGCGGGAGCTGCGGGAGGCCGGGGTACTGGACCGGCAGACGTGGGTGGATAACAACAGCGATCTCATTCTTGTGCGGAAATTCGCCCTGCGCTTCCTGTTCAACAAAACGAGCCAGGAAATCGCCACCCCACAGCGGCCCCGCACCATGGCCCCCTATATACTTCAGGCCCGCAAGGTGGATTGGCTGCTTGGCGCAATGGAGAAAAAGCACCTGGATACATTGATGTCCGTAGAGACATTCATGAAAAAACATGCTTGCAGTCTCTTTTGCCGTCTGCCGATGCTCCCAGCCTACTACCGGGACTATGCCGGAGTGCTGGCGCGGGAGAAGCCGGGGAACTACCGAGAGCAGCTGGCCCGTCTGGAGGGGGAGCCGCAGACCAACCCCGGCCCCACTCTGGAGCAGCTGCACCGGCGGGGCATTTACATCACCGACATCACCCCCCAAAAGAGGACCATCCAGCTGGTGTCCTTCCCCGGACGGGAAATGGGAGCGGAAAGGGTGATGGACTGGACCATAGAAGCCCATCAATGGGCCGTTTCGCTCCTGCCCTATTACCATACCTATCATTTCCTCTGCGCCCTTGACGGTCCCCACAGGGAGGCTCTGAGGGCCGCCCTGACGGCAACCGCGCCCGACACCACCGCAACCCCCTATTGGGATTACCGCCTACAGGGAGCGCGACTCTCCGGCGCGGTTCAAATCGGTGTAACCGACAGCGACTTTATTAAAAAATGGTGTGGCAATATTCGCCGCACCGGTATTTAGAAAGGAATTTTTAACCATGCGTCAATTTGTAATTTTTCAGTTCCCCTTTGTCTCTGCGGACCACGAGGAATTTTTCCACCAGGCCGTCCACGCGACCGGCACCGCCTACCCGCCCGCCATTGCCGCCCTCTATCTCCTGTCCGCCTGCGCGGAGACACGGGAGCGCGTCTGGGAGGTACTGGACCCGGACGGCAACATCAAGGACGATTGCTGGGACCTCTGGCGGGACGAGGACAGCCGCCGCTGTGTGGCACTGGCGGTCAACCTCACCGGCGGCGGATCCTATCCCGTCCTCTCCCCGGCGTACCTCTACGATACCTCCATTGCCCCGGTCCTCTGGGCGGCAACGGAATTTTGGTTCCGCAACCGGGACATTGCCTGAGCCATTTTAGGGTATACCCCAGCTTTACATAGCAGAAAGGGCGGAAAGCAGCAAAAATAGAGTTGCTTTCCGCCCTTTTTTACATTTTGCAGGCCAAATCTAAAGCCTATTTTTACAATGGAGGATTTCAAAAAATGTCTAAAATCGCCTATGTCCGGGTCAGCACCCAGGAGCAGAACGAGGCCCGGCAGCGGGAGGCCCTCGCCGCCCGTGGGATTGATAAATGGTTCGTCGAGAAAACCAGCGCAAAGGATACCGACCGCCCGGAGTTTCAACGGATGATGGACTGGGTACGGGAGGGAGACACCATCTATATCCACGACCTGTCCCGGATTGCCCGCTCCACCCTGGACCTGTTGCACCTGCTGAATGTCCTTGCGGAAAAAGAGGTTGCCCTGGTTTCCGATAAGGAAAATATTGACACCGGCACCGCCACGGGCAAGCTGATTATTACGGT
>CAJUAC010000158.1 GCA_910583885.1 uncultured Oscillospiraceae bacterium | reverse complement strand
GCAGGAGTGCCACAAGAAGTCTGTCCGCAAGGAATGGATAGAGGATTTGGTGGTGAACGAAACCATGAAGATGGTGATGGACGATAAGGCGATAGAGGCCATCGTGTCCATGCTGATGGACTTGCAGGACAGGGAGAATGTGAACCTCCCCCTTTATGAACAGCAGTTACGGGAAGCGGATATCGCCATCCAAAACCTGTTGAACGCCATCCAGCAGGGAATCCTTACCAAGTCCACCAAGGGACGGCTGGAAGAATTGGAGGCCGCAAAGGAGGAATTGGAAACCCGTATCGCCTGTGAAAAGCTGGCGAAGCCCAAAATCAGCGCCGAGTTTATGACCTTCTGGCTCCACCGCTTCCGTAAGCTGGACGTGCGGCAGAAAGCCCATAGGAAGATGTTGATTGACACTTTTATCAACGCCATTTTTGTCTACGACGATAAAATGGTGATTACCTTCAACCACAAGGAAGGGACAGACACGATTACATTTGATGACCTGAAAGCCTCCCCTGCGGCGGAAAAGTCCGGTTCGGATTTGGATTGCCTAACTGCACCAACCCCTGTGATCCGGACCCTTTTCCGATAGGAGAGGGGTTCGGGTTATTATTTTTCCGGCCAGTGCAGGCTGTTAGGATGCTGCCAGGCCATAGATGGATAGAAAAAGTGAGGAGTGCTATGCAGAAGGCATACATTGTTTTGGACTTCCAGTATGTATACAACGGGGTTGAGCAGCACATTTCCCCGGTCCTGCTGTTTGGCGGGGGCGATGTGGTGCTGATTGACTGCGGGTATCCCGGTTCATTGGGCCTTTTGGAAATGGAGCTGGCCCGGCATGGGATCACTCCAGAAAGCATCACCAAATTGCTGCTTACCCATCAGGATGACGACCATGTCGGCGCGGCGGCAGAGATCAAGGGGAAATACCCCGCGATCCAGCTGCTTGCATCCTGCAAAGAAGCGCCGTATATTTCCGGTGAATTGAAAAACCTCCGGCTCCAACAGGCGGAGGAGCTGCAGGAGCATCTCCCCGATGACCAGAAAAGCTTTGGGATACAGTTTTGTGAAAGGCTTAGGAGGGTGAAGCCCATTCCGCTGGATGGGGTCGTTCATGCAGGGGATACATTTGATTGGGGCGGCGGATGTGAGGTGATCGATACACCCGGCCATACGCCAGGGCATATATCCGTCAGGGCGCTGGATAATGAGTTCATGATTACAGGGGACGCGGCGGTCCTGGAGGGCAATGCGCTGGCGATTGCCAATCCAGGGTTCTGCCTTGACAGGGTGCGGGCCCAGGAATCCCTGGAAAGATTGATCCAGTATCCGTGCCGCCAGTACATCTGTTACCATGGCGGTGTTTTCAGGCGATAAGCACGTTGTATCTCCCGCACCCTTCATGGTCTCCTCCCGGATGCCAGAGGGCCGGGGGATCCCTTTCCAGATTGGGGTTGCCAAAAGCCGCTTCTATTTCTAATGTCGGAGAAACTTGCTCTGGCATAGAGAAATTTTTCATATTCGTTCTCCTCAAATCCCGATTTGTCGAATGGATGATAGCGCATAGTTTCTGTTTATCAATGTGCTTTTGTAGAAACTGCCGAAGTGATATCCCAGCAACACTTTCCTTAAAAGGGACGCCGGGGGCGCTCTCTTGACAGCAGCATGGGAATCTGCTATCTTAAGAATCGCCGCATATGCGGACATTTTTTGTCGAAGAGAGTGGAGAGGACGATGGAAGAACTGCTGGAGCGATTACTGGAGGAGTGCCGCCCTTATGCGCAGCAGGGGAGGGTAGCAGACTACATCCCGGAGCTGTCCAAGGCGAGGCCGGATACACTGGGGGTGTATGTCATCGGCAGCGACGGCAAACACAGCTGGGCTGGCGACTGCCGGCAGCCGTTTACCCTGCAAAGTATTGTCAAGCCGATCCTGCTGCTGCAGGCCCTGTTGGACAACGGCGTGGAAGGGGTACAGAGCCGGGTGGGGATGGAAGCCACCGGCAAGCCCTTTGACGCCATCAATGCCAGTGACCAGTCACTGGACAGCGGGCATATCAACCCTATGGTGAATATGGGTGCGATTGTCATGTGTTCCCTGATCCATGGGGACAGCTATGCAGAGCGTTTCCAGCGCCTGCTGGAGCTGACCCGCCGCCTGGCGGGGGATGGGGAGGTTGGCGTGGACGAAGCGGTCTACCGCTCGGAAAAGAGCCACGGCAGCAAGAACCGCGCCCTGGCCTACCTGCTGAAGTCCTACGGCCTGCTGGAGGGGGACGTGGAGGAGGTGCTGGACTGCTACTTCCGTGCCTGCTCCATCCAGGTGGACTGCCGCTCCCTGGCCCACATCGGCGCGGTGCTGTCCAACCGGGGCCGCCTGCCGGTGTCTAACCAGCGGATTTTCCCCTCCGGCCTGGCTCGGTACGTCAATGCCATCCTGATGACCTGCGGGATGTACGACGGGTCTGGGGAATTCGCGATCCGGGTGGGGGTCCCGGCTAAGAGCGGCGTGTCTGGCGACATTATGGCCGTCGTCCCCACCCGCATGGGCATCGGGATCTACTCCCCTGCGCTGGATGGGAAGGGCAACAGTATTGCCGGCATCCAGCTGTTGGAGAGGCTGAGCAAGGAGCTGTTTTTGAGCATCTTTTAATAAGGCAGCGCCCGCAGCAATCACTTGCTGCGGGCGCGTTTTATACAGGAACCGGCAGAAAAACACGCCAGGCAGGATACCTGGCGTGTTTGCGGCAATATGGGGATTACACCAGACGGGCGGTGCTGACCTTCACACCGGGGCCCATGGTGGAGGCAGTCACGCAGCTGCGGATATACTGGCCCTTGGCAGCGGCGGGCTTGGCCTTGACAATGGCGCCCATGAGGGCATTGTAGTTGTCGGCCAGCTTCTCCGCGCCGAAGGACACCTTGCCGATGGGGCAGTGGATGATGTTGGTCTTGTCCAGGCGGTACTC
>CAJUAC010000157.1 GCA_910583885.1 uncultured Oscillospiraceae bacterium | reverse complement strand
TCTTCAAGAACAGCCTCACCGGCCTGCCCATCGGCGGCGGCAAGGGCGGCAGCGATTTCGACCCCGCTGGCAAGTCTGATGCTGAGATCATGCGTTTCTGCCAGAGCTTTATGACTGCCCTGTACCGTTACATCGGGCCCGACATCGATGTTCCCGCCGGCGACATGGGCGTGGGCGGCCGTGAGATCGGCTACCTGTACGGCCAGTACCGCCGCCTCAAGGGCGTCTTTGAAAATGGCGTACTCACCGGCAAGGGCTTCTCCTACGGCGGCAGCCTGACCCGCCCCGAGGCCACCGGCTACGGTGCTATGTACTACCTCCAGGAGGTTCTGGAGCACGAGGGTGAGTCTGTCAAGGGCAAGACCATCGCCTGCGCTGGCTTCGGCAACGTGACTTGGGGCATCTGCAAGAAGGCCCACCACCTGGGCGCCAAGGTTGTCACCCTCTCCGGCCCTGACGGCTATATCTACGATCCCGAGGGCGTGTCCTCCTCCATGGAGAAGGTCGACTACCTGGTCGAGATGCGCAACTCTGGCCGCAACAAGGTCAAGGATTATGCGGACAAGTTCGGTGTGGAGTTCCACCCCGGCGAGAAGCCCTGGGGCGTCAAGGCCGATGTCATTATGCCCTCCGCCATGCAGAACGACGTGCATATGGAGCACGCCAAGCAGATCGTAGCCAACGGCGTGAAGTACTACATTGAGGTGGCCAATATGCCCACCACCAATGACGCGCTGTACTACCTGATGGAGCAGAAGAACATGATCGTGGCTCCCTCCAAGGCTGTCAACGCCGGCGGCGTGGCCGTGTCTGCGCTGGAGATGAGCCAGAACAGCGAGCGCCTGGTCTGGTCTGCCGAAGAAGTGGACGAGAAGCTCAAGGGGATCATGAAGAATATCCACAAGGTTTCCGTCGAGGCCGCTGAAGAGTACGGCCTGGGCTACAACCTGGTGGCTGGTGCGAACATCGCCGGCTTCAAGAAGGTTGCCGATGCTATGATGGAGCAGGGTGTGTTTTAATTAGCAAAGCTCCCATTATCCCTCAATAATATGCCCCCTCCCTAGGAGACAGTGGATTGCCGCTGAGGACTATGGAGGGGGTATTTTTATCTCCCCTCCCCCGGATCAATCATGAAAATAAGATGGGGCCGCCCCTCCCCGGGACGGCCCCATCCGGCTGTTCTCAATTATCAATCAGGCTCTTGCCGTCCATCTCAGGCGGGCACGCCAACCCCATAATATCCAGGATCGTCGGCGCGATATCCGCCAAACGGCCGGGATGGAGCTTCGCGTCAGCCCCTACCAGGATGAAGGGAACCAGATTCGTTGTATGGGCGGTCATGGGGGAGCCATCCCCCTTGCACATCTCCTCGGCATTGCCGTGATCCGCAGTGACCATAGCAATACCGCCCATAGACCTGGTGGCATCTACCACACGGCCAACACAGGCATCCACTGTCTCTACTGCCTTTACCGCTGCCTCATAGACGCCCGTATGGCCGACCATGTCGCAGTTGGCAAAGTTCAGGATAATCACATCATAGTCCCCGGATTCAATGCGCTCCACACACCGATCCGTCACCTCCACCGCGCTCATCTCCGGCTGAAGGTCATAGGTTGCCACCTTGGGGGAGGCCACCAGCACCCGGTCCTCGCCAGGGAACACCGCCTCGATGCCGCCATTGAAGAAGAATGTGACATGGGCATACTTCTCCGTCTCCGCAATACGCAGCTGGGTCATCCCCATGGCACTGAGATACTCACCCAGGCCATTTGCCACCCGGATACGGGGGAATGCCACCTGGACATTCGGCATCGTCGCATCGTACTCCGTGGTGCAGACATAGGTCAAGGGGAAGAACTCCCGCTGGAAGCCGTTGAACTCCGGATCTACAAACACGCGGGTGATCTCACGGGCCCGGTCAGGACGGAAATTGAAGAAGATAATGCTGTCATTATCTGAGATCACACCGTCACTGTCGCAGACCACAGGCTCCACAAACTCGTCCGTCACGCCGTTGGCATAGGACTTTGCCACCGCATCCACAGGATCCGGATTCTGCTGGACACCCTGCCCATAGACCATGGCATCATAGGCCTGCTCCACGCGCTCCCAGCGCTTGTCGCGGTCCATGGCATAGTAGCGCCCCATCACTGTGGCGATCTTCCCCACACCGATCTCCTTGCATTTCTCCACTGTCTCAGCCACAAAGTCCTTGCCGCTGGTGGGGGATACATCACGGCCATCTAAAAATGCGTGGATGTAGACCTTCTCCAGACCGCGCCGCTTCGCCATCTCCAACAGGGCCCACAGATGGGTATTGTGGGAGTGGACGCCGCCGTCGCTCAACAGGCCGTACAGGTGGAGGGTGCTGCCCTTGTCCTTGCAGGCGTCCATGGCAGCGCAGTAGGCCGGGTTCTCAAAAAAGCTGCCGTCCTCAATGGACCGGGTGATCCGGGGCAGATCCTGGTACACCACCCGGCCGCCGCCGATATTGGTGTGGCCCACCTCGCTGTTGCCCATCTGCCCGTCGGGCAGGCCCACGTCCAGCCCGGAGGCGGAGAGGGTGGTATGGGCACAGCTGGCAAAAAGCTGGTCCAGCACGGGCGTCCGCGCGTGGGTAACAGCGTTGCCGTCCCCGTCCTTTGCCAGGCCGAAGCCGTCCATAATGATTAAAGTAGTAGGTGTTTTGTTCATAATTACCTCGATTTCTACAGAAAAAGCAGGTGAATTTCGGTCAAAAGGATGTTAACGGAATCTTTACTTTTTACAAACGCGGCAGTACCCGCGCCATCGCGGGTACTGCGTACACGGCTTTGCTTACTCCTGGTTCGCGGCATTAATAATATCAACAAACTGGTCGGGCTTGAGGGCAGCGCCGCCGATCAGGCCGCCATCCACATCGGGCTGGGCCAGCAGCTCGGCCGCGTTCTTGGGGTTCATGGAACCGCCGTACTGGATGGTGATGGAGCGGGCCACCCGTGCGCCGTACAGGTTGCGGA
>CAJUAC010000156.1 GCA_910583885.1 uncultured Oscillospiraceae bacterium | reverse complement strand
GTGCCGGTCAGCGACTGATCGCCCAACACGCCCGTAAGGGGAGCGCCGCTTTCGTCAAAATAGGCGTACCGGGTGTCGCCGCTGTGACCCAGCAGGTCGCCGAGGGTGAGGGATGAGGATTGGCTCGCTATCGCAATCGCCGCCGTCCCCCCGGAGTAGGTCCCGCCCTCCAGCGTGGCAGTTCCCAGCACAGTAAGAGCGTTGCTATTTACGGAAATAATCTCGCCCGTTCCTCGGATGGTTACGTTAGAATCTCCATAAGTATAAATGGCCATCCCAGAGCCGGTCATGCGGATTGTGTGCCCGTTCAGATCCAGGGTGCAGGTGACGTACCGGCCGACGACAAGCCTCTCGCTTCTCTCCAGATCCCGCAGCAGCGTAAGCGTATAGATCCCGTTTACGGTGTTGAGGGTCGCCTCAAGCTGCGCCTCCGTCAGGAGCGTGCCATCCGGTTCCATCCTTGCCACGGCCGCCGCGCCGCAAACAGTGCAGGTGAGACGGTTCTCGGTCCAGTCGTGGGCCTCGGCGCCGTCGCTCTTGCCGCAGGCCAGACATGCGGAGAGGCTGTGGGTGCCGTCGCCCTTGTCCTGAGGGGCGGTTGTGTCCGGGTGGGTACATTTCACTACGGCGACGGGGCCCTCAATGTCTTTTTGGTCCAGAGTCAGCGCCACGGGCTTGCCGTCTCGGCAGAAAGCATAGCCCTCCGCCAGGATGGAGGACAGGCCGTTTTCGGCGTGTATATCACCGAAGGTTCCGCCGCTGAGCGTAGCGGTACCGCTTGAATACAAGTTCAAGCCCTTGCCGCTTTCTCCCACGCTCCCGCCGGTGACGGTGACGCTGCCGTAAACTTCTATGGCGTGACCGCTGCCGCCCTCCGGCAAAAGCGTTCCTCCCTCCATGCGAAACTGTCCGAATTTGCTAGATACAGCGACACAGCAGCCAGTTGGATCGGTATTTTTCAGTGTGCCGCCCTTCAAGGTCAGGGAGTCCCTATTGACATAGACGAGCGCGCTGCTTTCACAGTTGCCGGAGAGGGTGTAGCTTCCGCAGTCCAGGGTAATATCACCTCCGGCGTGCGTAAACAGGGACACTCCATCCGGGAGCTTTACGTCGTCCAGCAGGGTGAAGGTGGCGCCCTTATTCTGGTTGGCCCCCAAGGCCTCCTTCAGCTGATCCCCGGTCAGGTAGGTGGTGACGCCCTTCACCTCCATCTTAATCTGGGCGGGGCCATCCTCCTCCGCCGCCGGGTCGGGGGCATTGGCCCCGTCCAGCGCCTCTTGCAGCTCGTAACAGCGGGAGAGGTCAAGCTGCTCCTGTTCCTCCCCGGTCAGTTCTGCAAACAGTGCAAGTATCTGCTCAAGCTGCGCCCGCACTTTCTCCGCATTCTCATCCGTGATGCTCCCCACATCCGGCAGGGCGGCAATCAATTCCTCTATCGGGCAGATGCGGCACTCATAAGTACACGGGCTGCCTTCCCCATTCTCTGACGCAGGCTGGTAGCCGCAGGATTCATCATGTGCCTGATGGTGCTTGCAGATGCCGGTATCCTCCGGCTTTTGGGTATCTTCTTCCGCATCCTTCCCCTTGCACTCCGAAAGGTCGGCATCCTCTGCGCCGCAGACAGGGCATTCCTGATTTATGCTATCCTCTTTGCAGGGTTTCTCACAGATACATTCCTCCTGCCCGTCATCCGGTTTTTCTTCCGCTTCTTGATCCGGCTCTTTTGTTTCCCCGCCGGTTTCAGAATCATTTCCGTCATCCTCCGGTGTCCCGCCATTGCAGATTTCACATACAAAAGTACAGGGGCTTCCCGGCATTCCTTCGGTGTAGCCGCAGGAACCGTCATGCTCATGCCGGCAGTCCAGCTCCTTTGTGATACAGCCGCTCTCTTCACTGCAGGAGTGACTGCATTCCGTGGGCTGTCTTTCCCCTACGTCAGCGGGTGCGCCCTCACTTTCCGACACCGTGTCCGCCGGATAACAGCTTTCCGTATGTTCGTGGATACAGTCCTCCACGGTTTTATAACAGTCCTCCGTATGCTCATGGGTACACTCCGCCCCCGGCTCTGCTTCCCTGTAGCCGCAGTCCGGGGTATGCGACCTGTGGTGTTCACACAGCCCTCCCCTGCCCTCCGATGCGGATGCGGCGGCGCTGCCAAAAGGCAGCGTCTGGAATACCAGCGCCGCCGCCAGCAGGACTCCCAACGCACGTTTTGCTTTCCGTGCGTTTGTACCACGGTGTATTTCCCGTGCATTGGTTTCCAACAGCCTTTCCTGTTCCCATTTTCTCCCCTGCTTACCGGGAAATTTCCCTATAAAAAACTTTCTTTTATTCTTTTCCATAATGTACCGCCCTGACCTCCTGTATAATCTTCCCGGCAGATGCCACACCCATGATATGCCGTTTTTCCCGCGGGCATCCTCTGCCATATTTCGATATCCCCTTCTTTTATTCTCCTTACCGTTTCCCGGAACCGCTCTTCCTCAAGCGGACGCACGATAAAGTCAAAAATATGCGTCCGTATCGCCACCCCCGCGAAGTATGGGTCGCCCGTGATCCAGATTACCAGCGTGTCGCCGAACCGCTCCCGGTACCTGCATACAAGCTCCATACCCTGTGCGCCGTCCACATCCACCACCGCCACATCATACCTTTTTTCCAGATGGTAGCGACCGTCCATCACGCCCCACGATACCACGGCTCCCGGTAATTCATCCACGAGTATGTGGGAAAGCATTTCATATTCCCATATGCTGTTTGTATAAATAACCGCATCCACTCCCGTACCTCCCTTTTTTAGCCATATCTGTAGAACACCCTGACTTCACACCGCTCATAGCTTACACACAAAAAGACCGCCTGGGGGCGGGAATCCCGTGAGGGCATGAAAGCCCTTCGGGAAGCCCCGCCTCCGGCGGTCTTGACCTTGAAGTTCCTGTATGTAAAAAAGTATGGCAAAAAGACAGGCTTATTCTGTCTGTCTGTCTGTCTGTCTGTCTGTCTGTCTGTCTGTCTGTCTGTCT
>CAJUAC010000155.1 GCA_910583885.1 uncultured Oscillospiraceae bacterium | reverse complement strand
TCTGGTTGTCCGCGGCGGTGGAGAAGATCTGGCTCTTCTTGGCGGGGATGGTGGTATTGCGCTCAATGAGGCGGGTGCATACGCCGCCCATGGTCTCAATGCCCAGGCTCAGGGGGGTGACATCCAGCAGCAGCAGGCCCTTTACGTCGCCGGTGAGCACGCCGGCCTGGATGGCCGCGCCCTTGGCCACGCACTCGTCGGGGTTGATGCCCTTGAAGCCGTCCTTGCCGGTGATATTCTTTACCGCGTCCTGCACGGCGGGGATGCGGCTGGAGCCGCCTACCAGCAGCACCTTGGCAATCTCGCTGCCGTTGAGGCCGGCGTCGCTCATGGCCTGGCGCACGGGGCCCATGGTGGCCTCCACCAGATGGGCGGTCAGCTCGTTGAACTTCGCCCGGGTGAGGGTCACATCCAGGTGTTTGGGGCCGGTGGCGTCGGCGGTGATATAGGGAAGGTTGATGTTGGAGGTGGTCACGCCGCTCAGCTCAATCTTGGCCTTCTCGGCGGCCTCCTTCAGCCGCTGCATGGCGACCTTGTCGCCGCTCAGGTCGATGCCCTCGGCCTTCTTGAACTCGGCTACCAGATATTTCATCACGCACTCGTCGAAGTCGTCGCCGCCCAGGCGGTTGTTGCCCGCCGTGGCCAGCACCTCAATCACGCCGTCGTCAATGTCCAGGATGGACACATCAAACGTGCCGCCGCCCAGGTCGTAGACCATGATCTTCTGGGCGTTCTCCTTGTCCAGGCCATAGGCCAGGGCCGCGGCGGTGGGCTCATTGATGATGCGCTTGACCTCCAGGCCGGCAATCTTGCCCGCGTCCTTGGTGGCCTGGCGCTGGGAGTCGGTGAAGTAGGCGGGGACGGTGATGACCGCCTCGCTGATGGTCTGCCCCAGATAGCCCTCGGCGTCCGCCTTCAGCTTCTGGAGGATCATAGCGCTGATCTCCTGGGGGGTGTAGTTCTTGCCGTCAATACCAACCCGGTGGTCAGAGCCCATCTCACGCTTGATGGAGGCGATGGTGCGGTCAGGGTTGGTGATGGCCTGGCGCTTGGCGACCTGGCCCACCATGCGCTCGCCGGTCTTGGAGAAGGCCACCACGGACGGGGTGGTCCGGTTGCCCTCCGCATTGGCGATGACGACGGATTCGCCGCCCTCCATGACGGCAACACAGGAATTGGTGGTTCCTAAATCGATACCGATAACCTTAGACATTATAACTGTCCTCCTACTATTTAGAAAATATTTTTAACAGATTAGTTGGCGACCTGGACGGTGGCGAACCGGATCACCTTTTCCCCCAGAAGGAACCCCTTCTGGAACACCTGGCTCACGATGCTCTCGCCCAGCTCCTCGCTCTCGATGTGCATGACCGCGCTGTGCCGCTCGGGATCAAAGCTCTGGCCCATGGGGTCCACAATGGTCACGCCCATCTTCTCCAGAACGCCCACCAGCTGATGGAAGATCATCTCCATCCCCTTCTTGTGGACGTTCTCCTCGTCCCCGGCCTGGGCCACTGCCCGCTCCAGGTTGTCGTAGACCTCCAGGAATTTGGCGATGGTGTCCAGCTTGGCGTCCTGATAGATGCCCTCCTTTTCCTTGGTGGTACGCTTGCGGTAGTTGTCGTACTCCGCTGCCAGACGCAGGTGCTGGTCATTGAGGGCAGCCAGCTGGCCGGCCATGGCCTCCATTTTCTCCATCTGCTCCCTGGTGAGGGTGAAGGTCTCAGCCTCCGCCGTCTCCTCCGCCGCTTCGGCGGCCTGCCCGGCCTCCTGCTCCTCCATCGGGGAGGGGTTCTCTTTTTTACTCACGATCTATTGTCCTCCTTCGGGGGTAACTGGTTATTTTTACCAAACATTTTTGTTAAGCTCTCGGCAAAGTAGCTCAGCCGTGCGGCCACGGCGGCGTAGTCCATCCGGGTGGGGCCTACCACGCCGATGAGCCCGCGCATGTTCTCGCCGATATCGTAGCTGGCCACCACCACGCTGGCATCCTTGAGGGCCTCGTTGACGTTCTCCGGGCCAATCAGGATCTGCATGGGGGTGTTTTCATCCAGCACCGGCAGGTCGTTCTTCTGGTCGGTCAGCAGGCTCATCAGCTCGTTGGCCCGGCTCAGATCCTGGAACTCCGGCTGCTTGAGCAGCTGGGTCTGCCCGGTGGTATACACCTGGCTACGGGCGCTGCTGTCGATGACTGCCGCAGCGTACTCAATGGCCTGGGACAGGGACATGAACATCTCCGCAGGCAGCTGGCTGGTCAGCCCCATCAGCTTCTCCCCCAGCTTCTCCACCTGCACGCCCGTGAAATGGGTGTTGAGCAGGTTGGCAAGGGCTTGCAGATGCTCCGCTGTGACAGGCAGCTGAGTGCGCAGCAGCTGGCTTTTCACCCGGCTGTCGTTGGTCATCACCACGGCAATAAAGCTCTCCCCGTCCACCGGCAGAAGGTCGTAGCGCCGGACCGTGACGCTGCTCTTGCCCTCCGCCACCGCGTAGGCGGGATAGCTGACAATGGAGGCTGCCGCCCGGCCTGCCTGGGCGATCACGGCGTCCAGCTCCCGCATCTGCCCGCCCAGGGCTGCGTTGATCTCTGCCGCCTCCTGCTCCGACACAGCCCGCCGCTCCATCAGCTCGTTGACGTACAGCCGGTATCCCTTGGGGGAGGGCACCCGGCCCGCCGAGGTGTGGGGCTGCTCCAGGTATCCCAGCTCCACCAGATCCGCCAGCTCGTTGCGGATGGTGGCGGAGCTGACCGAGCCGCCCATGGCCTGGGCGATGAACTTGGAGCTGACCGGCTCAGCCGTGTCGATATACCGCTCGGTGACCACCTTCAGTATTTGCTTCTTGCGGGCGGTCAATTCCATGGCCTCGTCTCCTTTAGCACTCCTTTGCCTAGAGTGCTAAAGGCAGTGTATCACCATTATTTCATCCTGTCAATATAGTTTGCGCCATTCAATTTGAACAATTTGTAAATTCACCCTGCCGGGAGGGAGCCACAGATCCCGGGCTGCGGAAAAGGCGCGCAGCACAGCCCCTCTGGCTATGCCGCGCGCCGCGCATAGGATGATTACTTTTTCCCGCCCTTGAGGGCCTTCATCCGCTTCTCGTGGTCCAGAATCCGCTTGCGGATGCGCAGGCTCTTGGG
>CAJUAC010000154.1 GCA_910583885.1 uncultured Oscillospiraceae bacterium | reverse complement strand
TCGTCCTCCACCTGGGCCAGCTCCACATTCAAGGCGGTCAGCTTGGGATTGACGGTCGTTGCTTTTGCGGTCAGGGTTTGAAATTCGGAGAGCTTCTTCACCATCTCCCCATAGACAAATTGCTCAAACTCCGCCGTCCGAAGCGTCCCGCAGCCCTCACAGCTTTTATTGTCCGCCCGCTTGGAGCACCGAAGATACTGCGTCCCTGCCGGGTTGCCCACGCTCATAAGGGCATACCCACAGCGCCCACATTTGATTTTTCCGGCCAGCCAGGTATTCCGGGCCTTGCGCCCCCCTGGACGTGATATTTGCCAGCAGCTTCTTCCTGCACCGCAACTAGGTATCGGCGGGAACAATGCCCTCGCTGGGAGCCAGCACAAGGATCTGCCCCCGCAGGTCCTTGTTTTTTCGCTCCTGCACGTCCCGGCCCTGGTAGAGATAGCAGCCGTTTGTCCCGGCGAAGTCCGCCGCGTCATTGACTACCACGGCCCCCTGGCCCTTGAAAAACTCGTACAGCTCCAGGTCGGCCTGGGCGTAAATCGGGTTGCGGAGCAGTTGGGAGATAAAGCCCCGTTTCAATTCCTTGCCGTAAATCAGGATATTGTTTTCAGCAAAGTACCGGGCAATATCCCCGAACGACGTAGACGGCTCGGCGTACATCTCAAACATCAGGCGGGCAATATTCGCCGTGGCGGGGTCCGGGATCATCATTTTCGTGCGGATACCCTGGATGGTGGTGGGCTCCAGCTTGAAGCCGTAGGGGGCCGCGCCGCTCATGTGGAAGCCCCGCTGACACCGGGAGTAGTAGGCGTCGGTCACTCGCTTCTGGATCGTCTCGCGCTCTAACTGAGCGAACACGATACAGATATTCAGCATGGCCCGGCCCATTGGGGTGGAGGTGTCAAACTTTTCCGTAGAGGAAACAAATTCCACATTGTACTGCTGGAACAGCTCCATCATGGTTGCGAAGTCCAGAATGGAACGGCTGATACGGTCCAGCTTGTAAACCACTACCCAGCGGATCAGGCCCCTCTTGATGTCGGCTAAAAGCTCCTGGAATTTTGGCCTGTCTGTATTCTTCCCGGAATAGCCCTTGTCCGCTAATGTCAAGCACGGGTCAAAAACAAAATGTAAATAAATTGTGAACCGTGTCGAAAGTAGAAGCTAATCCCCTAATGTACCCTATCCAACGAAATATCGCCTGCTTTCATCAGCTCATGCAGTATCTCGATAGCTGTCTGTAGAACCGTACCATCAGCACAGAGCACTTCGACAAACTGATCTTCCAGCAGGAAACTGTCTTTCCCACATCCCGCCCCAGGCGGGAGAGGTTCGCCATCAGCAGGAGGTCAACTTTCCTCGCTGGAAACCTCTGCCAACCTCCGGCGGGAAAAGTTCAGCCCGCTGGCCTGTTGAACGGCCAGCGCATGAGCGTCAGGGCGTGCGACACGACAATAAATCCATGACCTTTTATGTTCCATTCTGATGATCTCCTTGTAAATCAAGTATCAGCTTTTCCAGTTTATCTCGGTAATTCCAGACAATCTTAAACCGATTGTCGGGAAACACGAGAACTTCTTTCAAAACCTCTGCCGTAATTTCGCTGGTAATTTCCTCTACATAATGTGGAAACAAAGCCGTTTTGTAAGTTAGCGTCTGTGCCCATATTATCTAACACAGCTTCCAATTCACTGATTCGAGCGGCGGCTTTTGCTGTGAGGTATTCCGGCTTGCCGATCTCTCTCAGCGCAAAGGATTCGTAGAGACTGCTGATCCGCTGGCAAAGCCTCTGGTGTGTTTCCCGCAGTCCGATGAGATTTTTCTTTACAGCGGCAACGTCTTTCTTCTGTTCACGGTGCTGTTCCTCCAGCAAACGGCTCAATTCCACTACCAGTTGCAACTGCACACGAAGCCCATCGGAAACAACTTCCAGAATATCGGCTCTCCGCACTCGCTTGGCGCAGGCGAAGGAATCGTTGTAGGGGGGTATAACAATAGAAATACAGTTGCCTGCCCCGCTTGTGGTTCATTGCGTGGCCCACCCTGCCCCGTATCCGTTTGCCGAATATGTTTTTACCAAGGTAACGTTCATCCCGGAGAATCCTTACAACAGCGGTATCGGTCCAGAAGTTGTTTTCCTCAATGCTGGGTCAGCGTGTCCGGGAGCAGCCTGCCGCCCGCTTATAGAGCATGGGCGTCGGCACAGCTTCCCGGTTCAGCAGCAGTTCTGCGCTGTGACCGTCCGCCGCCATGAGAAAGACATATGTGTTGAGGGAACATTTGGTACTATTATTCAGCTGAGAGAGTGCACCCAGCTGGAGTGCTCGTTCGCGCTGCAGGCAAAGAACAAAATCAACATCAACATATTATTAGGCAATTACTGCAAAAGAAAATCTTTGTGACAGAATCAAACAGATGGAAAAAAGCACGATTTAACAATTCAAGTCAATATAGTTTATAGTAAATCCTACCTTGGGTCATCATGACGATCCTCCCGCCAGTTTTCACCAGCGGGAGGATTGTGCGTTCCGGTGAGACTCAGCTCAACCGTATGATGGTCAGGGAGGCCCCGGCTCCGCGGCCCACCAGGACGGCAGCCCCGGCAAGCGTGAGCGGGTACATCTGAAGGGAGATAGTGGAATTCGCGGGCAGATTAACCGTGATCTGATTCTCAAATCTGGAGGTGGCAACACCAGGGGCGATGGTGGAAGCGGCGCTGGTGGCGCTGTTGATTACCAGCCGGGTTCCCATCAGCAGGGCCAGCGTGGTATTCACGTGGTAGGAGATCTGATAGGTGCCCGCCTCGGCCACGGTAAATACCGTGTTCCCGGAATTAACGGTGACATTGGGGGGCAGAACCTGGGCGTTGGGCAGGGCGATGGGGGTGCCCCCTACCGCCACCGAGAGGGTGCTGCCTTGGGTGTTGGCGGCAAAGGCGGCGGTAAGGCCGGGGCTGGTGGCTCCGGTGGGGCCGTCAGGACCCAAACCACCTTGCGGACCTGCGGGGCCAGTGGCTCCTGTTGCGCCGGTCGCGCCCGTTGCGCCCGCAGCTCCCGTTGCGCCGGTCGCGCCGGCAGGTCCGGTGGGACCAGTGGGCCCGGTGGGCCCCTGCATGGGAGAGGCCGCCAGGGCACCCTGCATCTTCGCTTTCAGGAAGAGCTGGTTCTGCACGGCGGTCTCC
>CAJUAC010000153.1 GCA_910583885.1 uncultured Oscillospiraceae bacterium | reverse complement strand
TTGTCACCGCCGACGAATACCTTTCCGGCAACGTGCGCCAAAAGCTCCGCATGGCCCAGGCACTCTATGATGTGACGCCCCCGGACCAGCAGCAGCGCGTCCGGCCCAACGTGGAGGCCCTGACCGCCGCACAGCCCAAGGACCTGGATGCCTCCGAGATCGAGGTCCGGCTGGGGACGGACTGGATCGACAAGAAGTACATCCAGCAATTTATGTATGAGACCCTGAAAACCCCGTCCTATCTGCGGGGGATAATCAAGGTCAACCACTCCAAACACACAACGGAGTGGGCGATTACCTGCAAGGGCAGCGTCAGCGACAACGACATTGCCGCCCATACCACCTACGGAACCAGCCGCGCCAACGCCTACCGCATCCTGGAGGATTCTCTGAATCTCCGGGATGTCCGCATTTATGACACGATAGAGGACCCGGATGGGCGGCAGCGGCGCGTTCTCAACGTCAAGGAGACCACCCTGGCCGCGCAGAAGCAGCAGGCCCTCCGTGAAGCCTTCAAGGACTGGATTTGGAAGGACCCCAGACGGCGGCAGACCCTGGTGGAGCAGTACAATGAGGAAATGAACTGCATCCGGCCCCGCGAATATGACGGGAGCCGTATTGTGTTCTCCGGCATCAACCCGGAGATCAAATTGCAGCCCCATCAGGTCAACGCCATTGCTCACGTCCTTTACGGAGGCAATACTCTCCTGGCCCATGAGGTGGGCGCGGGTAAAACCTTTGAAATGATCGCCGCCGCCATGGAGCGCAAGCGGCTGGGCCTGTGCCACAAGTCCATTTTCGTGGTCCCGAACCATCTCACTGAGCAGGTCGGCTCCGAGTTTCTGCGCCTTTATCCCGCCGCCAATATCCTCGTCACCACCAATAAGGACTTCGAGACCCAGAAGCGTAAAAAATTCTGCGCCCGTATTGCCACAGGAGACTATGATGCGGTGATTATCGGACACAGCCAGTTTGAGAAAATCCCCATCAGCGCGGAACGGCAGGAACGGCTGCTGCAAGATCAGATCATGGATATTACAGAGGGAATCCAGGAATTGAAAGATAGCAACGCGGAGCGGTTCACTGTCAAGCAGCTGGAGCGGACCAAACGCAAGCTGGAGGCAACTTTGAAAAAAATGCTGGACGATCCGCGCAAGGACGATGTTGTTACCTTTGAGCAGTTAGGCGTAGATATGATGTTTGTGGACGAGAGTGACTACTATAAAAACCTCTATTTTTACACAAAAATGCGCAATGTAGCGGGCCTTGCCGCTTCTGTTGTGGAGAAGTCCAGCGACATGTTTGCCAAGTGCCGCTACTTAGATGAAATCACCCATAATCGTGGGGTGGTTTTTGCTACAGGCACACCTATATCCAACTCCATGACGGAGATATATTCTATCCAGAGGTATCTCCAGTATGACCGCTTACAGAAAATGGGCATGGCCCACTTTGACAACTGGGCATCCCGCTTCGGGGAGACCGCCACCGCCTTGGAGCTGGCCCCGGAGGGGACTGGCTACCGGGCCAAGACCCGGCTTGCGAAATTCTTCAACCTCCCGGAGCTCATGAACCTGTTCAAAGAGGTGGCGGATATCAAAACCGCCGATCAGCTGAACCTCCCCACCCCGGAGGTGGAGTATCACACTGTCGCCTCTAAGCCAACCCTGAATCAGCAGGCCATGGTAAAGGAATTGTCCGAACGTGCCAGATTAGTTCATACGGGCCAGGTAGACCAGAAAAATGATAACATGCTCAAAATCACTGGTGATGGACGCAAGTTGGGGCTGGACCAGCGTGTTTTCTGCCCCACCCTTCCCGACGAGCCGGGAACCAAAGTCAACTGCTGCGTGGAGAATGTCTTGAAACAATGGCGGGAGGGAGACAGTAAGAGGCTTACCCAGCTGGTGTTTTGCGACATTTCCACGCCCAATGCGTCCCCCTCTAAACGGAAGGCTAAGGGGGGCGGGGATAAGCTGGATGACCCTATGGAGAGCACTATCCCCCTGGAGCCGGAAAAGACCTTCACCATCTATGAGGATATCCGGCAGAAGCTCATTGCCGGAGGGATGCGCCCCGAACAGGTGGCCTTTATCCATGAGGCAAAAACCAATGTGCAGAAGAAGGAGCTGTTCGCAAAGGTCCGCTCCGGTCAGGTGCGCGTTCTGATCGGCAGCACACAAAAAATGGGAGCCGGAACAAATGTTCAGGACAAGCTGATTGCCCTCCATGACCTGGACTGTCCCTGGAGGCCCCGGGACCTGACCCAGCGCAAAGGCCGCATCGAGCGGCAAGGCAACGACAACGAGAAAGTACATGTATACCGATACGTCACGGAGGGGACCTTTGACGCGTATCTCTGGCAGACTGTGGAGAATAAGCAGAAATTCATCTCCCAGATTATGACCAGCAAATCCCCGGCCCGGACCTGTGAAGATGTGGACGAGGCGGCGCTGTCCTATGCGGAGATCAAGGCCCTGTGCGCTGGGGACCCCCGTATCAAAGAGCGCATGGAGCTGGATGTGGACGTATCCAAGCTCAAAATTATGAAGTCCGCCCACCAGAGCCAGCAGTTCCAGATGGAGGACAACCTTCTGAAATATTTTCCGGAGCAGATTGCCCAGCATCAGGGCTTTATCAAGGGTCTGGAGGCCGACATGAAAACGCTGGCGGAGCATCCCCATCCCCTCGTGGTTAAGGAAAATCCCAAGCCGGACCAAGCAGAGGCGGAGGCCGCATCCACGCCCTCCGTCCAGGCCGAGACCGCCGCCCAGGAGGGTCACACTGCCACGGAGGTTAGCCAGGGCTTCGCCGGGATGGTGGTGCAGGGGGAGACCTTCACCGATAAAGAAGAAGCGGGCAAGGCGCTCCTGTCGGCATACATGGCGGGCGATGTTGCAGAGATGGTGGAGATCGGCAGCTATCGTGGCTTCACCATGTTCACCGAGGTCCGCAATTTGCAGCGTGAGCTGGTGCTCAAAGGCGAGATGACACACCGAACCCCGTTGGGGACGGACCCTTTTGGCGCTCTGGTCCGTATTGACCACACCCTGGATAAGATGCCGGAGCGGCTTGCCGCACTCAGAAATCAGCTGGAAAACCTCTTTGACCAGCGGGAGGCGGCAAAGGCCGAGGTTGGTAAGCCCTTCCCACGGGAGGACGAGCTGAAGGAGAAGTCCGCCCGCCTCGCGGAGC
>CAJUAC010000152.1 GCA_910583885.1 uncultured Oscillospiraceae bacterium | reverse complement strand
TACCGGAACGCAAAGAGGGTGTTCTTCACCGGGGCCAATCCCTTTGTATTGAGCTTCGACAAGTTGAAAACTCTGGCAGGGCTGGTAAAGAAATATTACCCCAAAGTGCAGTCCATCGGCTGTTTTGCCCGCATCACGGACATCACGCCGAAGACCACGGAGCAGTTGAGGGAACTGCGGGAAATGGGGTACAACAGCCTCACCATCGGCGTGGAGGCCGGGGACGAGGAATCCCTGTCCTTCATGCACAAGGGCTTCGGGGTAAAGGAAATCCTTACAGAGTGCCAGCGCCTGGACGAAGTGGGCATGGACTACAATTTCTTCTACCTTGCAGGAATCTACGGCTCCGGGCACATGGAGGAAGGGGTAAAGAACACGGCGGAGGTGTTCAACCAGCTCCACCCGAAGATCATTGTTTCCTCCATGCTGACCATCTACCCGTCCTCGGAGCTGTACCAGGAGATCCAGGACGGGAACTGGGCGGAGGAAACGGAGATTGAAAAGCTGTACGAGCTGCGGATGCTGATAGAAGGGCTTACCATTGATACCTATTTTGCCACCATGGGCGCGTCCAACTGCGTCAACGTGGAAGGGCATCTGCCGAAGGACAGGAACAGGATGATCAAGTGGCTGGATGAGGTCATCGGTTCCGTGGACGAAACGGAACTCAGGAGATACCGTGAGAACCTGCGGCATCTGTAAAGGAGGGATGGGGCAATGATACAGGACATTTTCCCCTGCCGCCTGGACCATGCATTCCGTGACAGGGAACCGGAGCCGGAGGATTGCTTTTTCTCCTTCCGTGGCGGGGAGGTGCTGCTGCGGGTATCGGAGGACGGCAGCAGGAGGATTCCGGTATTCCATGACCTGGGGCTGCCTTTTGCAGAAGTGCGGCGGCTGGCGGTTTTCCTGTTCTGCGTGGACGGGGTGACTGTCTATCTGCTGCGGCAGCAGGGAGACGTCCTGCCCGAAAGGGAGGGCATGCAGTATCTTCCGCTCCGGGAGCTTGACGGCATCCTGCCGGGCTGGGCGTATTTTGCCGGGGCCACTGCCCTGCACCTGGCGGGATGGTATGAGAGGAACGTCTACTGCGGCAGGTGCGGAGGTGTGAGGACGCAGGACAGGGGGCGGCGGTCACTTAGCTGCCCGGACTGCGGGGACACCGTTTATCCGGCCATCGCCCCGGTGGTCATGGTGGCGGTCACGGACGGGGACAGGCTTCTGATGACGAAGTACGGGGACCGTCCCCTCCCACAATGGGTTCTGATATCAGGCTTTGTGGAGGCGGGGGAGACGCTGGAGGAAGCGGCAGAGAGGGAAGTCTATGAGGAAACGGGCGTCCACATCAGGGGCCTTAAATATTTCGGGAGCCAGCCCTGGGGCTTTTCCGGTTCCGTGATTGCAGGTTATACGGCGGAGCTGGACGGTTCAGACCAGCTGCACATCGACACCGGAGAGCTGTCAGCGGCGGCATGGCACCCACGTTCCAGTCTGCCGAAGGAGCTGACGGACATCAGCATCGCTTATGAGATGATAGAGGCAATGCGCCTGCCGGAGAAAGGAGGGGCCGGATGAATACCTATTGTATGGCGGTCATAAGAAACCAGAAGGAACTCATGCCCGGAATATGGAAAATGGAGCTGGTTGCACCTGAAATCGCCCATAGCGCCAGACCGGGGCAGTTCATCCAGATGTACCCGCCAGATGAGAGGAACCTGTTGGCACGTCCGCTCAGCCTGGCAGTCATCTATGGGGAAAGCGTGGAAGTGGTGTACCGGGTGGTGGGGAAGGGCACGGAGCAGTTCTCCCGGCTGCGGGATAATGACACGGTACGGCTCATGGGGCCTCTGGGGAACGGGTTCACGTTGCCGGAGGCAGGGCAGCGGAGCGTTATCATCGGCGGCGGCTTGGGGATTCCTCCCCTTCTGGAGCTTTCCAAAAGGATTCCGGGAGAGGCGGAGGTTTTCCTGGGCTATGCGGATGCCCCGTTCATGGACGGGGATTTCCGGGGACATGGCCGGAAGGTCCATGTGGCGAGCCAGGCCGGGAACGGCGGCTTCTGTGGGACGGTGCTGGAACTTGTGGAGGACATCGCGCCTCTGGCTGACAGGGTATATGCCTGTGGCCCCCGGCAGATGCTGCAGGCCGTGGCGGAATGGGCAGAAAGGCAGGGCATCCCGGCTCAGGTATCCATGGAGGAACGGATGGCCTGCGGCATAGGCGCATGTCTTGGATGTGCAGTGAAGATACAGAAGCCGGGGGAGAAGGACTGGCAGTACCTGCGGGTATGCAGGGACGGCCCGGTCTTTTCCGGCAGGGAGGTGGTGTGGAATGGATGACAGGATGGAGACGGTGGTTGCAGGGGTGGCGCTGAAGAACCCGGTCATTACGGCATCGGGCACATTCGGCGCAGGCCGTGAGTACGGGGAGCTGATCGATCTGAACCGCCTGGGTGCGGTCACGGTCAAAGGGGTTTCCTGTGAGCCGTGGAAAGGGAATCCGGCCCCCAGGATTGCGGAAACGCAGAGCGGCATGCTGAATTCCATCGGGCTGCAGAATCCGGGAGTGGAGCATTTCATTGAGCATGACCTGCCGTTCCTCCGGCAGCATGACACAAAAATCATCGTGAATATCTGCGGGCACACGCTGGCGCAGTATTGCGCGGTTGCGGAGAGGCTGGCGGACTGTGATGTGGACATGCTGGAGCTGAACATCTCCTGCCCGAATGTGGAGGAAGGAGGGCTGGCCTTCGGAACCGACCCCCATGTGGTAGAGCGTGTGGTCCGGGCGGTGCGCCATTATGCCGGGCAGCCCCTGGCCGTGAAGCTCTCGCCGGAGGTGGCGGATATAACGGAGATTGCCAGGGCAGCGGTATCAGGCGGTGCGGACGCGCTTTCCCTGATCAACACGCTGCGGGGGATGAAGATAGACATCCACAGGCGCAGGCCGGTGCTTGCCAGTAAGACAGGGGGCTATTCCGGTCCGGGCATCATGCCGGTGGCGCTACGGATGGTCTATGAGGTGTGCAGGGCCGTTGACGTGCCGGTGATCGGCATGGGCGGCATCGCCACCTTTGAGGATGCCCTGGAGTTCATCATGGCCGGGGCTGCCGCAGTCGCGGTAGGGACGGCGAACTTCCATAACCCTTATGCCACGGTGGAGATCATAGAGGGCATCCGGGGGTATCTGGAAGAAAACGACATAGCCTCTTTGGACA
>CAJUAC010000151.1 GCA_910583885.1 uncultured Oscillospiraceae bacterium | reverse complement strand
GCCAGGAACATCTCCGGCGACAGCTGGCTCAGCGCGGCGCTCAGGATACCCTTGGCGGACAGCCAGCCCAGCAGCAGTCCCAGCGGAATGCCAACCACACACAGCAGCAGGATCTCCACGGAGACTACCGTGTAAAGCTGCCCCTTCTCCGTGCCGATGGCTCGCAATGCGCCGTATTGCCGGACCCGCTGGGAAACAGCGATTTTCAGAATGTTGTAGATCACCAGCCCCGCCGCCAGCAGGATCAGGGCTACTACCAGTATACCGACTGCCAGCAGCCAGGAGAACCCGATGTCATCCATCATTGCCAGCTCCGAATCGGCGGCTTCTGTATCATACCGGATACCCAGCGCGTTCAAAAGCGGGATATTATAGAGGGTATCCAGCTCGTGGATCTTCATCTGGGCGCAGAGGTCATCCATCACCGTCTGAAAGCCCTTTTTATCAGTTGTGCGGATGTCCACGCTGTAATAGAGGTAGTCATCCGGCAGAAGCTCCGCCGCCGTCCCTTCTCCGGCCAGGCCCAAAATATGGCCGCCGGTATAGCCCAGGAAATTGCTCTCCGTTACCCCCACCAGGGTAAATTCCGCGGTATAGTCATAGGTGTCCACCACAATTCCATGACGCAGGGCCTTGGAGCAGGAGAGACGGATCGTATCACCGATTTCTCCGGAAAATCCAAGAAATTGCAGTGCGTCCTCCGGCAAGGCCAGCTCCATGGGCGCCTCCGGCAGACGGCCCTCCACAAGACGGGTGTAGGTTGGCCGGGTTTTCAGCCCATCTCCCCAATACTCTGCCAGATCCAGAGAGAGTTGATCGTTCAGTTCCATATCGCCCAGGGGAACAAACCGCCCTGCGTAAGACAGCCGGGGATCCTGCTCCAAAACCTGGGCCTGCTCCTTGGTGAGCTGCACGAAGGTAGCATACCGGTCGCCGCCGATGGCGATGGCCTGCTGCTCCCGCATGGCGGCCAGCACGCCGGCGGACTGCCCCACGGCAGCGGTCATCATGGTGGACAGGACAATGGCGGTGAGGATCAGAAAAGAGGTCATTTTCTGGGCAAAGAGCTCCCGCAGCGCCAGGGTATGATAGTGTTTCATCCCGCCGCCACCTCCGACAGGACTCCATCCATAATGGTCAGCTGCCGGTCCGCCGCGGCGGCGATCCGGTTGTCGTGGGTGATAATCACCAGCGTCTTGCCCATCCGCTCACGGATGCCCTTCAGCAGCTCCATTACCTCGCCGCCGCTCTTGGAGTCCAGGTTGCCGGTGGGCTCGTCGGCAAAAATGACCTCCGGCTGTGCAATCAGGGCACGGGCGATGGCCACCCGCTGCTGCTGGCCGCCGGACAGCTCGTGAGGCAGGTGGTTCAGCCGGTCCCGGAGCCCCAGCAGCTCCGCCAGCTGATTCAGATACCCTTCGTCCGGCTGCTTTTTGTCCAGAAGCAGCGGCATCAGGATGTTTTCCCGGGCCGTCAGCACCGGCAGGAGGTTGAATTGCTGGAAAATAAAGCCCATCTGCCGGCGTCGGAAGGCGGACAATTCTTTGTCTGAAAGCGTATAAATTTCCTGGCCGTCATAGGTCAGGCTCCCGGAGGTCGGGTGATCCAGCCCGGACAGCAGATGGAGCAGGGTGCTCTTGCCGCTGCCGGATGGGCCAATTATGGAGATGAAATCCCCGGGGGCAATCGTCAGGTTGGCCTTGTCCAAGGCGACCACCTGATTTTCGCCGTTGCCATAAATTTTTGATAAGCCTTTTGCCTGTATGAGCATAAAAACACTCTCCTTATGTTTGGGATAAGGAGAGTGTAAAGGATAAATCTCAAGAAATCCTCAAGTCTGCCCCTGGAATTTGAAAGAAGCCAAAACGACCGCCCCTGGGCCGTTTTGAAGCCGGAGGTCCCCGCCGTGCTTCTGGCACAGCAGCTTGCAGGTATACAGCCCCATACCGAAATGGGCGGCATCCCCGTCCCGCTTTCCGAAGGGTTTCGGGCCGTTCTGGATCAGTTCCTGGGGAAAACCCGGGCCGTCGTCCACAACGGTCAGCATCAGAAAGCCGTTGTCTGTTTTCAGGGACAATTCCATCCTGGAACAAGCGAACCGGGCGGCGTTGGCAATCAGATTTTCCGCTACGGTCAGGAACAAGCCGTGGTCAAGGTTCACCCACCCCTCCTCCGGAAACCTGCAGGACAGGCTCAGAGCGGGCGCCAGCAGTCCGGCAGTCTCCTTCAGCTCGTTTCCCAGCTGGGACAGAGAAACCGGCCTGGGCTCCACCGGCAGCTGCTCCAGACGCTGGACCCCACTCATGGCCTCTACATATTGCTCAATGCGCCGGGTGTAGACCTCCAGCCGGTCCAATGCCTGTTCATCCCCGGCGCCCCGCCGCAGCAGCTTCACCGTCCCCTTGAGTACAGTGATTGGATTGCGCAGGTCGTGGGCAAAGGCGGCGTTGAGCCGCTTTCGCTCCTCCGCCTGCCGCCACAGCTCCTGATTGCTCCGCAGCAGCTCTGCCCGCATGGTTTCAAAGGCGGCGCAGACCTGCCCCAGCTCGTCCCCGGACACCTCCGGGATGGTAAAATCCAGGTCGTGGACCCGGATGCGCTCCGTTCCCATCTGGAGTACGGAAATGGGGCCTTTCAGCTTCAGCTGGTAAAACAAAACCCCGGCCAGGCCCAGCCCTGCCACGGGCAGGACCGCTATGGATGCTATTTGAATTCCACCGAGCAAATGCAGGATACGTTCCTGCTCCGCTGAGGGCTGCTCCAGTGCTGTAATGGTCCCGTCCGGCGCGATTGAAATACCACCCCGGGGATAGCCGCCGGCGATAAAATTGCATACCGCATAAACGCCAGCCGTCAGCAGCAGCGCCGCCAGCAGGCACAGCACGGCCAACAGGACAAAGGAGCGTTTCAGGCCCATATGCTTCAGCCGTTCCACTTATAGCCGCACCCCCAGACGGTCTCAATATAGCTGTGGAGCGTATGAGCCGCCAGCTTGGCCCGGATTTTCCGGATATGCTCCATCACGGTATCGCTGCTGCCTTCCCCATCGAGTCCCCAAACCGTCTCATAGATACGCTCCCGGTCAAAAACCTGGCCCGGATTGAGGGACAGCAGCTCCAGAATGTCAAATTCCTTCCGGGCCAAAACGACAGGCTGGCCGCCAGCCGTGACCGTCCTGGCTGCATAGTCCACCGCCAGTTCTCCGAAAAAGCGCACCGCGCCCCCGCTCTGCCGCCG
>CAJUAC010000150.1 GCA_910583885.1 uncultured Oscillospiraceae bacterium | reverse complement strand
AACAAGGGAAAAAACGGTTCTCGGTCGGAACGAGACTCGCACGTTACAAAAATCAACTCCTCTATGCCCAAAGAGAGCGGCGCTTCGAGGGGGACGAGTGAGCGTCCCTCCATTGCGGCGCGTCTGGAGGCGCATCGGGCGCAGGTGAGGAGACCGTCCGCTCCGGCCAGAGAAAAAGCAAAATCTGTTGCGAAAAACAGGCCCAAAACGAGATAAAAAAGATACTCCCCTGCCAGCCACCGCGCAACGGGATCAAAGTCCCAATCAAAAAGCACTCTTGGGCTGGAGGGAAGTACCAACAGGTATCGTAGCACAGGCCCGGAGGATCTGTCAATATGCAGATTCTTCGGGCTGCTGTATTTTTTGGAGGTGAGGAAGATCTGAATCAACAATCCCGGACGGGTAAACTCGCCGTTTACCTATTTCTCTATATTCCCGTGGTCTGGGCGGCGCTGCTGCTGGCTCAGTCCCTGGGCGGCGGCCTGCCGGAGATCATCACTAACCTGACGGCGGCCATGGAACACCCCTTCCGCATCCAGTGGACGGATCACAGCCTTGTGACCATCCTGGCCTGCACCGGGGCCTATATCATGGGCATCTGCCTCTACGCCGACCAGCAGGGCCGAACCCGTGACGGCGAGGAACACGGCTCCGCCGCCTGGGCCTCCCCACGGCAGGTCAACGCCATGTTCGCTCAGAAACAGAACAAGCTGCTGACCAAAAATGTCCGCCTGGGGCTGGACACCCACAAGCACCGCCGCTCCCTGAATGTGCTGGTCATCGGAGGCTCCGGTGCGGGTAAAAGCCGCTCGTATGTTAAGCCGAACATCTTGGAAGCAAATACGAATTATGTGGTCACAGACCCCAAGTCGGAAGTCCTGCTGGCCACGGGCGGCTACCTCAAAAGCCAAGGCTACGACATCCGGGTGCTGAACCTCGTCAACCTGGAGGAATCGGACGGATATAACCCATTCCGCTACATCCGGGATGAAAAGGACGCCCTCCGGCTGGTGAACAATCTAATCCAGGCCACTACGCCGAAGAACAGCCACAATTCCGACCCGTTTTGGGAGAAATCAGAAACGGCGCTGCTCCAGGCCATCATCCTCATGCTGTGGCAGGAGGCCCCGGAGTACGAACAGAACTTCTCCATGGTGATGCGGGTGCTGGAGTACGCCGAGGTCAAGGAGGAGGACGAGGAGTACGTCTCGCCCCTGGATCTGCTCTTCCAGTCCATTGAGCGGGAGAAACCGGACTGCGTGGCGGTAAAGCAGTACAAAGTCTTTAAAATGGCGGCGGGTGATATATGCTCTAAGCGACTTGTTAATTCACTGATTTTTCGGTGATAGGCGAGGACAGCTTAGAGCATATTTCATTTTGAGGAGGTCTGTGCTATGGCAAAAACCAAGATTGCGCTGTTGTACGAGAGGTTGAGCCGCGACGATGAATTAAGCGGGGAGAGTTTTTCAATCCAGAATCAAGAAAACATTTGTCAAGGGGGATTTCACCCAAAAGATGAAATCCCCCCGATAAACTGAAAGTTCTCTCTTATGAAGCTCGGCGCACCTCATCCCGGTAGAAACCGTCACCCTTAGACACCGTAATCAGTTCGCCCTGGTCGAGCATTGCCTTGATGCGTTTGGCCAGACACCAGTCACCAATACCCAGTCGCTCACGGCCCAGTACCTCGCCGATGAGTTGGGCCACCCGGAAGACCCCATTGGGAATGTGGGCACGGATAAATGGATCGTAGAAATCCTCCCCCACACTGACCAGCCGCCCGTTGACCACAGCCCGTAGGGGTGCGTTCTCTTTCCGCAGTCCTGCCCACTCCATGGCAATAGCCCGGCGGACACTCTTGGGGATTTCCCGCTCCAAGGGAAGGAACGCCGCCCAGTCCCCTGGAACCAACTCCCCCCAGCTAAGACAGGACTGTACTGTACCGTCCTCCCTCGGCATCCACTGAGGCAGTTCTAAGGCGGTCACGGGGCAATCGAAGCTCCGAAGCAGCCAGCACACTTCGTAAAACCCACACAGGGACCAAGGTGCGGCGGGGCTGTACCAGATGCGTACTGCCTCGCCGTTTTCTGCCATCTCCAACAGTCGTGACCGATCCTGCTGACGCTGCTCCCACATCTGATCACGCTGTTGGGCGTAGTCCTCAGGGGTACTGTCTGGGAGAGGGAAGTCGCCCCCCAACCAGGCGGTAAGCAGATTAAACCGAGCCTTATCCACATTGGGTCCGCTAAGGGGACCCATATCCAGACCGTAGGAAGGACACAGTACATCTCCAGGACTGCCACCCACAGGTCGTGCCCGACGTTTCTCCTCCTCCCACTGGGCCTTGAGTTTTGCCATGGCCCGCTCCTGTTCCTCCGGTGTGGTCTCGCCTTCTCCAAAAATGAACCCGATAGGTCCGTCCTCGCTATTGATGCAGGAACAGTGGGTAGCCAGCTTCAACGACCCGCGTTCGCTGTCGGAGAAAACAACCTGTAGCATGGTAAGACCTCCATATCAAACTCTTATTTATCGAATTGACACGAACCAAGTATACCATCACCGCAAGTAACTTTCAACCCCAGTTATAGATGCAGATAGTAGTAGCAAGCAATGCACCGGTATATACCTGGTGCAGCTTGTTGGTGTCCGAAGACCCCCAAGCCCCCGGTGCATCGGTGAAGCTCCGCCCGATGCACAAGCCGCCGTTGGCGTCTGCTGGCCTGTCCATACTGGGCAGGGAAGGGACGCTCGGCGGGTCTCCCTAGTCGAACGCACGACTGCCGCAGGCAGTACCACCGCTCGCTTGCGGGTGGTGAGTAAGTGCGCTCTTCGAGAGGACCGGCAGAGAGAACGGAGCGCCCAGGTCATCCCCGGACGCTCCCGCTTCGGTTCCCTCCTGCTGGTAAATCACCATCCCTCCATCCTGTGCCATTCTGCCACAAATGAACCGCAGTCAATGTAATGTAGTGGCTTGGTGAAACCACCCTTTATACATTACATCTCAAAAAATCATGCTGGAGGACTTCGCCCGCCGGAATGGGTATCTCCGTTTCAAGCACTTCACGGATGACGGCGTTTCTGGAACCCGCTTTGACCGGCCCGGTTTTATGGCGATGATGGAGGAAGTCGAGGACGGCAATGTGGAGGCAATCATCATCAAGGATATGTCCAGAATGGGCCGGGACTATCTGAAAGTCGGCCAGGTGATGGAAATTCTTCGCCAGCGGGGAGTGCGGCTAATTGCCATTAACGACAATGTAGACACCGAAAAAGGGGACAA
>CAJUAC010000149.1 GCA_910583885.1 uncultured Oscillospiraceae bacterium | reverse complement strand
CCGGCTCGGTTACATACACCTGCTCCCTCTGCGGCCAGGTGAAAACGGAGACGCTCCCCGCCCTGGGACACGATTGGCAGGAACCAATCATGAAAGCGGCTACCTGTATCCAGGACGGCCTGAAAACCACACCCTGCTCCCGCTGTGACGAAACCATCCTGGAACCCCTGCCCGCTACAGACCACTCCTGGCAGCTCATCCGAACCATCACCACGCAGTATGACGAAGACGGGAACATGATCCAGGAGGGCTACGTGCTCTACCAATGCGAGTACTGCAAAGAACAGTACCGCACGGCGGACGCGACCATCCGCCCGCCTGCGCCGGGCGATCACGAGGAGGAAAGCCTATGGGACAAGCTCGGCAGCTTCCTGGGCTCCCTCTTTGGCGGCCTGATCGACCTGATCGGCTCCGTTATCGGCGGGATCCTGGACGGCCTGACCGGCCTTGTGACCAGTGCGCTGGAGCGGCTTGCCCAGCTGGTGAACCTGTTCGGCTCCTTTGGCGAGGCCCTGGGTGTGCTCTGGACGTGGCTGCCGCCAGAGATCATGGCCGTTTTCGTGGCCGGTGTGACCGTCTTTGTATTCGTCGCCCTGCTCAAACTCTGTTTCAAGTAAGGAGGCCCGCACATGTTGGAAACAACCGCCGCCCTCGGCAAAGCACTCATGGATGGCCTGTGGGCTCTATTTGGCGTCCCTGTCCCCGGCTTTGCATTCTCCTTCGGGCAAATGTGGCTGGGCGTGCTGCTGGCCTCCATCTCCATTTTGGTCGTACGCTTTATCTTTGGCTTTGGCGGCGGCTCCAGAGGGGAGAGTCCCCGCACCAGCTCTACCAACCGCCCCAAAATCTCGAAAGAACGGAGGCATGATGAATTTTGAAAAAGCGCCTGTTTATCCTCCTGGCCCTCTGCGCCCTCTCCACCTCCGCACTGGCTGTGGAGTGGGACGACTTCCGTTATTGGGATGCGGAGAATCATTGCTGGGTTGTCGATGTAGAAGCCTATCACGCCGCTGCCGCCCTGGAGGACGCACAGCGGATTGCTGCGGAAGAAGCTGCCAGCATGGCCCAAACCGCAGAAACACAGCCCCCAGTATCCTCTGAAATTCCGACAGAAAGCGCAGGTGACAGCCATGATCGCGACAGCAGCGGAGACCATGCGGCTGGTTCCGTGGATACCGGCCTTGACGACAAGTATCCTGTTGGCAGCTATGTTGACCCTGCTGGGGACGTCTGGTCTCCATCCGGTACGCGCCTTTCGCCGGATGCGGTACAAGCTCCGCTCCCTGATCTGGAAACTGCGCCGGATGCTGAGATGGTGGAGGATTCTGCGCCGCTGGCGGATATAGCGGACGATACCCCGGTGCGCCGTATTACAGATCTGCGCCCCACGGAACAACCCACCCTTGTCCTGGACGGCCTGAAAGCCCTTGTGACCTCCATCTTCGGCGAGTATACCCCCGTTACCACCACCGCTGTTGTGACGGAAACGGTAGGGAATGAGACCAACCAATATCTGATTGAAACCGTGGCCCCCGGCTCTGCCGGTGTGGACTATGAGTGGCTGGCCGGCGTGTTCCTCTTCGGCATCCTGCTCTACTGCCTGATGAAGCTGCTGGGAGGTGTGCTCAAGTAATGGACGCCATGATCCTCTATTCCTCAACGATGCTCCGCTCTATCGCTGCCTTCCTCGGCTCGGAACCCATCATCTATATCTTTGCCCTTATCTGCCTTGCCGCTGTGGTCAAGGTAGTTAAGAATATCATCACATAAGGAAAGGAGACACATCATGGATACTACTGCTGCAACGATGACCATGGCAACTGTCCTGAGCACCATCACGGAGGTTTTCACCGCCGCTGTCGGCTGGGTCGGCACGGTCTCGGAGACCGTCGTCAATAACCCCCTGCTGCTGGTCGGCGTCGTGATTACCTTTATCGGCACCGGTATCGGCCTCTTCAGCCGCCTCCTGCGGGTCTAGCCGTACCCCTCGGGGGGAGGGAGCGCGCAAACATAGTGCGCGCCCCTCCCCCTGGCCCTTTTCTTTTGTGGAGGTTTTGAGAATGAAGGTTCAAAAATGGCATTTCCAACCTTGCTTTACCCTGCTTTTCTTCTGCCTCGCCTGCCTGGCGTTGCCCCCTTGGGCTATGGCCTATTCTGAGGGGGATCTGATCCACTCTGTTTGCACTTCCTGCGGCCTATCTGGTGAGCAATTTGAAATTGTGAATGTTTTTGGGGCTACCTGTACCTTTGCGGCAGAATTTGAGATCGAGTGTTTAGGCTGCGGAGAATGTCAGACCGTTACTTATGGGAATCCTCTTGGGCATCAGTACTCTGAACTGGGCCGCACCCCTGCCACCTGTACTGCTGCCGGTCTGGTCCGGTTCAAATGCTCCCGCTGCTCTTCAACGAAGACTGACCCGCTGCCTGCTTTAGGCGGTAGTCACGCTTGGCAGGAAACCAGCCGTATCCCTGCTTCTTGCACCGCTGCTGGCTCGCTTTCCTCACGCTGTTCTAAATGCGGCGAAACAAAGACTGATCTGCTGCCCGCATTGGGACACACTTGGGCAGAGACCAGCCGGACAAATGCGGTTTGCATCACTCCCGGGTCTATCGGCTATACCTGCTCCCACTGTTCTCTAACCAGATCGGAGACCATCCCACCCCTGGCCACTGACCATACCTGGGTGGAAATCAACCGGACGGATGCTGCCTGCACCGCTGCCGGTTCTGTTTCCTATGACTGCTCCGTCTGCCACGCCAAGAAGACAGACCCGCTTTCTGCCCTGGGACATAATTGGGTGGAGGCCAGCCGGATCCCCGCCACCTGCACCACACCTGGCTCTGTCAGCTATGCCTGCTCCCGCTGCCAGGAAATCAAATCGGAGGTCATCCCTGCTCTTGCCGTTGACCATACCTGGGTAGAAACCAACCGGACGGACGCTGCCTGCACCGCTGCCGGTTCTGTTTCCTATGACTGCTCCGTCTGCCACGCCAAGAAGACAGACCCGCTTTCTGCCCTGGGACATGATTGGACGGAGGCCAGCCGGATCGAAGCCACCTGTACCACTTCCGGCTCTGTCAGCTATGCCTGCTCCCGCTGCCAGGAATCCAGATCGGAGATCATCCAACCTCTTTCTACAGACCATACCTGGGTGGAAACCAGCCGGACGGACGCTGCCTGTACCGCTGCCGGTTCCGTATTCTATGACTGCTCCGTCTGCCACGCCAAGAAGACAGATCCGCTTTCCGCCCTGGGACACGATTGGGCAGAGGCCAGCCGGATCGAAGCCACCTG
>CAJUAC010000148.1 GCA_910583885.1 uncultured Oscillospiraceae bacterium | reverse complement strand
GGTGTCTTACCGCTCGATACGGGCAGACGAGCCTGTCCACCCACCCCAGGGAGCGCTCCGGGGTGCTGCTAATCAAGGAGGCCACCAAGCGGGGCTACAAGGAGGCCAGCCCTGGCGACACCGTGGATCTGGGGTATGCCGGGAGCAACACCCGGCGAGGCCGCGTGGGCCACGATATCGCCCACACATTGGAGACCAGCAGCATCCAGGGCATCGTGGAGCGCGGTGGGCGTATCCGCCGCCTGATGCCCAGGGAGTGCCTCCGCCTCCAGGGCTTCGCGGAGGACCAGATCGACCGCCTCCTGGCCATCACCTCAGACGCCCAGGCGTACAAGCAGGCGGGGAACAGCGTCACCGTCAATGTGATCGAGGCCATTGGCCGCCGTATCCGGGCGGTGGATGAGCAGCTCCGAAAGGAGGATTTCGCGGCATGAGCGAGATCGGCATCAAAGATCAGTGCTTCGGTGTAGAGATCGAGATGACGGGCATCACCCGTTCGCAGGCCGCCCAGGCGCTGGCGAGGTATTTTGAGACAACGGCCCGCCATACAGGAGGCGGTTATGATGCCTGGACAGTAAAAGACCCGGAAGGTAAAGAGTGGAAGCTGATGAGCGATGGCAGCATCAAGGAGGAGTGCAAGACTGCGTCCGGTTACCGAAGGACCGACGATTCCGATTACCGGGTGGAAATGGTGACGCCTAAGCTGACCTACGCTGAGCTGCCCAAGCTCCAGGAATGTGTGCGTCAGGTGCGAAAGGCCGGAGCCAAGGTCAACAATTCCTGCGGCATCCACGTCCATGTGGACGCCTCCAATCATAACCGCCAGAGTCTGAAGAACCTCATCGGCATCATGTATTCCAAGGAGGATATCCTCTTCAAAGCCTTGCAGGTGAACAAGTCCAGAGCGGAGCGCTGGTGCAAAAAGGTGCGGGAACCCATGCTGCGGCAGGCCCGGACGCTGTCCTCGGACGAGACCACCGACCTCACCCAGTTGGAACGGGTATGGTACGAAGGGGTCGTGGAAAACACCGAGCATTATAACTGGACGCGCTACCATGCCTTGAATCTGCATTCTGTCTTTTACCGCGGCACCGTGGAATGGCGGTGCTTTAATTCTACCCTCCACGCCGGGAAGGTGGCCGCATACGTCAACCTGTGCCTCGCCATCTCCGCCCAGGCCATCGCCCAGCGCAGCACCGTCATGCGCAAGACCCACAGCGAGAACGAGCTGTTCACCTTCCGTGTCTGGCTGGTGCGGCTGGGGCTCAACGGAGAGGAGTTCAAGCATACCCGTGACCATTTACTCGCCCACCTGGAGGGGGATAGGGCGTGGCGCCACGATAAGGACAGCTATGAGGTCAACAAAAAGAAAAAACGCAATCGAGAAGCAGAGAGGTGATGCAATATGAAAATCTGTATTGACGAGCGCACCCACGAGGGCAGCGCTGTGGAGATCATGGAACAGCTCCGCCAGCAGACCTTCGACCCCACGGAGTACCCGGACACCGAAAGCTACATTTTCCAGCTTCGGAGCAACTTCATCCGGGCCACCGACCTGGACTGCCCCCTGCCGGAGGCCGGTGTGGAGCGGCAGGCGCGGACTATGTTCGCCCATCTGGCCAGGGCCGGGGCGTTGACGATCCTGGAGGAGTGACGATGGAAAAAACTTTGTATTTCGCCTACGGCAGCAACATCAACCTGGGGCAGATGGAGTACCGCTGCCCGAACGCCTCGGTGGTGGGGCCGGTGACCCTGGAGAACTATGAACTGCTGTTTCGCCGGGGCGGCTTCGCCACTATCGCCCCCAAGGAGGGCGAAACCGTCCACGGCCTGCTGTGGAGCCTCACGCCTGGATGTGAAAGGTCGTTAGACAGGTATGAGGGCTATCCCCGCTTTTATGACAAGCAGATGGTAACGGTCCGGGACAGCGAAGGGCAGTCGCTGTCCGTCATGGTGTACATCATGGATGAGCGGTTCCGGGAACCAGTGCTGCCCACCACATTCTACTACAACGGCATCCAGGAGGGCTACCGGCAGAACGGCCTGCCCGCGGCTGCTCTGAAAAAGGCGTGGGATCACGTTGTGCGGGAGGTGCATCAGGAGACAGAGCGGATCAACGCCAGCTTTGCGGACCGCGCCAAGCCGCCGAAGCGGCGGGACGGCCATGACCGCTGAGACTACAATGGGAGGAGAAACGCTATGTCCAGTAAAAAAGTCTCTTTGACTGGCGAGGTGCATATCAGCACTGGCTGCGTCTACACCACCGTGGACGCACTGGAAACCATGAAATGCATTGGGATTGCCTACGGCCTCTACAGCCACGCCGAGGAAGCGCGGTATCAGCGCGTCATGCTGGACGAGAGCGGGGATCGCCCCGCTCTCGTTGTGCAGGAGGATATCAGCCTCCACGGGAGTCCCCTGTGGAAGACCGTCTGCACCCTGACGGATGATCCACAGCAGATCCAGCGGTATCTGGCCTTTCAGGACTCGTTAAAGGTTATTCGGGAGATGGATCTGGAGCAGGAACGCCAGCCAGCGCCGCGACAGAGCGGTCCTGCCATTCAAGAAGCGAAGAAAAGAGGAAAATGCCATGAGCGATAAAATCAGAATTCTGGTGGTAAAGCCGATGAAGCCCTGCGAGGTGCGGGAGATCAGCGGCCTGGACGATATGCAGGCTATCGTGGGCGGACACATCGAGGCCGCATATCCCTTTCGGGATGCAATAGCGCTGGTTTGCAACGAGGAGGGTAAAAATCTGGATCTGCCCTATAACCGCCCTCTGACCAATGACCAGGGAATTCCCTACGACATGATCTGCGGGACGTTTTTTCTGGCCGGTTTTGGTGAGAAGGACTTCGTTTCTCTGACGGACGATCAGATCCAGAAGTATAAAGACCTGTATGACAATATGGTGGTACTTACTGCTGTCGAGGAGCAGCCTCGCCAGAAAAAGCCGAAAGCTAAAAACAAATCTGAGGGGGAGCGGTAAAAGCTGTTTCCTCTTTCCCGTGTAAGGAGGGGACCCCGGCAATGTCCAATCAGGATATCCGCTCCCTGGGCTTCGATCTGCCGCAGTGCAAGGAGCTGCTTCCGGCCCATCAGGGCACAAAATCCGTAAAAAGGAAAGGAATTTACCATGAGAGATAACTACATTCTGACCGCCGAGTCGGTCACCGAGGGCCACCCGGACAAGCTGTGCGACGCCATTGCCGACAGCGTCCTGGACGCCTGCCTGAAGAATGACCCCGCCGCCCGTGTGGCCTGCGAGGTCATGGCCACCGCCGGGAAGATCATCGTGGC
>CAJUAC010000147.1 GCA_910583885.1 uncultured Oscillospiraceae bacterium | reverse complement strand
ACTACACCGTCAGCTTCCTGGCCTACCTCATCTGGGACCCGGTCCACATGTACAATGCCGTCACCAACGGCTGGAAGGACTTCGAGCACCAGATCACCTTCGATGTCCGACAGCCCAAGACGAAGGCTTTTACCATGGAGCGGCTGCGGAAGTTTATCGCTGAGCACCCCTATGTGGATGTAATCCGCTACACGACCTTCTTCCACCAGTTTACCCTCATCTTCGACGAGCTGAAACGGGAAAAGTACGTGGATTGGTATGGGTACTCCGCGTCCGTCTCCCCCTATATCCTGGAGCAGTTCGAGAGGGAGGTTGGCTACCGTTTCCGCCCCGAATTCATCATCGACCAGGGGTACTACAACAACCAGTACCGCGCTCCCTCCAGGGAATTCAAGGACTTTATGGCCTTCCAGCGGCGTGAGGTGGCGAAGCTGGCCAAGGAGATGGTTGATATCACCCACGAGCTGGGCAAGGAGGCCATGATGTTCCTGGGGGACCACTGGATTGGCACTGAGCCCTTTATGGACGAGTTCCCCTCCATTGGCCTGGATGCGGTGGTGGGCAGCGTGGGCAACGGCTCCACCCTGCGGCTGATCTCTGATATCCCGGGCGTGAAGTACACCGAGGGGCGGTTTTTACCCTACTTCTTCCCCGACACCTTCCATGAGGGCGGCGACCCTGTCCGGGAGGCCAAGGAGAACTGGGTCACTGCCCGCCGGGCCATCCTGCGCAAGCCCATCGACCGCATCGGCTACGGCGGCTACCTCAAGCTGGCCTGCCAGTTCCCGGAGTTTATCGATTACATTGAGAGCGTCTGCAAGGAGTTCCGGGAGCTGTACGCCAACATCGGCGGCGGCGCGCCCTACTGCGTAAAAACTGTGGCTGTGCTCAACAGCTGGGGCCGTGCCCGGTCCTGGGGCTGCCACATGGTCCACCACGCCCTCTACCAGAAGCAGAACTACTCCTATGCCGGGGTCATTGAGGCCCTGTCCGGTGCGCCCTATGACGTAAAATTCATCAGCTTTGACGATTTGAAGGCCGATCCCCACGTACTGGACGGCGTGGACGTTCTCGTCAATGTGGGCGACGGCGACACCGCCCACACAGGCGGCGCAGTCTGGGAGGACCCGGAGATCGTCGCCGCAGTGAAGCGATTTGTCTGGAACGGCGGCGGCCTGATCGGCGTGGGCGAGCCCACCGGCCATCAGCACCAGGGCCGGTATCTCCAGCTCTCCGGCGTGCTGGGGGTGGAGAAGGAGACCGGGTTTACCCTGGGGTACGACAAGTACAACTGGGAGGAACATCCGGATCACTTCCTCCTGGCCGACTGCCAGGGCCCTGTGGACTTTGGCGAGGGGAAAAAGGGTATGTATGCCCTGCCTGGCGCGGAGATCCTGGTCCAGCGGGACAAGGAGGTCCAACTGGCAGTGAATTCGTTTGGCTCCGGCCGGGCGGTATACCTCTCCGGCCTGCCCTACTCCTTTGAGAACAGCCGCCTGCTCCACCGGGCTATCCTCTGGAGCGCCCATGGGGAGGCGGAGCTGGAAAAATGGTTCTCCTCCAACTGCAATGTAGAGGTTCACGCCTTCCTCCAGAGCGGTAAGTACTGCGTTGTGAATAACACCTATGTCCCCCAGTCCACCACGGTCTACACCGGCAGCGGCAGCTTCCCGCTGGAGCTGGGCGCCAACGACATCCGCTGGTTTGCGGTATAAGCTGCACCTGCTGAAGCACATCAAAAGCCGCCTGCCCTGGATAAAACGGGCAGGCGGCTTTCTCTATTCCTCCACTGGGCGGATATCCACGAAGGGGACCTTTTGCCGGATCGCATACTCCAGCGTCCGCCGGGTCCCCCCACTGGTACCGTCATAGACTGCAATGACCAGCGTACTGTGATCCACCATATACCGGTTCCGCCGGAGCATACAGCCGCGGGTGTAGTGATCCTGCACCATGGTCTCCAGGTCACAGACAGCCAAAATCTGCCGCCATCGTACCCGGTCTGCCTCCGGCCAATTGTTTGTCTGGTTCGGGCAAGGGATTGCCGCCTCCAGGGATACATCCCCCCGCTCTGCCCGCAGCGCCAGCACGGCCTCCGCAAAGTAGAGGTCGCAGCCCCGGGCCATACCGCAGATGAAATGACGCATCCCCTCGTCGTAGGCCAACTCCACCGCGTCGCGCAGCCGCTGCTTAAGGGCTGCACACCGTGGGTCCGCCTCATCACTCCCCCAGGGCAGCTTCTCCGGCCGGTGGCCTGTGAAGCAACATGTACATGCTCTCTCCCGCATCCTTCTGCATCCCCCTCCCCTGTTTTCCTGCTTATTATAGAACAAAAATTCTGGTTTGTAAAGAAAAATCACTCTACATTTTAAAGTGGTGCCAAAGTTTTCAACCGGCTACACTTTTTGAAACGGGAAAAATAATGCTTGCTTTTTTTTTCGGGATGCGTATAATAAAAATAACAACCGAATCATTCATCTTCAGGGCGGGGTGAAAGTCCCCACCGGCGGTGAGCGTCCTTTGGGACGCAAGTCCGCGACCGCGCAAGCGTTGAACCGGTGCGATTCCGGTACCGACAGTTACAGTCTGGATGGAAGAAGATGTGCGCACTCGTTTGCGGCAGCACTCCGGGGATGGATTGTCTTCGGGTATTACCGTAAAGGAGTGTATTTTTATGTCAACCACCCAAAAGACCCACAAGCTCGCTGTCACCGCCATGCTGGCGGCGGCGGCCACCGTCCTCATGGCCCTGGACTTCCCCATCCCCTTCCTGATCCCGCCCTTTGTCAAGATGGACTTCTCCGAGCTGCCCGCCCTGCTGGCGGCGTTCAGCCTCGGGCCCTTCAGCGGCGCAGCGGTGTGCCTGGTGAAAAACCTCATCAACCTGGCTATGAGCTCCACCAACGGCGTAGGCGAACTGTGCAACTTCCTGCTGGGCATCTGCTTTGTAATCCCGGCGGGGCTGATCTACCGGTACAAAAAGACCCGCATGGGCGCCCTGCTGGGCGCGCTGGCTGGTGCGGCAGTCATGGCGATTTGCAGCGTCCCGGTCAATTATTTCATCTCCTACCCCTTCTACACCGTCTTCATGCCTCTGGACACGATCATCGGCATGTACCAGGAGCTGATCCCCTCCGTGGACGGCCTGCTGGCCTGTCTGCTGATCTTCAACGCCCCCTTTACCCTCCTCAAGGGCCTGCTGGATATGGCGCTGGCCTTCCTGGTTTACAAGCCCCTCTCCCCCCTGCTTCATCGGTGAGGCCCTGACGGGCTGGAGGGCTTTCCATCCAAAAAGCATAAATTTTGGGCAAATGTCAAGAAGAAACTGGACAAAGAGAGAAATATATCACAAAGAAAGAAT
>CAJUAC010000146.1 GCA_910583885.1 uncultured Oscillospiraceae bacterium | reverse complement strand
GCGCTGGGCGAGGCGTTCATGGAGCAGAACGACGGCGTGACCTTTACCTACAACCCCACCGGTTCCGGCTCCGGCATCAAGGCTGTCCAGGAGGGCCGCTGTGACATTGGCCTCAGCAGCCGCAATCTGAAGGATGAGGAAACAGCCAGCGGCTTGACGGCCACCGTCCTGGCCTATGACGGCATCGCCGTCATCGTTCACCCGGACAACCCCGTGGCCGACCTGGACGTGGAAACCATCGCCAAGCTCTACACCGGCGAGATCACCAACTGGAAGGATGCAGGCGGCAGCGACGCGGCCGTAGTCCTCATTGGCCGGGAGGCTGGCAGCGGAACGCGGGACGGCTTTGAATCCATTACCGGCACCGAGGATGCCTGCCAGTACCGCCAGGAACTGACCTCTACCGGCGATGTGATTACTGCCGTCTCTCAGAATCCGGACGCTATCGGCTACGCTTCTCTAGCTTCTGTCAGTGACAGCGTAAAGGCCCTTACCGTGGGCGGCGTGGCTCCCACCGAGGACACCGTCAAGGACGGCAGCTATGTGATCCAGCGTCCCTTCGTGCTGGTGACAAAGACCGATGCCAAGCTGTCCGAGGCCGCCCAGGCATTCTTCGATTTCGCAACCTCTGCCGATGCCTCTGACTTTATCAGTAAGGCCGGCGCGGTGGCGGCGAACTGAACCCCTCTCGTGGAGCGGCGGCTTTCTCTGCCGCCGCTCCTACCCATTAGGAGGCTCAATTTATGGGAAAACATCAACGGTTTATAGAAAACCTGATTCACGGGATATTCCTGTTCCTGGGTCTGGTCACGGTGGGCTGTGTCCTGCTTATTACGGTATATCTGATCCTGTCCGGAATCCCTGCTATCCGGCAAATTGGCCTGCTGGACTTCCTGTTGGGAGACACCTGGGAATCCACAGCAAAAGAACCGTCCTTCGGAATTCTGCCTTTTATCTTGACCAGCATCTATGGAACTGCCGGAGCTATTCTCTTTGGCGTACCGGTTGGCTTCTTCACGGCGGTATATCTGGCAAAGCTGGCCCCGCCAAAGGTGAAAGCTGTGGTGGAATCTGCTGTCAGTCTGCTGGCGGGCATCCCCTCGGTGGTCTACGGTCTGGTAGGTATGCTGGTGCTGGTTCCGGGAATACGGCAGCTCTTTCATGTGCCGGACGGGGCCAGTCTGCTGGCGGCGATCATCGTGCTGGCCATTATGATCCTGCCTTCCATTATTAAGGTGTCTGTCACTGCGTTAGAGGCGGTCCCGCAGGAATACGAGGATGCCTCCCTTGCTCTGGGGGCTACACCCATCGAAACCTACTTCCGCGTATCCGCTCCGGCAGCAAAAAGCGGCATAGCGGCGGCGGTAGTACTGGGGGTGGGCCGGGCTATCGGAGAGGCTATGGCGGTGATGATGGTGTCCGGCAATGTGCCTAATATGCCGTCCCTGTTCCAGAGCGTCCGTTTTCTCACCACGGCAGTCGCCAGCGAGATGGCCTATTCCAGCGGATTGCAGCGGCAGGCCCTGTTCTCTATTGCCCTGGTTCTCTACCTATTCGTGCTGCTGCTCAATGCCGCGCTGAATTTCTTCCTGAAACGCAAAAAGGAGGGCTGACCATGCAAAGCAACTGGATCACGACCAAACGGAAGGGTTACATTGGCCTGATGAGGGGCTTGATGGCACTGTCCACAGCTCTGACCTGTGGAATTGCCCTGTTCCTGATTGGATATGTTCTGATAAAGGGACTCCCCAGTATTACCTGGGAACTGCTCTCCACAAAACCAAGCTATCTGGCGGGAACGATTGGCATTTTGCCGGATATTTTGAACACAGTCTATATCATCGTAGCTACGCTGCTGATTGTACTTCCCCTGGGAGTGGGTGCGGCCATCTATCTGACAGAGTATGCCTCCAGCCAGAGGTTGGTGACGGTCATTGAGTACGCGGCAGAAACCCTGTCCGGCATTCCGTCCATTATCTTCGGGCTGGTAGGGATGCTGATTTTCGCCAACAGCTTCGGTTCCTGTCTGCTGGCCGGGGCATTGACACTGGTTATTATGAACCTGCCTACTGTCATGCGTACCGCACAGGAGAGCTTGAAAACCGTGCCGCAGAGCTACCGAGAAGGGGCTTTCGGCCTGGGAGCCGGAAAATGGCGGGTCGTTCGGACGGTAGTACTCCCTGGCTGTGTGGATGGGGTAATCACTGGCTGTATCCTGTCGGCGGGCCGCATTTTGGGGGAATCGGCGGCGCTGTTATTTACAGCGGGATTCGCTCATGTTCTGAACGGCTTTCTCAGCGGCCTGGGCAGTCCGGGAGCCACCCTTACTGTGGCGTTGTACCTCTACACCAAGGAGCCGGGGCCGGGCGGCGCACAGGCATCCTTTGCTATCGCCGCGATTCTGATGGCACTGACGCTGACCATCAATTTTGCCGCAGTCCTGGTTGGCCGGATCTTCAAAAAAAGGAGAGCGTTATGAGCAGTATTGTTACCGCAAAGGATTTGTGCCTGTGGTATGGGACGGCCCAGGCACTGAACAATATCAATATTGAAATTCCGGAGAAGAACATTACCGCCTTTATCGGTCCCTCCGGGTGTGGGAAGTCCACCTTTCTGAAAACACTGAACCGGATGAACGATTTAATTCCTGGCGTGAAGATCACCGGCGAGGTGCGCTATGGGGAGCAGGATGTATACGCCCCTGGCCTGGATGTGAACTTGCTGCGGAAGGAGATCGGCATGGTGTTCCAGAAGCCCAATCCCTTCCCCATGAGTATCTATGACAACATCGCCTACGGTCCCCGGACCCATGGTGTCCGCAACAAGGCCAAACTGGACGATATTGTGGAGCGCTCCCTCCGGGGGGCGGCAATCTGGGACGAGGTGAAGGACCGACTGAAAAAGAACGCCCTGGGCCTCTCCGGAGGCCAGCAGCAGCGGCTTTGTATCGCCCGCGCCCTGGCTGTGGAGCCGAAGGTGCTGCTGATGGACGAACCCACCAGCGCCCTGGACCCCATTTCCACCTCCAAAATTGAGGAACTTGCAATGCAGCTGAAAGAGCGGTACACTATTGTTATCGTGACCCACAATATGCAGCAGGCGGTGCGCATTTCCGACCGCACAGCGTTCTTCCTGCTGGGGGAGCTGATCGAGTGCGGCGAGACGGAAAGACTGTTCTCCCAGCCGGAGGACCGGCGCACGGAGGACTACATCACAGGGAGGTTTGGGTAAGTGAGAAGTAAGTTTGATGAACAGCTTGCCCTTTTGAATACGGAACTCATCCAGATGGGGGCGCTGTGCGAGGAGGCCATCTCAAAGGCGGCGAAGGCGTTGGAGAACGGTGACCGCACACTGGCGGAACAGGTCAAGCCGTTGGAGGGCGAGATTGACCAGATGGAGCGGGACATTGAAACGCTGTGCCTGAAGCTGC
>CAJUAC010000145.1 GCA_910583885.1 uncultured Oscillospiraceae bacterium | reverse complement strand
ACGACACCAACCCCGCCAAGGAGGACGTGGAGTACGTGGAGGCCATCCAGGAGGATATCCATTGGCTGGGCTTCGACTGGGGCAACCGGTTCTTCTATGCCTCTGACTACTTTGAGAAGATGTATGACTGCGCCCAGGAGCTCATCAAAAAGGGGCTGGCCTACGTATGCGAGCTCACGCCGGACCAGTGCCGGGAATACCGGGGGGATGTGAATACCCCCGCCCGCAGCCCCTACCGGGACCGCCCGATGGAGGAAAGCCTGGAGCTCTTCAGCCGGATGCGGGCGGGGGAGTTCCCCAACGGCGCCATGACCCTGCGGGCAAAGATTGACCTGGCCAGCGGGAATTTCAATATGCGTGACCCGGTGCTCTACCGCATCAACCACACCCATCACCACCGCCAGGGGGACAAGTGGTGCATCTACCCGATGTATGATTTTGCCCACCCCATTGAGGATGCCCTGGAGGGCATTACCCACTCCCTGTGCTCCCTGGAGTTCGAGGATCACCGGCCTCTGTACGACTGGGTAATTGCCAACTGCGACCTGCCTGCAAAGCCCCGCCAGATCGAATTTGCCCGCCTGGGGATCAATTATACTGTCATGAGCAAGCGGAAGCTCCGGGCCCTGGTGGAGGGGGGGAAGGTCTCCGGCTGGGATGACCCGCGGATGCCCACCCTCTGCGGCCTGCGCCGGCGGGGCTATACCCCTGCCGCTATCCGCAATTTCTGCGAGCGCATCGGCGTAGCCAAGGCCTCCAGCACAGTGGAGTTCAGCTTCCTGGAGCACTGCCTGCGGGAGGACCTGAATGAGACGGCCCAGCGGGTGATGGCGGTTATCCGCCCGGTGAAGCTGACCATTACCAATTACCCTGAGGGCCGGAGCGAGACCTTTGAGGTGGAGAACAACCCCAACCGCCCCGAGGACGGGACGCGGCAGATCACCTTCTCCCGGGAGCTGTACGTGGAGGCGGAGGATTTTATGGAGGAGCCTGTCCCCAAGTACAAGCGCCTGTATCCAGGCGGCCCGGAGTGCCGCCTGAAGGGGGCCTACCTCATCACCTGCACCGGCTGCCGGAAGGACGGGGCAGGCAACGTGGTGGAGATCCTGGCGACGTATGACCCGGACAGCCGGGGCGGCAATCCTGCTGACGGGCGGAAGGTCAAGGGTGCGACCATCCACTGGGTAGACGCGGCCACGGCAGTGGATTGTGAGTGCCGCCTGTACGGCAACCTGTTTGACGACCCCGCGCCGGATGCTGCGGACAAGGACTTCCTGGCGTGCATGGCGCCCGACTCTTTGGAGACCGTCACCGGCTGCAAGGTGGAGGCGGGGCTCAAGGATGCCGCCGCACCTGCCAGCTTCCAGTTTATGCGGGTGGGCTATTTCTGCCTGGACAGTAAGGACAGCCGGCCAGGCCATCTGGTATTCAACCGCAGCGTGGGCCTGAAGGACAGCTTTAAGCGGTAGGGATCCCACCCTGTGCCAGGGGGATCAGGTGGCGCAGACACAACTTTGATATGCCCAGGAGGGGCCCGGCAAACAGCCGGGCCCCTCTAAAACATCTTTGATAAACGGACAGCACCCCGATCTCTTGGGTGGGCTACAGGTCGAGCTTCTCAAACCGCCTGGTACCGGCGGCATATGCCCCCAGGGTGCCGCAGAGGTAGATGGCGCCTCCGGCAGCCAGCACGGGAAGCTGCCGCATCAGCGCTGCCGGGCGGGTGCCATCCAGCCACGCCAGCCCCGGCAGATGGACCAGGGCCTCCATCAGGGCAATGCCCAAAACCGTTGGGAGCAGTGCTATGAGAAAAGCGGTTCCGGACTGGTAGGCGGTCCGGTAGAACCAGGCGAAAAACACCAAGTTGAATACCCCGTAAATTGCCAGGCCGAACCCATAGTAGGCCGCGTTTGCCTCAATCCCCACCGGGTTCCCGCTTGGCAGCAGCACCGTCCGCAGCAGCGCGAAGGGGATGGACAGCGCCAGCTGGCCCAGCTGCATAAACACAGCCAGCAGGCACTTCCCCTTCACGACATCCCGCTTCCGCACCGGCAAAAGGGCCGTATAGCAGACATCCCCGGTCTCCCGCCCAAACTGGAAGGTCTGGAAGATGCCCAGCGTGCCGAAGAAAAACACAACGCCGTAGGGATACGCCGGTATCAGCAGCAGCGCACCCATCAGCATAAACAGGTAGAGTGACGGGTGGGCGGCCAGCCGCAGCTCCTTGTACAACAGGTCAAACATGGAAACACCTCCTCTCTGTGCGGACCATAATCTCCTCCAGGCTCAGCGGCCCGGGACCGGCGTCGGCGCGGAGATGCTGGAAGGCATCCAGGAACGCCCCCTTCTCCCCGCTGGCCAGGATCCGGCCGTCCTTGAGATAGGTGATATCGTCCGCGCACCTGTCCAGGTCGGAGGTGATATGGGTGGAGAAGAGGATGCTCCGCTCCCCACCAGATACCAGCGCCCGGAACAGCTCCAGCAGCTCATCCCGGCTCACCGGGTCCAGGCCGCTGGTGGGCTCATCCAGGATCAGCAGCTCCGCCCGGTGGGACAGGGCCAGGGCAATCTGGTATTTCACCTGCATCCCAGTGGAGAGCGCCTGGATCTGCTTGCCTGGGTCCAGCCCGAATTCCCGCAGGTACTGCTCGTAGGCGGCCCTGTCCCAATTCCGGTAAAAGCGGCTGGTAACGGCGGTGATGGCGGAGAGCTTTTTGCGCTGGTAGAAGCCTGCCCCGCCCAGCACCACCCCCATTGCCTGCTTGCAGGCCGCCTCCTGGGCCGCTATATCCATCCCCAGCACCTCCACCCGCCCGCTGTCGGGGGTGGCCAGATGCAGGATGGACTTGATCGTGGTGGACTTCCCGGCCCCGTTTTTGCCGATCAGGCCCATGATCCGTCCCCGGCCCAGGGTGAAGGATACGTGATCCAGAGTAAACGAGGGGTAGGCCTTGGTCAGCCCATCTACGGCCAGCGCATTCATGCGTCCCCCTCCTTCCGGTCCGCATCTTCCTGGACTTGGGTGGCGAGCTCCAACAGGCTGGTGAAAAACTGGGCGGGGATCAGGGCAATCCCCGCCGTACCGGGGGTGGTATCCCCCAGCACCACCAGGGTATCCCCGCGGCCCAGATGGAACAGCTCCCGGGCCCGCTTGGGGATGACCACCTGCCCCCGCTCCCCCAGCTGTACCACGCCGAAAACATGCTTGCCCCTGGGGGGCGGCGGGACGCTGTCCTGCGCAAAGTGGAGCAGGTCGTCCAAGGAAACGCCGTACAGCGCTGCCAGTGCATCGCTGTGGAGGATGTCCGGTGTGGTCTCGCCGGTCTCCCACTTCGCCAGGGCCTGCCGTGTCACCCCCACCGCCTCCGCCGCCTTCTCCTGGCAGGGCAACAGCATTTGAAATTCAAGGGAAAAGGATATCCAGAAGACGCTGAGG